>NZ_JBVYHB010000001.1:7500-451186 GCF_056033425.1 Leisingera sp. SA32 | reverse complement strand
TGTGGAGACAGAAAGTTTCGTGGGGGGGTTTGGGTACTAAAAAGAGACAAAAACCCCCCCCCTCCCGGGCCCAACCGGGACGTCGCATTCTCTGACTGCGGCGGAGCGGGCGGGAGCCGCACCTCGCGGTGGAACAGCGTCAGCCGCGGCGCAGGAAAACGGGCTTGTCCGGTGCCGACAGGTCGGGCTGATAGGCATAGCCCCCTGCATCGAAGTCCAGCAGGCTTTCCGCGTCAGTCAACCGGTGCTGGATGATATAACGCGCCATCGCGCCGCGGGCGCGTTTGGCATAAAAGCTCACCACCTTGGGGGTGCCGTTCTTGTCTTCCATGAACACCGGCGTCACCACCCGCAATTTCAGCGCCGACAGATCCACCGCGCCGAAATATTCCTGGCTGGCGCAGTTCACCAGCACCTGCGCGCCGGTGGCCGCGGCTTGTTCGTTCAGCGCTTGGGATATCCGGCTGCCCCAATATTCATACAGGTTCTTGCCGCGCGGGTTTTTCAGGCGCGAGCCCATCTCAAGCCGGTAGGGCTGCATCGCGTCCAGCGGCCGCAGCACGCCGTAAAGCCCCGACAGGATGCGCAGGTGGTCCTGCGCCCAGGCCAGCTCCTCTGCGTCCAGCGAGGATGCTTCCAGCCCCTGATACGTGTCGCCGGCAAAAGCCAGCACCGCCGGGCGGGTCGCCGCGGTGGCCGGGTCGGCGGTACACTCCTGAAACCGGGTGTGGTTCAGCTGCGCCAGATCGAGGCTGATGTGCATCAGCTTCATCAGCTCTGCCACGGTCAGTTCACGGGCCACCTCGGCTAGCGCCACCGCGTCGTCGTGCAGCGCGGGCCAGGTCATGTCCTGATCCCGTTCCGCCCAGTCCAGCTTCTTGGCCGGAGAGGTCACTACCAGCATATCTGCCCCCGAATATCTGCCCTATGGTCCTTGGCGCGATCCTATCCCGCGCCGCGCAAGACGTCCAGAAACGCCGATGCGAAACGTTCCGCGCGGCGCTCTCCCAGCAGCCGGGTCAGCCCGGCCTCGTCATCGGGGCGCATCTGCGCCACCTTGGCCAGAAGCGAGGCAGAGCAGGTCAGCGGTTTCAGCGTGCCGCATTCACCGCGGGCCAGCTGCGCCTGCACCTCCAGAAGCCGGTCGTAGGCGGATCCCGCCTCGCGCCCGGCCAATTTGCGCCGCGCCGGGTGCAGCTGCTCGGCCGCGCCGGTTATCACGGACAGGAAATCATCGCCGTAGCGCTCCAGCTTCTTGGCGCCGACACCGCTGATGCGGGCCAACTGGTCGAGCGTTTCGGGGCGCATCTCCGCCATTTCGATCAGGGTGCGGTCGGGGAAGATCACATAGGCCGGCACTTTCTGCGCCTCGGCCAGTGCGCGGCGCTTGGCCTTGAGCGCGGACAGGAGCGGCGCGTCTTCCTCTGACACCAGCGTCTTGACCGCCGGGCGGCGGTCGGCGGATTTGATGGTGTCGCGGCGCAGCTCAATCGACTGTTCGCCACGCAGGATCGGCAGCGCCGCTTCGGTAAAACGCAGCGCACCGTGGCGTTCGGGATCGGGGCGCAACAGGTCGTGGCCCATCATCTGGCGAAACACCGCCTGCCACTGGCGTTTGCCAAATTCCTTGCCACAGCCATAGACGGACAGCTGATCGTGGCGTTTGGCCCGAATGCGCTCGTTGTCGGCGCCAAGAAGAATGTCGATCAGATGGCCAGAGCCGAACCACTCTTCCGTGCGCAGGACCGCCGAGAGCGCCTTGCGCACCACGGTGGTGCCGTCAAAGACATCCGCCGGGGTGTCACACAGGTCGCAATTGCCGCAGGGCTCGGCCTCTTCGCCGAAATAGCCCAGCAGTTTCTGGCGGCGACAGTGCAGCGCCTCGGCCAGCCCCAAGAGGGCGTTCAGCCGGGCGTGATCGGCGGCGCGACGTTCCGGCGGGGCGAGACCCTCGTCCACCTGGGTGCGGCGCAGGCGGATGTCATCGGGGCCGAACAGCGTCAGGGTTTCGGCAGGCGCGCCATCGCGGCCAGCGCGGCCGATTTCCTGATAGTAAGCCTCAATGGATTTCGGCAGGTCGGCGTGAGCAACCCAGCGGATGTCGGGCTTGTCGATGCCCATGCCAAAGGCGACGGTGGCCACCACGATCAAACCGTCCTCGCGCGCGAAACGCGTCTCGACGATGCGGCGGTCCTCGGCCTCCATGCCGCCGTGGTAGAAACAGGCGGAATGCCCGTCTTCGCGCAGGGCGGCCGCCAGCGCCTCGGTCTTGGCGCGGGTGCCGCAGTAGACGATGCCCGACTGGCCCTTTCGCGCGGCGGCAAATTCCAGGATTTGGCGGCGCGGGCTGTCCTTGGCGGCGAAGGCCAGGTGGATGTTGGGCCGGTCAAAGCCGCGCAGGAAACTGCGGGGGGCCTCACCGTCAAACAGTTTTTCAACGATTTCCTGCTGCGTTTCCTGGTCTGCTGTCGCGGTGAAGGCGGCCAACGGCACATCCAGCGCGCGGCGCAGCTCACCAATGCGCAGGTAATCGGGGCGGAAGTCATGGCCCCATTGGCTGACGCAATGGGCCTCGTCCACCGCGATCAGGCTGACACCGATGCGGCGCAGCATGCCCATGGCCGCCCCCGAGGCGAGCCGCTCGGGCGCCATGTACAGGAGTTTCAGCTGCCCCGCCTCGATCGCCTGCCAGACGGCTTCGGTTTCCTCGTCCGTATTGCCGGAGGTGAGCGCACCGGCAGTGACACCCGCCTCCTGCAGGGCGCGGACCTGATCGCGCATCAGCGCAATCAGTGGCGAGATCACCACGGTGACGCCCTCGCGCAGCAGAGCAGGCAGCTGGAAGCACAGGGATTTGCCGCCGCCGGTCGGCATGATCGCCAGCACGTTTTCACCCGCGGTCACGGCGTCGACGATCTCCTCCTGGCCGGGGCGGAAGGCGTCAAAGCCGAAGATCTCGCGCAGGATCGGGGACGCGCCTGGCAGGGCTGCGGTGGCTGTCATGGGGGCGGGTGGCCTCGTGGTGCTGGTGTCTGCTCGTCTGGCAGGCACAATCCCACAGGAGGCATGGGGCGGCAAGGGGGGAGGGCAAGGCATCGGCGCTAACCACTTCCGCCAAGGGCAGCGCCCGGCCCGATGGGGTGGGAAGCGAAGCGCCCGCCCCGCGGGGGGCGGGTCGGGCGCTGCCCGGCCTATCGGCCGGGTGGTACGTCAACTGCGAAGTGTCAGTAGAACGCCGCGACGTTGTTCACCAGAATGATGCGCAGCGCGTAGACCGCGATCAGCACCACAAGCGGCGCCAGGTCGATACCGCCCATGTTGGGCAGGATCCGGCGCACCGGCGCATAAAGCGGTTCCAGCATCCGGTTCAACCCGTACCAGATTTGCCCGACCAGCTGCTGCTGCAGGTTCAGCACCTGAAAGTTGATAAGCCAGCTCATGATGACATGGGCGATGATGAAGAACCAGACGATGTCCAGGATCAGCATCAGGATTTGGAACAGCGAGACCATCTGATATTTCCTTATTCGAACAGCCACACAGGTAAGCAGACAGCGCAAAATGTGCAAGGGTTCCGCAAGGTTGCGGTTGACGGGCTGTAAACGGGTGGCATCACGGATACATCTCACCAAGGAGCGCCGTGCGATGTACCCGATTTTCCGCCTGATCAAGGACACTCTTCTGGCCAGCCGTATGGCGCCGCTGCCGATCACCGGACTGCATGTCTCGCACCATATCTGCTGGCCCTGGGATCTGGATATGTGGATGGAGCTGAACAACGGCCGCACCATGACGCTCTATGATCTGGGCCGCACCATGCTGGCGCAGCGGGCCGGGCTGATTGGCGCGCTGAAGAAGAACCGCTGGGGGCTGACGGTGGCGGGGTCGTCGGTGCGCTATCGCCGCCGCATCCGCGGTTTCGAGAAATTCGAGATGCGCAGCCGCGCCGCGGGCTGGGATGACAAGTTCATCTATGTCGAGCAATCCATGTGGAAAAAAAACGGCGACTGCGCCAGCCATGTGATGCTGCGCACCGCGGTGACGGACCGCAATGGCATCGTGCCGCCCGCCCGCGTGCTGGCGGTGCTGGGGCAGGCGGATACGCCCTCGCCCGAGCTGCCGGAATGGATCCGCGACTGGTGTGTGGCAGATGCCGGCCGGCCCTGGCCGCCGATGCAGGACGGGCTTGCCTGACCCCCTGCCCGGCTGCCATACCTGAGGTCAACTATAACAAGAGGCCGGGCATGCAGCAGATATCCACGCGCAAGCGGATCTGGGGGTGGTGGTTCTTTGACTGGGCCAGCCAACCCTATCACACGCTGCTGGTGACCTTTGTCTTTGGCCCGTTTTTCGCGGCCGTGGCAGCGGGCTACTTTGTTGACCAGGGGCTGGAACAGACAGCTGCAAACGCTCAGGCGCAGACCGTTTGGTCGCTGTGTCTGACGGTGACCGGGCTTCTTATCGGCCTCGGCGCGCCCTTCATGGGGGCGCTGGCGGATATTTCCGGGCGGCGGCGGCCGTGGATCGCGGTGTTTTCCGTCATGTATGTGCTGGGCGCGGCCGGTCTGTGGTTCATGGATCCATCGGGTGGCAACCTGTGGTGGATGCTGGTCAGCTTTGGTCTGGGTTTTATCGGCGCGGAATTTGCGCTGATCTTTGTCAACGCGCAATTGCCGTCGCTGGCCAGCCGCGAGGATGTGGGCGATGTTTCCGGCTCGGGCTATGCCTTCGGCTATCTCGGCGGGGTGCTGTCGCTGTTCGTCATGCTGTTGCTGTTTGTCGAACAGGCCGACGGCAAGACGCTGATCGGGCTTGACCCGCTGTTCGGGCTGGATGCCGCCGCGCGTGAAGGCACCCGCGCGGTGGGGCCGTTCACGGCGCTGTGGTTCGCAATCTTCATGGTGCCCTATTTCGTGTGGGTGCGCGAGGGCAGCGCCACCGGGCAGCGGGGCACAGTGGCGGCGGCTGTGGCGCTGGTGCTGCGCTCAGTCCGCAACCTGCGCAATCGCGTCAGCCTGGCCAGCTACCTCGGCTCCTCGATGCTGTACCGCGATGCGCTGAACGGGCTCTATGGTTTTGGCGGCGTCTATGCCAAGCTGGTGCTGGGCTGGCAAATCACCCTGATCGGCGTGTTCGGAATCGTCGCGGCGCTGGCGGCGACGGTGTTCTGCTGGCTGGGCGGCAAGGCGGACCGGCGCTTTGGTCCCAAGCCGGTGATCATCCTTTCGATCCTGGTGCTGAGCCTGGTCTGCCTGACCATCGTCAGCATGTCGCGGACGCAGATCTTCGGCATCGCCCTGCCCGCAGGGTCACAGCTGCCGGACGCGGTGTTCTTTGGCTGTGGCGTGCTGATCGGCGGCTTCGGCGGTATCCTGCAATCGGCCAGCCGCAGCCTGATGGTGCGCCATACCGATCCGCTGAAGGCGACCGAGAGTTTCGGCCTGTATGGTCTGTCGGGCCGGGCCACCGCCTTTCTCGCGCCGGCGCTGATCGGCATCGCGACCACCGTGACCGGCAGCGCGCGGCTGGGGATCACCCCGGTGATCGGGCTGTTTGCCGCCGGGCTGTTGCTGTTGTTCTGGGTAAATACAGAAGGAGACCAAGGGTGAAACTGTTACTTGCCATCTGTCTGTCGGTGATCGGGTTTCTGCTACCGGCAAGCGCGCAGACCCCCGCCAAGGCGCTGTTCGGCGCCAAGCCCAGCGCCTCGCAGCAGCGGCCTGCGCCCTTTGGCTCCTACGCCAAGGGCTGTGTGGCCGGCGCCGTGCAACTTCCGGAGACCGGCCCCACCTGGCAAGCCATGCGGCTCAGCCGCAACCGCAACTGGGGTCACCCGGAAGCGATCGACTTCATCAAGGATCTGAGCCGCGTCGCTGCCCGGCAGCGCGGCTGGAACGGGCTTTATATCGGCGACATCAGCCAGCCGCGCGGTGGGCCGATGCTGTCGGGCCACCGCAGCCACCAGATCGGGCTGGACATAGACATCTGGATGCGCCCCGCCGACCGGCTGAACCTGAGCCGCAGCGCGCGAGAGAATATTTCCTCAATCTCGATGCGCCGCGCCAAGGGCGCCTATGTGAACAGCAGCTGGACCCGCGCCCATCACGAGATCCTGAAAGCGGCGGCCAAGGACCGCCGGGTGGCGCGGATCTTTGTCTTTCCCGGGGCCAAGGTACAGATGTGCAATGACGAAAAGGGCAGCCGCCGCTGGCTGCGCAAGATCCGCCCCTGGTGGGGGCATCACTATCACTTCCACGTGCGGCTGAACTGCCCCCGCGGGGCCCGCGGCTGTGTGGATCAAGCTGCTCCGCCCAAGGGCGATGGCTGCGCCGAGGCGCGGCAGTGGGTTGCCAACATTCTGAATCCTCAGCCGCCGAAACCGGTTGACCCCAACGCGCCAAAGCCTAGACCGAGACGCGACCACACCCTGTCGGACCTGCCCCAGCAATGCGCCGCCGTACTTCAATCAAACTGATCCTGCCGCTGCTGGCCGCTGCCGGGCTGGCGGCCGCCGCCTATGCCGCCAAGCGTCCCGCAGAGGCCGCGGCGCAAGGGGCCCAGCATCTGGGCAGCTACAGCTGGCATCTGAGCCAGCCGTGGTTCGGCGGTTTTTCGGCACTGAACCTGGGCGGCGACGGCCAGGCGCTGACGGTGCTCAGCGACCGGGCCACCCTGGTCACTGGCCGCATCAGCCGCCGCGGCGGGCAGATTGCCGACATTAAGGTGGCGTCGGTGCATCCGCTGCGAGCGGCCACAGGCAAGGCGCTGCGCGGCCGTCACGGCGACAGCGAAGGGCTGGCGGTGGCTGCGGACGGAACCCACTATATCTCGTTTGAAGGTTCTGCGCGGGTGGCGCGCTACCGGCACCCGCAGGACCGCGCCAAGGTTCTGCCGCGGCCAAAAGCCTTTCGCGGGTTGCCGCGCAACAAATCGCTGGAGACCCTGGCCATCGACCGGCGTGGCCACCTATATACACTGCCGGAACGGGCGCTGGACAAACACGGGCAGATCCCGGTCTGGCGCTGGAACGGGCGGCGCTGGTCACGCCCCTTCAGCCTGCCTCCGCGCGACGGCTTCCTCCCGGTGGATGCGGATTTTGGTCCCGACGGGCGATTCTACCTGCTGGAACGCGACCTGTCCTTTCTGGGGTTTCGCAGCCGCCTGCGCCGCTGGGACATCACCGCGACTGGCCCGGTAAACGAGGTGACGCTGCTGCAAACCCGCGCCGGCACCCACGATAACCTGGAGGGGCTGTCAGTCTGGCGCGCGACGGATGGCGGGCTGCGCGCAACCATGGTGTCAGATGATAATTTTCTGCCATTGCAACGCACTGAGCTGGTCGAATACGCGCTGCCACGCTGACCCCTGATGCAACCGCGCCGCGCCAGCGGCGCCCGGCCCAACCACACAGGGTGTATCGCCAGATGCACCCGCGTGGGCGGGAGCCGCGCCGCCGCCATCCTGACCATACGAACTCCTTGCCACGAACGGCCATCCCGGTTAGATGGGCCAGTCTTTCGCTCCGGCGGAACAAGTCTCCGCGACCTTGTATAAAAAACGGATCCAAAATGACCCGCGTATACCTTCCCGGCATTCTTGCCATGGCCGCCGTTGTTGTGGCCTCCAACATCCTGGTGCAATTCCTGTACGGCCAATGGCTGACCTGGGGCGCCTTCACCTATCCAATTGCCTTTCTCGTCACCGATGTGATGAACCGCGTCTATGGCGCCGCCGCGGCGCGGCGGATCGTCGCCGTCGGCTTTGTCGTCGGGGTCATCTGCTCGCTGATCGGCACCCAGATCATGCTGCAGGGCGATGGCTACACCTACCCGGCCGTGACCCTGCGTATCGCGCTTGGCTCCGGCCTCGCCTTCCTGACCGCGCAAATGCTGGATGTGGCCGTGTTCTCCGCCCTGCGGACCGGCAAATGGTGGCGCGCGCCGCTGGCCTCGACGCTGGTGGGGTCCTCGGTTGACACCGCGCTGTTCTTCACCATCGCCTTTTCCGGCACGCTCAGCTGGCTGGAGCCAGGCAACGACGTGTCCTGGGCCACTGAGATGCTGCCACTTCTGGGCAATGGCCCAATCGCCCCGCTGTGGGTTTCGCTGGCGCTGGCCGACTGGATGGTGAAACTGTCGCTTGCCCTGCTGGCGCTTGTGCCTTTCCGCATCATCGTGCGGAAACTCAGCGCTGCCACCACATGATTTTGTTTTGACATCTGCCGAATCTATGGCAGGCTGAGGTCACACGAAACACTCAGAAAGGAGGTGCCCATTGTCTAGAGAAGTCATGGAGAGCAGTACCGGAACAGTTCAGAAGGTGTGCGGCCAAGGCAGCCCTTGGTGCGTATAGACCACTGAATTGGTGCGGACCTAACCGGTGCACCTCCTATCATCTCGAAGGGCTGTTCCCGCGTGTGGGAACAGCCCTTTCGATTTCTGACGGCCCGGGTCATAAAGAGCCCATGATCCGCATCAACGACCAGATCACCCTGCAAGACTGGGAAATGACCGAGAGCTTCGTGCGCGCCTCTGGCCCTGGCGGGCAGAACGTGAACAAGGTCGCCACCGCGGTTGAGCTGCGGTTCGAAGCCGCCCGCGCACCGGCGCTGTCTCCGGCGGTGAAATCGCGGCTGAAACGGCTGGCGGGGCGGCGCTGGACCAAGGACGGTGCCATCATCCTGCAATGTGACGAGACCCGATCACAGCAGCGCAACCGCGAAATCGTCCGCGATCGGCTGGCCGAGCTGATCCGCAAGGCGCTGGTTGCCCCCAAACGCCGCATCGCCACCAAACCCACCCGCGGCTCCGTCCGCCGTCGTCTGGATGCCAAGAAACAGCGCGGTGCGCTGAAATCGTCGCGCGGAAAAATTGATCCCGATTGACTTCTGATTGCACCCGCCGCCGCACCGGCGCATCCTGCCCGCAAAATATTCGGGAGGAAAACCATGCGGCTGGCAGGCAAAGAGGCCAGCATGGTCACCAGCAGCCGCCGCATCTGAGCACCTGCTTCATCTTTCCGAATAATCCTTCCGCCGGAGGCCGCGCGCTCAGGCGCACTGTTTAGGAACAAGGACCTTTAGAAATGATCCCTGGCCGCAGAAATCTGATCACCGACGTGCCCGGCCTGCGGGTCGGCAATGCGCAGGACAGCGTACTGAAATCCGGCGCTACGGTGCTGACCGCCGACCAGCCCTTCACGGCCTCGGTAAAGGTATTGGGCGGCGCCCCCGGCAGCCGCGAGACCGACCTGCTGGCGCCGGACAAATCGGTGGCACAGATCGACGCGCTGGTGCTGTCGGGCGGCTCTGCCTTCGGGTTGGAGGCCTGCTCCGGCGTCATGGATGCGCTGCGGGCGCAGGGGCGGGGCTTTGCGGTGGGCCCCGCACGGGTGCCGCTGGTGCCGGGGGCAATTCTGTTCGATCTGCTGAATGGCGGAGACAAGGACTGGACCCGGAACCCCTATGCCGCGTTGGGGCGAACCGCGTTTGAAACCGCCGCGGAGGACTTTGCCCTCGGCACAGCCGGTGCCGGGTGTGGTGCGCTGACGGCCATGGTCAAGGGCGGGCTAGGCTCAGCCTCGCTGGTGCTGGACAGCGGCGTCACGGTCGGCGCTCTGGTTGCGGCCAACCCGATGGGGGCCGTGACCACACCGGGCGAGCGCCATTTCTGGGCCGCGCCTTATGAGATCGGCGATGAATTCGGCGGGCTGGGGGTGGAGACCGCGGCCGGGCTGGGCCGGTGCCTCGACAGCCGCCGGATGGAGGCGATGCAGCAGCTGGCGCAGGGGGCAGTGCTGCCTGAGGAGCGCGCCAATACCACCATCGCCATTGTCGCCACCGACGCGGATCTGACCAAGGCGCAGTGCCAGCGCATGGCCAGCGCCGCCCATGACGGCATCGGCCGCGCCATCGTGCCCGCCCATATGCCCGGTGACGGCGATCTGGTCTTTGCCGCCAGCACCAGTGCCCGGCCATTGGCGGATCCGGCAGAGCTGGGGACAATCGCCCATGCCGCGGCGCTATGTCTCAGCCGGGCGATTGCCCGCGCGGTCTGGCTGGCGCGGCCCGAACCCGGCGACATCCTGCCCTGCATGTTCGAAACCGCCCGCTGACCCCTTGGGCGGGCCATGCGCCGCGCCTGGTGCGCGTCAAACTGCCCGTTGACACTGCGGGCGATTGGACCATGAGTCAGACCTGCCAACTCAGAACTGGAGCAAGCACGATGAAACCTCTCGCAACCGCCGTCATTCTCGGCCTTCTCGCTGCCCCTGCCCTTGCCGCGGGCGACCCGGCCAAGGGGGAAAAAGGGTTCAACAAATGCAAGGCCTGCCACACCGTCACCTCAGACGCGGGCGAGGTGATCGTCAAGGGCGGCAAGACCGGCCCCAACCTGTGGGGGATTGCGGGCCGCACGGCGGGCACCGTCGAGGGGTTCAAATACGGCAAGGACCTGGTTGCCGCCGGTGAGGCAGGTCTGGTCTGGGACGAAGAGAATTTCGTCGCCTATACTGCCGATCCGCGCAAGTTCCTGCGTGCTGAGACCGGCAACTCCAAGGCCAAGTCGAAAATGTCGTTCCGCCTGAAAAAGGGCGGCGAGGACATCTATGCCTTCCTGGCCAGCCACGGTCCCGCTGCGGCAGAGGCCCCGGTGGACGCAGCAGCAGAGGCCGAGGCCGCTGAGGAAACCACCACGGCGCCCTCCGAGTAAGCAGCTGCCTGCGGCAGACATGCCCCAGAGCCGCGGCATTTTCGCCGCGGCTTTTCGCGTAATTGCTTTCGTAACCCTTCGGCGTTAGCGGTAAGGACCAGGCTGTCCTGCAAACAGCCGCGCCGACGCAACCGTCACGGACACAGCATGAGCCACAAGATCCCCGCCTGGGTGAACGGCGAATTGACACCGGTGGACAAACTGGCCGCGCATGAACGCGGGCTGAAACACAAGGCGGTCTCCGTCTTTGTGGTCAAAGGCGTGGAAATCCTGATGCAGCGGCGGGCGATGGGCAAATACCACACGCCGGGCCTGTGGGCGAACACCTGCTGCACCCATCCGATGTGGGACGAGCAGCCCTCGGCCTGCGCGGTGCGGCGGATGCGTGAGGAGCTGGGCATCACCGGGCTTTACCCCGAGTTCCGGCATCATCTGGAATACCGGGCTGACGTCGGCAACGGTCTGATCGAACATGAGGCGGTGGACGTGTTCCTCGCCCATGTGCATCGCCCGTTGCGCGTTGCTCCGAACCCGGCGGAGGTCATGGAGACCCGTTGGGTCGACTATCACGACCTGCTCGCCGAGGTCAGCCGTCACCCCGAGCGGTTCACCCCGTGGCTGAAGATCTACCTGCACAGCTACGCCGATGTGATTTTTGGCCCGGACCTGATCATCGCCGGTCGGCGCTAGCTTCCCCGTTTTATCGTCACGCATCTTTGACCTTGCCCCATGCGGCGGGCTGTGGTTCTGTGTCGTGACAAATAGGGAGTATACTTATCATGTCCATCCTCATCGCCGGCGGCGGCATCGCCGGGCTGACCCTGGGGCTGACCCTGCATCAGATCGGGGTGCCGTTTCACATCTATGAGGCCACGGCGCAGCTCCGGCCGATGGGTGTGGGCATCAATCTGCAACCCAATGCGGTGCGGGAACTGTTGGACCTCGGCTTGGAGACCCAGCTGGAGGCCATTGGGGTGCGGACACGGCAGCTGGGCTTCTACAGCAAGTTGGGCCGCACCATCTGGGAAGAGCCGCGCGGGCGCGATGCGGGCTATGCGTGGCCGCAATACTCGGTGCATCGCGGCGCATTGCAGATGATGCTGTACCGCACGCTGTTGGACCGTGCCGGACCGGGCTGCATCACCACCGGCCGTCGGGCGGTTGGGTTTAACACCACCCACACGGGCGCGTCGGTGCTGCTGGAGGGTGGGCAGCGGGCCGAGGGCGCACTGGTGATCGCGGCAGACGGCATCCATTCGGCCCTGCGTGCGCAGATGGTCCCGGATGAGGGCGCGCCGATCTGGAACGGCCGCATCCTGTGGCGTGCCACCACCCGCGCGCCAGAGTTCAAGTGCGGGCGCGCCATGGCGATGATTGGCCACGACCAGCTGCGACTGGTGGCCTATCCGATCTCGGCTCCGGATGGCGACGGGCTGGTGACAATGAACTGGATCGCGGAAAAGAGCTTTGATCCCGCCTCTCCTTGGCGACGGGAGGACTGGAACCGCCCAGCTGACATCACCGAGTTCCTGCCGGATTTCGAATCCTGGCAGTTCGACTGGATCGATGTGCCCGCGCTGATCCGCGGCGCCGAGGTGGTTTATGAGTATCCGATGGTGGACCGCGACCCGCTGGCACGCTGGACCCTTGGCCGCGTGACGCTGATGGGGGATGCGGCGCATCCGACCTATCCGATTGGCTCCAACGGTGCCAGCCAGGCGATTGTCGACGCGCGGGTGATCGGCGCGCAGCTGCTGGCGCATGGGCTCAGCCCGACGGCGCTGGAGGCTTATGAAGCCGCCGTGCGCCCGCTGGCCACGGCGGTGGGCCGCGCCAACCGGGCGGGCGGCGGGCCGGATGCGGTGCTGCAACGGGTTGAGGATCTCTGCGGCGGGTGCTTTGAGCAGATCGACGAGGTGATCCCCACCGCCGAACTAGCGGCCCATGCGGCGCGCTATAAATCCATCGCCGGCTTCTCCATCGAAGAGCTGAACGCCCGCCCCCCGACCATCGCCCCAGGCGCGCAGGTGGGCTGACGCCGCCCCGGCCAGCGACGGGTCAAGGGCGGCATCGCCGCCGTGCCGCAGGCACGGTTGACCCTTGAGGCGGCGATGGGCGGACACACACTGGGGATGGCGCGTTCATGGGCAGACCTGCCCTTGAACCGCTTCTCGGCAGAAAACCAGCGCCGCGCGAAGCGCGGCGCCACGCCCAACTGCGAGGGGCATTCTGCCAGGAAGGCGCCGGAGCAGGCGGGAGCGCACGCCCGCCGCCCTGCCCCGCGGGTTCAGACGCCGATCACCGCTTGCACAGCGCGTTTCCAGCGCCCATAGGCCGCTTCGCGCATCTCCGGCTGGATGTTCGGGGTGAACTCGCGGTCCAGTCTCCAGGTTTCGGCAAAACCATCCTGGTCCGGATAGACCCCGGCCCGCATGCCCGCCAGCCAGGCGGCGCCCAGCGCCGTGGTCTCCTGCATCACCGGCCGGTCGACGGCGGCGCCGAGAATGTCCGACAGGCTCTGCATGGTCCAGTCGCTGGCGCTCATGCCGCCATCCACGCGCAGGGTGACGGTGTGGTGGGTGTCATCCTCCCAGTCGGCGCGCATCGCTTCATACAGGTCGCGGGTCTGGTAGGCGACGCTTTGCAGCGCGGCGCGGGCAAATTCCGCCGGGCCAGAGTTGCGGGTCAGGCCAAACATGCCGCCACGGCAATCCGGCTGCCAATATGGCGCGCCGAGGCCGGTGAACGCGGGCACTAGGATCACGTCCTGCCCCGGATCCGCCTTTTCGGCCAGCACGCCGCTTTCCGACGCCTTGCCGATGATCCCCAGCCCGTCACGCAGCCATTGCACGGCGGCCCCGGCAATGAAGATCGATCCTTCCAGCGCATAGGTCGGTTTGCCGTCCAGCTGATAGGCGATGGTGGTCAGCATGCGGTTCTTTGACACCACCGGCGCATCCCCCGTGTTCAGCAATGCAAAGCAGCCGGTTCCGTAAGTGGATTTCATCATCCCGGGCGTGAAACAGGCCTGGCCGATCGTGGCCGCCTGCTGGTCGCCCGCGACGCCCAGTATCGGTATCTCCCCGCCCAGGATGTCCGCCTTGGTGGTGCCGAAATCAGCGGCACAGTCCTTGACCTCGGGCAGCATCTGCTGCGGCACCTCCAAAAGATCGCTGATGGTGCGGCTCCAGCGGCCCTTGCGGATGTCATACATCAGGGTGCGGGCGGCATTCGTGGCGTCGGTCACATGCGCCGCACCGCCGGTCAGCCGCCAGATCAGGAAACTGTCGATGGTGCCAAACAGCAGCTCCCCCGCGGCGGCGCGGTCGCGGGCGCCCTTGACGGTGTCGAGGATCCATTTCACCTTGGTGCCGGAAAAATACGGATCCAGCAGCAGCCCGGTGCGGTCGGCGACCATGTCCGCATGTCCCGCGGCCCGCAGCTCCTCGCAGATGGCGGCGGTGCGGCGGTCCTGCCAGACGATGGCGTTGTGGATCGCCTTGCCGGTGGTCTTGTCCCAAACCACCGTGGTTTCGCGCTGGTTGGTGATGCCGATGCCGGCGATATCCGCGGCCGAGACCTCAAGCTCTGCCATGACCTGGCGGCAGACGGCCAGGGTGCTGTCCCAGATGTCCTCTGGATCGTGTTCCACCCAGCCCGCCTGCGGATAGTGCTGGGTGAATTCCTGCTGCGCGGTTCCGGCCACCTGCATATCCGCATCAAACAGAATTGCGCGGGTCGATGTGGTGCCCTGATCAATTGCCAAAATATAGGTCATCTTCTGCCCCCTCCAGTCTCCTCTGACCGGAGACCATAAACGCAAAGCCGGTATCGCTACCAGCCCATACTAAACAATTAGTTCTGGTACTTCGATATTGTCGATCAGGCGGATGTCGCCCAGCCAGGCGGCTGTCAGCAGCCGGGCCGGACGGCTGGGGGTTTCCAGCGCCTCGAGGTTCCGGGCACAGCGCAGGTCGAAGTATTCGACGTCGCCAAATCCTGCTTCCGCCAGTTGCTGACGCGCGGCGGCCTCCAGCGCGGGCCAAGGCTGGCCTGCCGCGGCGCCGGCCGCCGCGGCCTGCATCGCGGCATAAAGCTGGGCCGCCTGTGTCTTGGCGGCCTCCGGCAGACGCAGGTTGCGCGACGACATCGCCAGTCCCGAGGCCTCGCGCACGGTTGGACAGCCGATCACTTCAATCGGGATATCCAGATCACGGGCCATGCGGGTGACGACCATCAGCTGCTGGTAATCTTTCTGGCCAAAGAACGCCTTGTCGGCGCTGGTTTGCAGGAACAGCTTGGCCACCACCGTGGCGACCCCGTCGAAATGGCCGGGCCGAAAGGGGCCTTCCATCACATCGGTGACGCTGCCGCTGACCGAGACTGTGCTGGCGAATCCTTCGGGATAGATCTGGTCCGGGTCGGGCACGTAGATCACGTCAACGCCAAAGGGGGTGAGCTTGGCGGCGTCCGCGTGCTCAGTCCGGGGATAGTTGGCCAGATCTTCGGGGCTGTTGAACTGTTTAGGGTTCACGAAGATGGTGACAATCACCCGGTCGCAGGCATTTCGGGCAGCGTCGACCAGCGACAGGTGACCGGCATGCAACGCACCCATGGTGGGCACCACGGCAATGGTTTCGCCGGCGCGGCGCCAGGCGGCGGTTTTGGCGCGCAGCTCCGCCAGGCGGCGCAGAATCGGGGCAGTCATCGGGGACGTCATCCTTTGGAGGGGGCTTGGTCGGCAAAAACGTGTTCATCGGCCGGGAAGCTGCGGGCGCGCACCTCCGCCGCATATTCGGCAATCGCCGCTTCCGCTGCGGCCCCAAGATCGGCGTAGCGTTTCACGAACTTCGGTTTGAACGCGGTGAACACGCCCAGCATGTCGTCCACCACCAGGATCTGCCCGTCGCAACCGGCGCTGGCGCCGATGCCGATGGTGGGGATGGCCACTTCGGCGGTGATCTGATCGGCCAGTCCCTGCGGCACCTTTTCCAGAACGACAGAGAACGCGCCCGCATCAGCCACCGCGCGGGCGTCAGCCAGCACCGCTTCGGCCTGCGCGTCGCGGCCCTGTACCTTGTAGCCCCCCAGCGTGTTCACCGACTGCGGCGTCAGGCCGATATGCGCCATCACCGGGATGCCGCGCCTGACCAGAAAGCGAATGGTCTCGGCCATCTCCACGCCGCCTTCCAGCTTGACCGCGCCGGCGCCGGTTTCCGCCATCAACCGCGCCGCATTGCGGAACGCCTGCGCCGGGCCTTCCTCGTAGCTGCCAAAGGGCATGTCGATCACCATCATCGCACGGGACAGACCGCGCGCCACCGCTTGCCCGTGCAGGATCATCATCTCCAGGGTGACGCCCAGCGTCGAGGGCAGCCCGTGCAGCACCATGCCGACGCTGTCGCCCACCAGCACGAAATCGCAATGGCTGTCCATCATCTGCGCCATTGGCGTGGTATAGGCCGTGAGGCTGACCAGCGGCGTGCCGCCCTTGCGGGCGCGGATGTCTTCGGCGTTCGGGGCCTGTTTCTTGGCTGTCGCGCTCATGGCTTTCTACCCGCTGTTCACACTGCGCACGACCTAACAAGTTCCGCGGCGCGCTTCCAGTGGACGAAATGTCTCTCTGGTCTTGATTACGCACGGGAAAACGGGAAACTCGTTTCCAATAGGCGCCGCAAACAGGCGCAGCATGCAATTCAGGGAGATTGAGATGGCGTTGAGATCATTTGTTCTGGCGGCAGGATCCGCATGTGCGTTGATGGCTGGCAGCGCCTGGGCCAAGGACAGCGTCACCATCGCCATGCAGCTGGAGCCGCCGCATCTGGACCCGACCAGCGCCGCCGCGCAGGCCATCGATTCCGTGGTCTACCGCAACATCTTCGAAGGTCTCACCCGGTTTGAAGGCGATGGATCGGTGGTGCCCGGCCTGGCCGAAAGCTGGGAGATTTCCGGCGACGGCACCGTCTATACCTTTAAACTGCGTGAGGGCGTGACCTTTCACGACGGCAGCACGATGGATGCCGAGGACGTGAAATTCTCGCTGGACCGGGCGCGGGCCGAGGACAGCACCAATGCCCAAAAGGCGCTGTTTGACGGCATCGCCAGCGTTGACGCCGTCGACCCGCAGACCGTGAAGATCACACTGGACGCGCCCGACGGCAGCCTGCTGTTCAATCTGGCCTGGGGCGATGCGGTGATCGTCGCGCCGGAAAGCATCGACAGCATCAAGACCAACCCGGTCGGCACTGGCGCCTATGCGTTCGAAAACTGGGTGCAGGGCGACAGCATCACCCTGACGCGCAACGACGGGTATTGGGGAGAACAGCCGACGCTGGCCTCTGCCACGTTCAAGTTCATCTCGGATCCCACCGCCGCCTTTGCCGCGCTGATGGCTGAGGACATCGACGCCTTTGACAACTTCCCCGCGCCGGAGAACCTGCCCCAGTTCGAAGCCGACCCGCGTTTTCAGGTGCTGGTGGGGTCGACCGAAGGTGAAACCATTCTGGCGATCAACAACAAGCAGCCCCCGTTTGACGATCTGCGGGTGCGGCAGGCGGTGGCCCATGCCATCGACCGCCAAGCCATCATCGATGGCGCGATGTTTGGCTATGGCACCCCGATCGGCAGCCATTTTGCGCCCCACAACCCGGATTACAAGGATCTGACCGCGGGATCAGCCCATGACCCCGACAAGGCCCGCGCCCTGCTGGCAGAGGCCGGATTTCCGGATGGGTTCGAGACCACGCTGCACCTGCCGCCGCCCTCTTATGCGCGCCGCGGTGGAGAGATCGTCGCCGCCCAGCTGGCACAGGTCGGCATCAAGGCTGAGATCATCAACGTGGAATGGGCGCAGTGGCTGGAAACGGTGTTTCGCGGCAAGAGCTTTGGCCTGAGCATCGTCAGCCATACCGAGCCGATGGACATCGGCATCTATGCCCGGCCCGATTACTACTTCCAATATGACAACCCGGCGTTTCAGGCGCTGATGACCCGGCTGACCGCCGACAGCGACCCGGCCAGCCGCAGTGCCCTGCTGCAAGAGGCGCAGGCGATGATCGCCGCCGACGCCGTCAACGCCTACCTGTTCCAGCTGGCAAAGCTCGGCGTCGCGAAGGCCGGTTTGCAAGGGCTGTGGGAGAACGCGCCCACTGCTGCCATCGACCTCAGCGCGCTGAGCTGGGCGGAATAGGCGGCGATTGCACGCCACGCCGGGCGGGACTTGCCTCGCCCGGCTGCTAGGATCGCGGTATTTGCGTGCGGGTTGCGCGCATATTCAGGGCACATGCGTTACAACACATTATGATCGAACAATTATTCAGGCAGAGCGGCAAATTTCGCGGCTCCCCTCTGGACCCGCGCCTGCTGCCCTCCTAACGTCACCCACATGCTGCGCTATGCTCTCAAACGCCTGATCTCGCTGACCCTCAGCCTGGGGGTTGCCTCGCTGGTGATTTTTCTGGTGGTCGAGGTCGCGCCGGGCGATCCGGCGTCCTTCATGCTGGGGGTCAATGCGCAGGCCGACACGGTGGCTGCCCTGCGGGCTGAGCTGGGGTTGGATCAGGGCAAACTGGCGCGCTACCTGTCCTGGGTCACGGGGATGTTGGGCGGCGATTTCGGCACCTCCTATACCTATCGCACACCGGTGGCGGAGATGATTGCGGACCGGCTGTGGGTGTCACTGCCGCTGGCGCTCTATGCGCTGGCGCTGTCGACGCTGATCGCTCTTCCCGCCGGGATCTACGCCGCCGCGCGCCGCGGGCGGGGCGGTGACATGGCGGTGATCGGGGCCACCCAGCTGGGCGTGGCGGTGCCGAATTTCTGGTTTGCAATGATGCTGGTGCTGATCTTTGCGATCAACCTGCGCTGGTTCGGGGCCGGGGGGTTTCCGGGCTGGGAAGCGGGCATCGGCACGGGGCTGCATGCGCTCACCCTGCCCGCGATTGCGCTGGCGCTGCCGCAGGCAGCGATCCTGACGCGGGTGATGCGTTCCGCCCTGCTGGACATCCTGGGCGAAGATTTCATGCGCAGCGCCCGCGCCAAGGGGCTGAGCCGCCGTCAGGCGCTGTGGCGACACGGGCTGCGCAATGCGCTGATCCCGGTGCTGACCATCATCGGCTTGCAGTTTTCCTTCCTGCTGGCGGGGGCGATCATCATTGAGCAGGTGTTTTATCTGCCCGGCCTGGGCCGTCTGGTGTTTCAGGCGATTTCCGCCCGCGACCTGATCGTGGTGGAATCGGTGGTGATGCTGCTGGTCTTTGCCGTCATCACGGTGAATTTCCTGGTCGATCTGACCTATGCGCTGGTCGACCCCCGCCTGAGGAGCCGCACATGAGCCGCAACCTGATCCTGGGCGGCGCCCTGTCGGCGCTGGTGCTGCTGGCGGCGGTTCTGTCGTTCCTATGGACGCCCTATGACCACACGGCCATGAACATCCCGGCCAAGCTGCAAACGCCCAATGCGCAGCACTGGTTGGGCACCGATCATTTCGGCCGCGACTTGGTGTCGATGATCATGGTTGGCGCGCGCACCTCTCTTGCGGTGGCGCTGGTGGCGGTGGGCATCGGCATGGGCGCGGGCGTGCCCCTGGGGCTGGCGGCGGCGGCACGCAGCGGCAGCTGGCTGGATGAGGTCATCATGCGCGGCAATGATCTGGTGTTTGCCTTCCCGTCGCTGGTGATTGCCATCCTGATCACCGCAGTGCTGGGGGCGGGTGCGATCAACGCGATCATCGCCATCGGCATCTTCAACATCCCCGTCTTTGCCCGCATCACCCGCGGTGCGGCGCTGTCGCTGTGGGAGCGCGAGTTCATTCTGGCCGCGCGGGTGGCGGGCAAGGGCGCGGCGCGGATCTCGGCCGAGCATATCCTGCCCAATGTGATGAACCTGCTGATCGTGCAGGGGACCATCCAGTTCTCGCTTGGCATTCTGGCAGAGGCAGGGCTGTCCTATGTGGGCCTGGGCGCCCAGCCCCCCACCCCCAGCTGGGGGCGCATGTTGGCGGATGCCCAGACCATGGTCAGCTTTGCGCCGCATCTGGCGCTGGTGCCGGGCTGTGCCATCATCGCGACGGTGTTGGGTCTGAACCTTCTGGGCGACGGCTTGCGCGATCATCTGGACCCGAAACTGCGGGAGGCGCGCGCATGACCCTGCTGGATGTCACCAACCTGTCGCTGAACATCGGCGGACTGTCCGTGCTGCGCGACGTGTCGCTGCATGTGGATCCGGGCGAGGTGGTCGCGGTGACCGGCGAAAGCGGATCGGGAAAATCCATGACCGCGCTTGCCGTGATGCAGCTGCTGCCGGAGCGGGCGCGGGCCAAGGGCTATGTCACACTGAACGGCACCCAGCTGCTGGACCAGCCGGAAGCGCAAATGTGTACCATCCGCGGCCAGTCGGTGGGCATGGTCTTTCAGGAGCCGATGACGGCGCTCAACCCGCTCAGGACCATTGGCGAACAGGTGATGGAGACGATCCTGATCCACCGCGCCATGCCGCGCCCGCAGGCCGAGGCCCGCACCCGCGAGGTGCTGGAGCGGGTTGGCCTGCCCGCCAACCGCTTCCCGCAGACGCGCTACCCGCATGAGCTGTCGGGCGGCCAGCGGCAGCGGGTCGTGATTGCCATGGCCATCGCGCTACGCCCCAAGCTGCTGATCGCGGATGAGCCGACAACCGCGCTGGATGTCACCACCCAGGCGCAGATCCTCGCGCTGCTCAAGGACCTGGTGCAGGACTATGGCATGGGGCTGCTGATCATCACCCATGATCTGGCCGTGGTGGCGGATCTGGCGGACCGCATCGTGGTCATGCGCCACGGCGAGGTGGTGGAGACAGGCCACACCGACGGGCTGCTGCGCGACATGCGCCACCCTTATACGCGGATGCTGTTTGCGGCCTCCAACCATCAGGTGACGCTGCCCACGCCCCCCGCCCCGGCCCCGCTGCTGGAGGTGAGGCACGTTGTGCGCGACTACAAGACGCCGCGCGACTCGCTGTTTGGAAAGCCCGGCCAGTACCGCGCGGTGAATGACGTATCCTTCACCCTGCGTCGTGGCGAACGGCTGGGGCTGGTGGGGGAGTCGGGATGTGGAAAATCGACCCTAACACGGGCGATTCTGGGTCTGGAACCCGTGCAAGGGGGGGAGATTCGTTTGGGCGGTGACACAATCACGCCCAGCCTCTCCCCTGCGATTCGGGCCAAGATGCAGGTGGTGTTTCAGGATCCCTACGGCAGTTTCAACCCGCGCCACCGTGTCGATCGTCTGATCTGCGAACCCTTTCACCTGCTGCAAAAAGCACCAACCGGCCGCGCCCGAACCGATCTGATTGCCGAAACCCTGACAGCCGTGGGCCTGTCGCCCGATGACGCGCGAAAATACATCCACCAGTTCTCTGGCGGTCAGCGCCAGCGCATCGCCATCGCCCGCGCCCTGATCACCCGGCCAGAGCTGATTATCTTTGACGAGGCGGTCTCGGCGCTGGATGTGTCCGTCCGCGCCCGCATTCTGGATCTGCTGGCAGAGCTGTGCGAAGCCTACGCCCTGAGCTATCTTTTTATCAGCCACGACCTGAGCGTTGTGCGCACGATCACCGACCGCTGCCTGGTGATGCAGCAGGGGCAGATCGTCGAACAGGGCGTGACCGAGGACGTGTTTTCGACCCCGCAGCACCCCTATACGCGGGAGCTGATTGCCGCGGCGCCGGTGTTGCCTGACCTGACCGATGCCAAAAGGAACCCGCAGCACGTCTGATCCCCTGTGGTTTGAGACCACGTTGTGCCTGATCGGCGGCAGGGGCCGCTGCTTTCAACGCGGCAAATGCACATCGTTGCGCGCTATCTGGAACAGCGCGCGGATCCGGAGATTGCCGCGCTGGGGACGGTTCAGACGATGACGTCCTGCCGCTCCTGCGCGCCGACGCTGAAGACCCGTTTGTAGCGGGCGATCTCAGCCGCCGGTCCCATGGCCTTTTCGGGGTTGTCCGACAGTTTCACCGTGGGCCGCCCGTTGGCCGAGACCGCCTTGCAGACCAGCGAGAACGGTGCCAGCGCGTCATTCGGCACCAGCCCGCGGAAGTCGTTTGTGAGCAAGGTGCCCCAACCAAAAGAAATGTTGGTTCGGCCGGCAAATTGCGCGTGCAGATCACGGATCTGTTGCACGTCGAGACCATCAGAGAAGATCACCCGCTTCTGCGCCGGATCCTCGCCCCGGTCTTTCCACCAGTTGATCGCCACTTCGGCGCCCGTCGCAGGGTCACCGCTGTCGATGCGGATGCCGGTCCAGCCCGCCAGCCAGTCCGGCGCGCGGTCGAGGAACCCTTGGGTGCCGTAGGTATCGGGCAGGATGATGCGCAGGTTGCCCTCGTGTTCGTCATGCCAGTCCGACAGCACGTCATAGGGGGCTTGCGCCAGCTCCGCGTCACTATCGGCCAGCGCCGAGTAGACCATCGGCAGCTCATGCGCATTGGTGCCAATCGCCTCGACCTCGCGGCGCATGGCGATGAGACAGTTGGACGTGCCGGTGAACTTTGCGCCCAGCCCCTCCATCATCGCCTGCACGCACCAGTCCTGCCAGAGGAAGGAATGACGCCGCCGCGTACCAAAATCGGCGATGGTGAGGCCATCAATGTCCCGCAGACTTTCGATCTTTTCCCAGACACGGGTCATGGCGCGGGCATAAAGCACCTGAAGCTCGAACCGGCCCATGCTGTTGATGACGGCGCGGCTGCGCAGCTCCATCAACACCGCCAGCGCCGGGATTTCCCACAGCATGACCTCGTGCCACTTGCCCTCGAAGGTCAGCTCATACTGGTCGCCCTTGCGCTCCAGATGGTAGGGCGGCAGCTGCAACCCTTCGAACCACTCCATGAAATCTGGGCGGAACATCTGCCGCTTGCCATAAAAGGTATTGCCGCGCAGCCATGTGCTTTCGCCCCGGCTGAGGGAAAGCGAGCGGATGTGGTCCAGCTGCTCACGCAGTTCGCCCTCGTCGATCAGCCGGGCCAACGGTACCTGAGTAGAGCGGTTGATCAGCGAGAAGGTCACCGTGGTGTCCGGCTTGTTGCGGAACACCGACTGGCACATCAGCAGCTTGTAAAAGTCCGTATCAATCAGCGATCGGACGATCGGGTCGATCTTCCATTTGTGATTGTAGACGCGGGTTGCAATGTCCACCGGCGGCCTCATTCATAAGGGTCACGGATTGATAGGACACCCACCGAAGGAGAGCAAGGAGATCAGCCCGCACGACGTGTCTGGGTTGCAAATTTCTCTAGCAGCGCCACCAGTTTGCGGCGGCTGACGGGTTTGCTCATGAAGTCGTCCATGCCCGCCGCAAGACAGGCCGCACGATCGGAGGCAAAGGCGTTTGCAGTCAGCGCCACAATGGCCGGCTGCGGCAAGGGCAGATGGCGAATGGCGCGGGTGGCTTCCAAGCCGTCCATTTCCGGCATCGACATGTCCATCAGGATGACGTCCGGCGCGGTGGCCTCAAACTGCTGCACCGCGACACGGCCGTTTTCGGCGAACACCAGATCCACCTGAACGGAGCGCAGGAATTTTTCCACCAGTTTGCGGTTCAGCACATTGTCTTCGGCCACCAGCACCCGCAGCCCCTCCAGCGTTGGCAGATCAGCGGCGGCGGTCGCGGTCTCATCCGGTTGCGGTGCCAGCAATGCCCGGCTGGGGTGCAGTGTCAGCTGAACGGTGAAACATGACCCCTGGCCCAGCTCCGACTCGGCGGAGACGCTGCCGCCCATGGCCGCGGCGAGGCGGCGGCTGATCGTCAGCCCCAGTCCGGTGCCGCCATAGCGGCGGGTGATGGCCGCGTCCGCCTGCGAGAACCGCTCGAACACCCTGTCCAGATGCTCCGCCGCGATACCGATGCCGGTGTCGGCCACCGAAAAAACCAATCCGACGGCCTGTGGCGCATGGGCGTGTCCGGCCCGTTCAGCGACAGTGGTTTCAGCGGGCACCACATCCAGCGTCACCCGCACCTGGCCCTGTGGCGTGAACTTGATGGCGTTGCCCAGCAGGTTCATCAGGATCTGCCGGATGCGTCGGTCATCGCCGTGCAAATGCTGCGGCACCTCGTCGCCGATGTCCAAGTGCAGCTCCAGCCCCTTGGCCTCGGCCTGCGGTCGCAGCAGCTGAACGGTGGAACGGAAACAGGCGTGCAGGTCAAAATCCTCGCAGCTGAGAACAATCCCCTCTGCCTCCATCTTGGAATAGTCCAGAACGTCATTGATGAGCGACAGCAACGTATCCGCCGAGCTGAGGATGGCATCGGCATAAGAGTCTTGCTCTGCCGTCAGCCCGCTGTCGCGCAGCAACTGCGCCATGCCGATCACCCCGTTCATGGGCGTGCGGATTTCGTGGCTCATCGTCGCCAGAAAATCGGCCTTGGCACGGGCGCCTTCCTCGGCGGCGATGCGGGCATCTTCCAGCTGCTGGGCGTGTTCCTTGGCGGCGGTGACATCCCGTTCCACCGCCAGCAGTGATTCCAGCCCGCCGTCGCTATTCAGCACCGGCACCTGGCTGGTCTCGATCCAGATGTCCTGCCCATCCTTGCGCCGGTTGCAGATCTCGATGCGGACAGGTCGGACATTGCGAATGGCGTCCTGAAGTTTGCGGATGGCCTCCGGATCGGTTCCCGGACCATTCAGGAGTTCACCGGGAAACGTGCCCACCGCTTCCTCGAAACTGTAGCCGGACAAGCGGCTGAAGCTGTCATTGACCCAGGTGATACGCCCTTCGCGGTCCATCAGCATGACGCTGTCATGGGCATTCTTCGCCACCAGAGCCAGACGCCGGGCCAGCATCTGCTGTTCCGAAAGGCGGGTGTAGGCGCGCTCCAGCTCCTGCTGCTGTTCCGTCTGGGCCAGATGGCGAAGGCGACTGTGCTCAAAATTGCGCAGGATGAAATGCAGGAACCAGTAGAAAGACACATACAGAACCAGCAATCCGCCCAGATGCAGGTAATGCATGGGCACCAAATTCGGCGACGTCACGAAATCATGCAAGACCAGCAAAACAGGCAGCGCAGCAAAGATCGTGAGCTTGGCCAGAGCCGCCTGCGGATTGTAGGCGATCACCAGACCAGTGTTCAGCGCCGCACCCAGCATCAAACCAACGGTGAACAACGGCTGATTGTGAATGCCCGGCGGCAGGTTCGGAACCTCGATCCAATAGGGTGCAAGCGCCGCGACAGCCAGCGACAAGGCCTGCAGCAGACCTGCCAGCCCGGTCAGCCGCTGCAGCCGTTCAACCGACATGCCGCGGCGCAGCAGCGCGGGTGCCTGCCGCAGCAGTAGCGTGTCCAGAACGTCGCCGGCCATCGAAACGGCAAAGGCAGCCAATGCAAAGACGGGTGGCACAACCAGGCCCAGGACCGCGAATGCGGTAAAGATGCAAAACTGACGCGCCCAGAATGTCCGCACCCGACCGCGCGCGTAGCTTAGCAGCAGCGCGTCGGGGTCGTATCGCGTATGGTAGCTGTCCAACAGCCCTGTGTCAGCTGCATCTGTGGTTTTCATCACCCCATCCTGCCATCAGGTTATGAACACAGTCTAACCCCGTGGCAGATTTTATTGCTATACTTATGATTGCAGGATTACACCCGACGTCTCCATCTGGACGAGCGCCGCCGACAGGGAGCCCTCCAGGTCGATGGCCCGGCAGGCGGCGAGGTCGACGGTCACCGCAAAACCCAACCGGGCCGCGTCGAGCGCGGTGAAGGCAACGCAGAAATCGGTGGCCAGCCCGACCAGCGTCAGCGCGGTGATGCCGCGACTGCGCAAATATCCCTCCAGACCGGTGGGGGTGGACTGATCGTTTTCAAAGAAGCCCGAGTAGCTGTCGATGTCCGGGCGGAACCCCTTGCGGATGATCAGATCGCCATCGGTGCGCAGATCCGCATGAAACTCAGCGCCCCGGGTCCCCTGCACGCAGTGATCCGGCCACAGCACTTGCGCACCATAGGGCATCTGGATGCTGTCGAAGGGCGCCTTGCCCGGATGCGAGGACGCAAAGGAGCTGTGCCTCGCCGGGTGCCAGTCCTGCGTCAGAATCACCGCATCAAAGCGGTCCATCATCGCATTGATCGGGGCCACCACCTCATCCCCGCCGGGCACCGCCAACGCACCTCCGGGGCAGAAATCATTCTGCACATCCACGACGATCAGCGCCTCTGACATTTGCGGCTCCTCTTATTGGTATACACAAAATGTAGCGGTTCCTTCGGGGATTGGAAACGGCTTGCGGCGCGATTGCACCAAAACTGGCAAACGATGCCGCGCCAGATCCGCATTTCATCGCGGCGGCCCCCGGCATCGCGGCTCTTGAATTACCGGCCGCAGGGTTCTATGGCCGGGCCATGTACCGGATTGCAGCACTTTACCACTTCACCCGTTTCGCCGACCCCGCCGCGATCAAGCCGGCGCTTTTGGCGCTGTGCCAGGCTGAGGGCGTCAAGGGCTCGCTCCTGCTGGCGCAGGAGGGGATCAACGGCACCATCGCAGGATCGCATGCCGGGATTGGCGCGGTGCTGGCGCATATTCGCGCCCTGCCGGGCTGTAACGATCTGGACTGGAAAGAGGCCAGCGCCAGCGAGCCGCCGTTTGGCAAGATGAAGGTGCGGCTGAAGAAAGAGATCGTCACCATGGGGCAGCCGGACGTCGACCCGCGCGCCAGTGTTGGCCATTACGTCGAACCGGAGGACTGGAACGATCTGATCCGCCAGGAGGATGTCGTGGTGATCGACACGCGCAACTCCTATGAGGTTGCGATCGGCACCTTTGAGGGTGCGATCGACCCCAAGACAGAGAGTTTTCGCGACTTCCCCGCCTGGTGGGAGGAAAACAAGGCGCGGTTTCACAACAAGCGCGTTGCGATGTTCTGCACCGGCGGTATCCGTTGTGAGAAATCAACCAACTACCTGTTGGGACAGGGGCTGGAGGATGTCTATCACCTGAAAGGCGGCATCCTGCGCTACCTGGAAGAGGTGCCTGCGGAAAACAGCACCTGGGAAGGCGAATGCTTCGTTTTTGACAACCGGGTGTCGGTGGGTCACGGGCTGGTCGAAGGCCCGCATGAGCTGTGCCATGGCTGCCGCCGCCCGATCCTGCCCGAGGACAAGGCGCGCCCCGCGTTCGAGCAGGGCGTGAGCTGCCATCAGTGTATTGATGAGACCTCGGACGAGGACAAGTCCCGGTTCCGCGAACGGCAGAGACAGATGAAACTGGCCCGCGAACGCGGCGAGGACCATCTGGGAAGTATCACCCTGTAATTACGGCCGTCAGCAGATGGCGACCCGTCAAACATCGGCATCGCGCCCGTCCGGTTGCGGCGCAAGGTTTCCCACGCGACGGGTCTGAGCGCCCGCGCCCCGACACGCGCTGTAGGGGCGCGCATTTTTTCGTCAGCGGTCCAGCAACGCGATGGCTTGCGGAGTTTCTGCGCGCAAGTCACGTCGCCGAGGGCCCGAAATACTTCTCCCCTGACGATCCGCTTCCGCGCCGCTTGCCGCACCATTTCCAGCTTTTGTGCGCCTTGGCATCTGAGAGGCAACGCCGCGGTTGCTCGGCGCGGCCTGTCACTGGGCCTGTTTGACCGGCAAATTGAAGCAATCTGTGAAGCGGCGCATCAATGCTTCGTCTCCGGCAATCTCTACACCGGCATCCGATGGCGACAGGCCGCCGTAGAAGACTGCGGCAAGCGGCGGGGCGGAGGGGGACTTGAACGTGAGATCCGGCGCAGGCATCTCGCCGCGCTCGACCGGCATCTGCCCGTTTTCAAGCCGCGCGATGAAACGCGTCGGGCCGATGTAGAAGGCCGCGGTGAGGGTCATATCACCGGCGGCGCCGCGATCGAGCATCGTCCGAAGCGAGAGCATGAACGAGGCTGGCGAGAGCGGCAGGGTCGGATCATGTAGCGGCGATGCGGCGGCCCAGCGGCCGATCTCCTGGATCATCGGCTCGGCAGCGTAGCCCCATTCCGTCAGCCCATAAAGCTGTGCGGGCGCAGGCTCTGGCGCGGTCGAGCGGACAATCACGCCGTTTGCCTCCAGCCCGGCCAACCGCTCTGTCAGCACCTTGGCGCTGATCCCCGGCAGGTTGCCGCGGATGTCGGTGAAGCGCCGCGGTCCGAACATCAGCTCGCGCACGATCAGAAGAGACCAGCGCTCGCCCAGCAGCTCCATTCCGAAGGCCGTGCCGCAGGCATCTGCATACCAACGGCCGTGAGGTCCCTTCGGCAATATGGTTTCTTTATGTAACTCCATAATTGCTTTATGTAACCAAACTTGCGTAACCTGTCCATGACCGAAGCGCGACTCGGAAGGATGCGCCGTGGGAAAGACGATCTTCATCAATCTGCCGGTGACCGATCTGGCGAAATCGACGGCCTTTTACGAGGCCATCGGGTTTGAGAAGAACCCGGCTTTCTCAAACGAGCAGGCCAGCGCCATGGTGTGGTCGGATACGATCCACGTCATGCTGCTCGACCGCGCCTTCTACGCGACCTTCACCGACAAGCAGATCATTGATGCAAGGACACAGAGCGGCGTGTTGCTGTGCCTGTCCTTTGACAGCAAGGAAGCGGTGGACGACATCCATGGCGCTGCCGCCGCCGCCGGTGGGCGCGACACCCGCGCCATCAAAGACCAGGGCTTTATGTACGGCGGTGCCTTCGAAGACCCCGATGGCCATGGCTGGGAAACGGTCTGGATGGATGCAGGCGCGGTCTCGGAACGTGCAACGGACGGCCACGACGGGGCCTGAACCGGACATTGCGGCGGCGGCAAGGATCGCTGCCACCGTGGCAGAGCGCTGTGACCTTGCGGGCAGCACAGCAGCCGACTTCTGGCAGGTCCGAAACCACGGCCCGGAACAGGAGAACTGACATGACCTATGTAGCCGGATTCATCGCCCCCGTTCCGGACGGGAACCGAGAGGCCTACATCGAAAGCGCCCGCAAGGCCTGGGCGCTGTTTCGCGACTATGGCGCGCTGTCGATCATGGAAAGCTGGGGCGACAAGATCCCCGACGGCACGCGCACCGACTTCAAGCGCGCCGTGGCGTTGGAGGCGGGCGAAAGTGTGTGCTTCTCGTGGATCGTCTGGCCCGACAAGGAAAGCCATGACCGCTGCGGGGCCTCCATGGAGACGGACCCGCGCTGGCAGGAGCTCACGATGCCCTTTGATGGCAAACGCATGATCTGGGGCGGCTTCACGCCTGTCTTCGAAGCCAGCGCAAATCCCGATGGATGACCCCGCCCCGCCGCATGGAGCAGACCAATGACAAGACGCAAGGCCGCCGTCTTCCTGTGGTTTGACACCCAGGCCGAACAGGCGGCGGAGTTCTATGCCGCAACCTTTCCCGATACGGCCGTGGAGACCCTCACCCGCGTGCCCGAGGGCGTGCCGGGCCTCCCTGCGGGGGCAGTTCAGGTGGTCGAGATGACGCTCCTCGGTCTGCCTTATGCGCTGTTGAATGCGGGACCGCAGGTGCAGCCGAACGACGCCTATTCGTTGCAGGTCTACACCGAGGACCAGGCGGAGACGGACCGGCTCCGAGTGTGAAAGGGTGCCAGAAGGCCTCAAAATCTGGAAACCGCGTTTCCTCTTCGATGAGCTCGACATGCGTTTCGGCGGCGCCTGCCGTGGTGAAGAGTTCCGCAAGCCCGTCCGGCTGGCAAAAGGGGAAGCGCGCGCTTTCATCCAGATCTGCCGCACTGGCAACAAGCTCGGCGGCAGCCTTCCAAAACGCGTCGATGAACCCCATGCCTCCGCCGGGGTAATCCCAGACGTAGAACGTCACCACACCCCCCGGACGCAGCACGCGGCGCATTTCTGCTAGGACCTTTTGCTTGTCGGGGATGAAGTTGAAAACGAGACCCGATGTGACGACATCGACAGAAGAATCAGGACAAGGCAGATCGCAGGCATCGGCCACGTGAAAAGTCGCCCGCTCATCCGTGATTTCCGCCTTCGCATGAGAGACGAAGTCCCGCGACTGGTCTGTGGCGCGGATCGACCGGGGACTTGCCTGCGACAACAGGGCTTGCGTCAATGCACGGTGCCGCACCCAATCTCCAACCAGTCGAGACCAGCGGGCGGATCAACCCAGTCGATGAACGGCCCGGCGATTTTCCGGCTCCACCGCCCCATGTACTGCTCGTAGCTTTGGCCGGCACTCCAGGTATCGAACTCTGAATGGGTCACATCGCACCTCCGTCGTCTGCGGAAGCGATCCATGCTACTGTTCACGCATCCAGGGAGGATCATAACATGGAATTCGACCGAGAGCTGATTTCAAACGGCAACCCCATAGAGGGCATCGTCGGTTTCTCGCGCGCCGTTCGGGTCGGGCCCATGATTGCGATCGGCGGCACCGCCCCAGTCGATGCGCAGGGCAACACGGTCGGCATCGGCGACATTTCAGTACAGCCCCGGCAATGCATCGAGGTCATCAAGGCCGCGCTGGAACGGGCCGGATCGGGCCTGCATCATGTCGTCCGTACGCGTATCATCCTCACCGACATCGACAACTAGAGAGCCGCAAGGGCACATCGCCCCTGTCGACGACAGTCCGCGAGATGTCGACCACGGCGCGCGGACGGCCCAAAGCGCCGGGAGGTATCGGTCAGTGGCTGGCCCGCGCATGCCCCCCCAGAGCGGCCGGTGGCCGTTACGGTTCAGGGCCTCTCTAAACCACTTGGCATCATAACCGCGGTTAAAAAGACACGATCCTATATCGGCCATGGCGACGCAGGGCATTACGAGTGAAAAAGTTGAACTCGCTCAGCACACGCGTGTCGTCAGCCCGCGGCTTGCCGTGCGACTTCATAAAATTGGTTTTCCGACGCGCTGTTTGCGCGTCGGCCAATCAGATACGATCGCTCATGACACAGCTCAGCTCCGTTTCAGGAGCCGCCAGTCATACGCTGCGGCCGAGATCAATGCCTCCTGCCCCACATGCGGCGCGAAAAACTATGCGCTCGCCTACAGGCCGTTAGAAGTCCAGATTCTCAACACTCAGCGCGTTTTTCTGGATGAATTCGCGGCGCGGCTCCACCACGTCCCCCATCAGCTTCGTGAACAGGTCGTCCGCCTCGACCATATCGTCGACGCGCACTTGCAGCAGGGTGCGGGCGTCCGGGTCCAGTGTGGTTTCCCACAGCTGGTCCGGGTTCATTTCGCCCAAACCCTTGTAACGTTGCAGCGTCAGACCTTTCTCGCCCTCTTCCAGGATCGCCTTGAGCAGCCCCAGCGGGCCGTGGATGATCTGGCTGCGGTCGCGGCGCACAAGCTGGGCGGCGGTGCCATAGACCTCTTGCAGGCTCTGGGTGAAGCTGCCGGTGCGGCGCGCCTCGCCGGAGCGCAGCATCGGCCCGTCCAGGGTGCGGACCTCTTCGACGCCGCGCAGGATGCGGGCGAGGCGGATGCCGTGGTCCTGGGTGATCCGGCCCTGCCAGCCACGTTCGTATTCCAGCGCGATAGCGTCCAGACGGGCGGCAACCTGATCGGCGACGCCCTGCAGGTTGGCATCCACCGCGCCGGGCACAAAGGCGCCGGCCACGGCGGCCTGTTCCAGGATGTGGCGGGGATAATGGGTCGGGAAGGCGTCCAGCACGCGTTTCAACTGGCGCGCTTCGCCCACCACGCGGGCCAAGTCGGCACCGGCCATCTCAGAGCCGTTGCCCAACCTCAGTACCGCACCATCAACACCCTGATTAATCAGGTAATCATCCATCGCCGCCTGGTCTTTCAGATAGACCTCCGACTTGCCCCGGCTCACCTTGTAGAGCGGCGGCTGCGCGATATAGAGGTAGCCGCCCTCGATCAGTTCCGGCATCTGCCGGTAGAAGAAGGTCAGCAGCAGTGTGCGGATGTGGGCGCCGTCGACGTCCGCATCGGTCATGATGACGATCTTGTGGTAGCGCAGTTTGGAGATGTCGAACTCGTCGCGGCCGATGCCAGTGCCGAGCGCCATCACCAGGTTGCCGATCTCCTGGCTCGACAGCATGCGGTCGAAGCGGGCGCGCTCGACGTTGAGGATCTTGCCCTTCAGCGGCAGGATCGCCTGGGTCTGGCGGTCGCGGCCGGTCTGGGCGGAGCCGCCGGCCGAGTCACCCTCGACCAGGAAGACTTCGGTTTTGGACGGATCCTTCTCGGAGCAGTCCTTGAGCTTGCCGGCCAGGTAGTTCACGTCCATCGCCGTCTTGCGCCGGGTGAGTTCGCGCGCCTTGCGGGCGGCCTCGCGCGCCAGGGCGGCCTCGATGATCTTGCCGACGATCTGCTTGGCCTCGTTCGGATTTTCCTCGAACCATTCGGCCAGTTTCTCGCCAACCAGGCTCTCGACCACGGGGCGCACCTCGGAGGAGACGAGCTTGTCCTTGGTCTGGCTGGAGAATTTCGGATCTGGCACCTTGACGGACAGAACGCAGGTCAGCCCCTCCCGGGCATCGTCGCCGGTAAAGGAGATTTTCTCCCGCTTGGCGATCCCGGAGGATTGCGCATAGGCGTTGATGGTGCGGGTCAGCGCACCGCGGAAGCCCGCCACATGGGTGCCACCGTCGCGCTGCGGGATGTTGTTGGTGAAGGGCAGCACCGTTTCATGGTAGCTGTCGTTCCACCACATGGCGATCTCGACGCCGATTTCGTCCTTTTCGCCGATAATATAGACCGGAGTATCCATGACCGGGGCCTTGTGGCGGTCAAGGTATTTGACGAATTCCTTGACGCCGCCTTCGTAGAACAGTTCCACCTCCAGCCGCTCGGCGGGACGTTCGTCCACCAGAATGATGCGGACGCCAGAGTTGAGGAAGGCCAGCTCCCGCAGGCGCTTTTCCAGCGTTTCGAAGGAGTATTCCAGGTTCGAAAACGTGTCGGTCGAGGCAAGAAAACGCACCTCTGTACCGGTCCGGTCGCCGCAGTCGCCCACCACGGTCAGATGCTTGGCGGTTTCGCCGCGCTCGAACCGGGCGATGTGCTCCTTGCCGTCGCGCCAGATCCGCAGCTCCAGCCAGTCGGACAGGGCGTTTACCACCGACACACCCACCCCGTGCAGGCCGCCAGAGACCTTGTAGGAGTTGCTGTCAAACTTACCGCCCGCGTGCAGCTGGGTCATGATGACCTCTGCGGCCGAGACGCCTTCTTCCTCATGGATGCCAACCGGGATTCCGCGGCCGTTGTCGCTGACGGAGACACTGGAATCGGCGTGAATCTTCACCGTCACGTGGTCGGCATGACCGGCCAGTGCCTCGTCGATGCCGTTGTCCACGACCTCGTACACCATGTGGTGCAGGCCCGAGCCGTCATCCGTGTCCCCGATGTACATGCCGGGGCGCTTGCGAACCGCCTCCAACCCTTTGAGAACCTTGATGGAATCCGCGCCATATTCTGCGGGGGCCTGCTCGTTTCCGGACATTCGCATCTTCCTGTCTTTGCTTCGGGATTTTATACGAAACCCGCAGGGGAATGTCACGCATCCACCCCCTTTTTTCCCCGCCTGTTTCAGGCGGCCCTGCCCCCCAAGGTGCTGGCCCGCCGCAGCCAGGATTTGACCTTGGCGTCGGAAGCACCGGTGGCCGGGGAAAAGGTGGTAAAGCGGGTTGGCTTGATGCCCACAAACCCCAGGATCTGGCGACTGATGAATTTCTTCACCGCGTTTCCGTAGAACAGCCATAAGAACACCGCCGGCGTGTCCGACGTCAGCAGCACCCGTGCGGTTTTACCGGTCAGTAAGGGCGCAGGCAGGCCGAGAAAATTGACGTTACGGGTGTCAAAACTGCGTCCCGGCAGCAGGGCGCGGTCAAACAGCGCCTTCAGCTTGGCCGGAACCGCGCCCCACCACAAAGGCGCGGCCATGACCACGTGCTCAGCCCATTCCAGATCGGTTAGAAAGGCCTCCAGATCCGGTTCCAGCGGTTTGGTATTCTCATACCCGCCCTGGCCGAAGTCGGGATCAAACTGCATGGTCGGCAGCTCCTGGCTGCGGACCTGGTGACCGCTGGCCAATGCCGCTGTGCGGTAGGCCTCGCACAGGGATTTCGACAACGAGCTCTGTGCCGGGTGCCCATTGAGGATCAGGATTTTTCGGGTCGTTTTTTTGGGGGCAGACATGGGTATCTCCATCAGATAAATTGACCACGGTCACTTTATTGAATCAAAAATGACCGCGGTCAATATTAAAAGTGACCACGGTCAAAATATGTGAGGTCGGAATGACGCGTGTGCCCCAGAAACGACGGCTGGAAACCCGCAACAGGCTGTTGGCGGCCGCGGCTGACATTGTGCAGACGCAGGGCTATTCGGGGCTGCGGGTCGAGGACGTCGTGGCCCGGGCGGGCGTCGCCAAGGGCACGCTGTTTTCGCATTTCAAGGACAAGGACGGGCTGCTGGCCGTTCTGATCGGCGACGAGGTGATGCACCTGCTGGACACCATGGAGGACCAGGCCCCTCCGCACGATACAACGGCCCTGCTGCACCGGCTGAAGCCGCACCTGGACTATGTGGCGCAGGACCGGGTCATTTTTGAACTTCTGCTGCGCTATTCCGGCGCGACTGCCGCCGAACCGGATGAGGTCGTCGCCGCCGGCTTCACCCGTCAGGTGACGTTGCTGACCGAATGGCTGAGCGTCATGCAGGCGGCGGGGGCGGTGCGACGGGACCAGCCTGCGCAGCTGCTGGCCGAGGGGGTGCAAGGCTTCCTGAACCACGTGCTGGCACTGTGGTTCTGCATGGAACATGACGACAACCAGCCCCCCGCAGATGCGCTGCGCCCCTATTTGCAGGCCTGGCTGGCGCCGCCTGCCTGATCGGCAGGTCGCGTCAGACCAGTGGGATCACGAGGCCAACGCAGATCAGCAGCCCCCCCGACAGCTGATTGATCCGCCGCCGTCTGTGCGGCATGCTCACCGCGCGGCGCACCCGGTGGACCATCCCCGCCAGCGCCAGATTGCCAGCCAGCGGGATCAAAAAGGACAATGTGACGATGGCAACAACATCCGGCCAACCGGTGGCAGACAGGTCAAAAAACCCCGGCAGCACGCCCATGTAGAACAGGATCGCCTTGGGATTGCCGAGGATGACGGCGATGCCGGCCACGAAGCCCGCTCCAACGCCGGGGCGGGTCAAGGCACGGTTTTCCACAACCTCCGCATCGGCGCGACGGATCAGCAGACAGCCCATGCCAAGGAACATCAGGCAGGCGACCCATCGTAGCGCCACCATGATGCCGGTGAATTCGGCCACCACCCAGGACATACCCGCCACGGCGACCAGCGGCCACAGCATATCGCCAACCGCAACCCCCAGAGCCAGCGGCCAGGCGGCAGAAAACCCGCCAGAGACCGACCGCGCCATCAGGGCCAGCCAAACCGGCCCCGGTGTCAAAAACAACACCAGCAACGCGCCCGCATATAGCGTCAGGTCCCAGACAGAGACCGTCACCTCTGCGAGACCTCGGAGGTGCCGCCGCTGTCGGAGACCTCAAGCACCTGCGCCCGGCCCTCCAGTTCGGCAAACAGCTCCGCCCCGGTGCCGGTCATCCAGGCCTGGGCGCCAAGCGCGCAGATCTCATCATACAGCGCGGCGCGGCGGGCGGCGTCCAGATGCGCGGCCACCTCGTCCAACAACAGGATCGGCGGCGCGCCCTCGCGGGCGGCCAGCGCACGGGCATTGGCCAGGATCAGCGACACCAGCAGCGCCTTCTGCTCGCCGGTGGAACAGTCCTTGGCCGGGATCCCCTTGGCGCGGAAGGTGCCGATCAGATCACTGCGATGCGGCCCCACCAAAGTGCGGCCCGCCGACAGATCACGAAACCGGCTTTCTGCCAGCGCCTCCTTGAAGTCCGCTTCGGTGGTCGGCATGCTGCCCTCGGTCTGGACCAGCTCCAGCTCGGCGACGGGAAAGGCGGTTTCTCCTGCATCCTGCGCCTGTTGCAACAGATCCACCGCAGCGACCCGCGCCGCATGAACCCGGTGACCGGCGGTGGCCATGCGATCTTCCAGCACCCGGTACCAGGCGGCATCGCGCACCTGCTCCTTCAGCAGGCGGTTGCGCTCGCGCATGGCCTTTTCATAGGCCAGCGAGGCCTCGGCATGGGCGGGTTCAAAGCTCAGCGCGATGCGATCCAGAAAGCGCCGCCGCCCGTCTGCCGCCTCGATCCACAGCCGGTCCATCGACGGGATCAGCCAGACCACCCGCACCACCTGCCCCAACGCCACCTGGCTCGCGGATTTGTTGTCGATCTTGACCTGGCGGGCATTGCCCCCTTCGGACCAGGTTTCCAGCTCATAGGCCTGACTGGGCGCCTGCAATGTCGCCTTCAACTTCCAGCCCAGCGCCTCAGGCTTGCGCGCCATGTCGGCAGCACTGGCGCGGCGCAGACCCCGACCGGGAGAGAACAGCGAGACCGCCTCAAGAATATTGGTCTTGCCTGCGCCGTTGTTGCCGTGGATTGCCACAGGTCGCCCGTCCAAATGCAATTCCGCCCGCAAATGCGAGCGGAAATGGGACAGGGTCAGGGCAGTCAGAGCCAGCATGAAGCGTGCGCCCTATTTCATCATTCCAAAAATACTCATGCCCCGCTGCGCGGCAGGCGCCTTGGCCGCCGAGAGGGGAGGCATCCCCGTCACACGGTCAGACCCGCATCGGCATCACCACGTAGACGGCGCTTTCGTCGCTACCTTCGCGCATCAGCGTCGGATCGCCGGAGGAGTTGAACATGAACACGGCGTTTTCGCGATCCACCTGGTTGGCGATCTCCAACAGGTATTTGGCGTTGAAGCCGATTTCCAGCCGCTCGTCGTTGTAGGCCACGGCCAGTTCTTCCTCGGCGGCGCCGCTGTCGGGCGCGTTCACTGACAGGATCAGGCGATCCTCTTCCAGCTGCAGTTTCACCGCACGGGAGCGTTCGGACGACACCGTTGCAACCCGGTCAACCGCCTGGGCGAATTCGGCCGCGTCGACCTCCAGACGGCGGGTGTTGCCGGCGGGAATGACGCGGGTGTAATCGGGAAAGGTGCCGTCGATCACCTTGGACGTAAGGGTGATATTGGGGGTGGCAAAGCGGACCTTGGTCTCGGACACCGACACCGCGATATCCATGTCATCCTCATCCAACAGTTTGCGCAGCTCGCCCACGGTCTTGCGCGGCACGATCACGCCCGGCATGTCCTCAGCCCCCAGCGGCAACTCGGCGTCGATGCGCGCCAGGCGGTGTCCGTCGGTGGCGACCGCGCGCAGCGCCTTGCCGCCTTCGGTACCGGTGGCGACATGCAGGTAGACACCGTTCAGGTAATAGCGGGTTTCCTCGGTCGAGATGGCGAATTTCGATTTGTCGAACAGGCGGCGCAGCACCGCGGCCTTGGCCGAGAAATTGGAATGGTACTCGGACGAAGCCATCACCGGGAAATCCTCGCGCGGGAGGGTCGCCAGCGAGAAGTTGGAGCGTCCGGCCTCAACCGTCAGGCGGCCGGTGGCGGCATCGGCGCTCAGCGTGACCAGCGCGCCATCGGGCAGCTTGCGAACGATCTCGTGCAGGGTGGTGGCGGCCACGGTGGTGGCACCGGCGCGCTCCACCTGGGCGTTGGCCTTGTCGACCACCTCGATATCCAGGTCCGTGGCGCGGAACTGGACGCTGTCGCCCTCGGCCTCGATCAGCACATTCGCGAGAATCGGAATGGTGTTGCGGCGCTCCACCACCGACTGCGCCTGCGCCACGGCCTTGAGAAGCGTGCCGCGTTCGATGCTGATCTTCATATCCCAAATCCTCTTCGTCTGGCCCCCTGTCAGTGGCCGGGACAAGCAACCTAGCGGTTTGCCCCTGCCGTACAAGGCTTTTTATGGATTTCTCCAAGGGATTTACCACGGGGTCAAGAGGCCGCGCGCGGCTGGGGCGCGAAACCAAGAGAATCGTTGCACGAGAACCCGACGCGCCACCGGACGGCGGCGGTGACACCCCCAAAACGCCACGGCGGCAGCAGGCTGGTGGCGCGGCTCAGACCTTAACCCGCTCCGATTTTGGATCATACATCGGTTTCAGCGACACCTCGGCGGCCACACGCACGCCGCAGACGTCGATTTCATAGGATGAACCCAGCACATCCGCCGCGCTTTCGCCCGCGCAGGGCACATACCCCAGGCCGATCGCCGCCCCCAACGTGTGACCATAGTTGCCGGAACTGAGATAGCCGACGCATTCGCCATCCCGCAGGATCGGTTCATTGTGGAACAACAGCGGCTCTGGATCGGCCAGTTTGAACTGGAGCATCCGATTTTGCGGGCCGGTTTCCTTGCGCTCCAGCACCGCCGCTTTGCCGATGAAGTCATCCTTGCCCGTCGCAACTGCAAAGCCGAGGCCCGCGTCGATTACATGATCCTCGCAGGTGATGTCGTGACCGAAATGGCGAAAGCCCTTTTCGATCCGGCAGCTGTCCATCATGTGCATGCCGCAAAGTTTTAGCCCCATGTCCTGGCCTGCGTCCCACAAGGTTTCGAACGCGTGGCCCGCCATGTCAGCGCTGACATAGATTTCCCAGCCCAGCTCGCCCACGTAGGTGACGCGGTGCACCCGCGCGAGGCCCATGCCCAGCTCTATCTCCTGTGCGGTGCCAAAGGGGTTTACGGCGTTTGAGAAATCGTTGGGGGAAACCTTTTGCAACAGCTTGCGCGCATTCGGCCCCATCACGGCCAGCACGCCCTCGGCCGCGGTCACATCGGTGATTACCACGCTGAAATCGCCGCGCTGGCGCAGCATCCAGGTCTGATCGGCGCGCCGCGTGGCCGCCGGGGTGACCACCAGATAGGCAGTCTCGCTCAGGCGGGTGACGGTCACATCGGCCTCGATGCCGCCGCGCGGGTTCAGAAACTGCGTGTAGACGATCTTGCCCGCGGGCACAGAGACACTGGCCCCGCAGATGCGATTTAGGAAGGCCTCGGCATCGGGGCCTTCGACGCGGATCTTGCCGAAGGAGGACATGTCGTACATGCCCACGTTCTCGCGCACGGCGCGGTGTTCGGCAGCGGAGTTTTCAAACCAGTTCTGGCGTTTCCAGCTGTAGCGGTAGTCGCGTTCCTGGCCTTCGTTCGCAAACCAGTTGGCCCGTTCCCAGCCGGCAAGCTCGCCAAAGACCGCGCCCTGTTCCGTTAGATGCTGGTGGAAGGGCGTGCGGCGGATGCCGCGGGCGGTGGCCTTCTGGCGATAGGGGAAGTGGTCGGCATAGAGCAGGCCCAGCGTCTCTTTGGAGCGTTCAAACAGGTAGTGCCTGTTGCCTTGAAACGGCTGCATGCGGGAAATATCGACATCGCCGAGATCAAAGGGTTTCTGCCCGTCCTCCATCCACTGTGCCAGCGCCATACCCGCGCCGCCCGCGGACTGGATACCGATCGAGTTGAAACCGGCCGCGACCCAGACATTGTCCATCTCGGGCGCGAGGCCCAGGTGGTAGGCGTCGTCGGGTGTGAAGCTTTCGGGGCCGTTGAAGAAGGTATGGATGCCCGCCTCCGCCAGCATCGGCATGCGGTTGCAGGCGGCTGCAAGGATCGGCTCGAAATGGTCGAAATCCTCAGGCAGCTGGTCAAACTCGAAACTGCCGGGGATGCCGTTCATGCCCCAGGGCTTGGCGTTTGGTTCAAAAGCGCCAAGCAGGATTTTGCCCGCGTCCTCCTTGTAATAGGCGCATTCATCCGGCACCCGCAGCACCGGCATCTGACTGAGGCCCTTGATACCTTCGGTCACGATGTAGAAATGTTCGCAGGCGTGCAGCGGAACGTTGACGCCCGCCTTGCGGCCGACCTCATGCCCCCACATGCCCGCGCAGTTCACCACCATGTCTGCCGCGATGTGCCCCTGCGATTGACCGTCGTCGCTGACCCAATCCACCCCGGTGACACGGCGCCCCTGTTTGGCGATGCCGGTGACCTTGATACGTTCCTTGACCACCGCGCCGCGCTGGCGGGCACCTTTTGCAAGCGCGAGTGCGATATTGGCCGGATCGCCCTGCCCGTCCTTGGGCAGCCAGACACCCGCCGTCACGCCGTCAATGTTCAGATGCTCATACCGGGCTTTCACCTCCGCGGGTGAGATTTCCTCAACCTCGACACCAAAGGCGCGGGCCATGGCGGCCTGGCGGAAGATTTCCTCGCGGCGTTCTTCAGTCAGCGCAACGGTGATCGAACCGCAGCGTTTGAAGCCGGTAGAGACGCCTGTTTCGGCCTCCAGAGCGCCATAAAGCTCCTGACTGTATTTTGCCAGTTTGGTCATGTTGGCGGTGGCGCGCAGCTGCGCGATCAGTCCGGCCGCGTGCCATGTGGTGCCCGACGTCAGCTGTTTGCGCTCCAGCAGAACCACGTCCTGCCAGCCCAGTTTGGTCAGGTGATAGGCCACCGAGCAACCGATCACACCGCCGCCGATGATGACCACGCGGGCCGATTTGGGAAGATCGCTCATCTCGTCGCTCCTGCTTGCGTTCCCTTTAGCGATACCATGGGAAGGCGGCGCAAAATGCATCAGAAACGCCAGACTTCATAGGCTTTGCAACGGCCCCTGCGCTTTGCCGTCGGGCATGGCTGCTGCCCGGCGCCGTTTGCGCAGCGTCAGCGGAGTGATTCCGAAGGTCTGTTTGTACAGGCTGGAAAACCCGTTCGCAAAACCGCAGGCCAGACCGATTTCCCGCACGCTCATGCTGGTGTTGAGCAACAGGTTGTTGGCCCGCGACAGGCGCATCTCGCGGTAGAACCCATTGGGCGTGGTGCCCAGGTAGCTGCGAAACTTGCGCTCCAGCGAGCGGGTGGAGATGCGCAGCTGATCGACCAGATCACTGATCGGAACCGGCTCTTCTATGTTGTCCTGCATGATGCGGATGCACTGGTCCAGATCGCTGTCGCCGGTGACCGTCGGCCGGACCCCGGCAAAGGGCTGCAAGGAGGAAAGATCGCGCACCCGCTCCAGCAACAGGATGTTGCCCACCGCCACCTGCGCCGCAGCCGAGGTAAGTCGCCCGACCAGCGCCAGCACCACGTCCAGCGTCGCGTTCATGCCGGCGCAGGTGACCAGCTGCCCGTCCTCGCTGGCCAAGGCGTGACTGGCATCCGCCCACCCGAGCCGCTCGCGCAGCAGCGTGGAGTTCTCCCAATGGGTCGTCAGACGCCCGTCGCCGCCGCCTTGGTCGCGTATGTAACGCGCCGCAGCTTCGGCCAGAAGATAGACCTTGGTGCCGCGGCTGAGATAGCGGGCGATGGCGCGCGCATCGGCTAGGCCCGGATGGTCTGGATCCGAATTCCCCAGAAAGAAGGCAAAATCGGCGTCCGGACGCTCTGTCAGCAGTTCGGTATCCGCGCTGAGCCCGGCACGGCAGCCAAGTTGCCCGCCTGTAGCCGACCGCAGATTCCAGACAAAAGGCGGCTGCGCCAGCACGCGGTTGGCAATGCGCAGAACCTCAACCAGTGCGGAAAGCTCCGTCAGCACGAAGCCTTCGCACAGGATGATGTCAAAGCGCCAGATCCGCTGCGCGCCGGTGCCCTCCGGGTTGTGTTGCTGCGCTGCCACGGCCCCGCCGACCGCTCAGGCCCGAAGACGGGTGTTTTCAGGATCCCACAAGGGCGCATCCGCCTGCACCACCGCGGGATATTTCTGGCCGTAGATCTCCACCTCGAGCCGGGTGCCGGGCGTCGCCAGGTCGGCCCGGACCATACCCAGCGCGATGGAGGCATTGACGCGATAGCCCCAATCGCCACTGGTGGTTTCGCCGACAATGTCGCCGTCCTTCCAGATGCAGGACATATAAGGTGCATCGGCGTCGCCCGCCTCGACGATCAGGGTGACAAAGGCCTTCCTCACCCCCTGTTGCGTCTGGCGCAGCAATGCCGCCTTGCCCGGGAAGTCCTGCGGCTTGTCCAGCTTGACGAAGCGCGCCAACCCGCCCTCCAGCAGCGAGTAATCCGTGCTGAGATCACCCTTCCAGGCGCGGTAGCCTTTCTCAATCCGCAAGCTGTTGAGCGCATACATGCCAAAGGGCCTGGCCCCCGCCGACAGGATGGCCTCATAGATCTCCGGCTGCTGAGCGCTGGCGCAATGCACCTCCCAGCCCAGCTCGCCCGCGAAAGAGACCCGCGCCAGCGCGCAAGGGTGCCCGGCCACGGTGGCAGGCTGATGCGACAGCCAGGGCAGCGACAGATCGGCCTCGGTGCCGATCGCCTGAAACAGATCGCGGGCCTTCGGTCCGGTCACGATCATGGTCGCGAATTCCGTGGTGTGATCGGTCAGGCTCAGCCCCGCGGGCAGGGCCTTGCGCAGCAGATCAAAGTCATGCCACTGCGCCGCGCCCGCGGTAATCAGGGTAAAGACGTCCTCGTCGTGACGCAGGCAGGACATCTCTGTCACGATGCGCCCGCGGTCGTCGGCAATATAGATCAGGTTCATCCGGCCCACCTTGGGCAGACCGCCGGCAATCAGCCCGCGCAAGGCCTCTGCCGCGCCCTCGCCCGAGAGGTTGAAGCGGGAGAACCCCGGCAGGTCCAGCACACCGACACCGTCGCGAACCGCCTCGCATTCTTCCTTGATGCGCGGCTGCCACGGCCCGGCGCGACCCCAGGTCTGCGTCGCCGCCTCGGAGGTGTCGTCGCCTTCCTTGGCAAACCAGTTGGCGCGTTCCCATCCGTTGTAGACGCCCATCTGGCCGCCCAGTTCCTTTACGCGGGCATGCACTTCGCTCACCTTCTTGTCGCGCGCGGCGGGCCACTCGTGGTGCGGGAAGTGCATGGCATATTCGTTGCCGTAGACCTCCATGCCCTTTTGGTTGCAATAGTCCTGATCGGTGTAATCGGTGTAGCGGCGCGGATCGACCGCCCACATGTCCCATTCGGTGCGCCCGTCAACGATCCATTCCGCCAGCACCTTGCCCGCGCCGCCGCCCTGGGCGATGCCAAAGGTGAAAACGCAGGCCTCGAAGGCATTGTCGACGCCCGGCATAGGACCGAGCAGCGGCAAACCATCCGGGGCATAGGGGATCGGCCCGTTGATGACGCTGGAAACACCGGCCGTCTGCATCAATGGCACCCGCTCCATCGCGTCGGCCACGATGTCCTCGATCCGGTCCAGGTCATCGGACCACAGCTGGAACGAGAAGTCCTCCGGCATCGGGTCGTCCGAGGTCATCCAGTAGCCCCGGCAATTCGGCTCATAGGGGCCGAGGTTATAACCGTTCTTCTCCTGGCGCAGGTAGTAGGAGACATCCACATCGCGGATCAGGGGCAGCTTCTTGCCGGTTTCCTTGCTGAGCGCTTCGACCTCGGGGATCTGTTCCGTCAGCAGATACTGATGGCTCATCACCATCATCGGCACGGTGCGCCCCCCGTAGGGTTTGAACCATTCACCAACCCGCTGGGCGTAATATCCGGCGGCGTTGACCACGTGGTCGCAGGCGATATCACCCTTGTCGGTGTGTACGACCCAGCTCTTGTCCGCCTGCTGCGTCACCCCGGTTGCCGGACAGAAGCGGATGATCCGCGCGCCCCTGTCGCGCGCGCCCTTGGCCAGGGCCTGGGTGACCTGCGCCGGATCGATGTCGCCATCGGAAGGATCCCACAGCACACCCTTCAGATCATGGGTTTCCAGAAAGGGATAGCGCTCTTTGGCCTGCTCGGGTGTCCATATCTCCATTCCGATGCCTTGGTAACGGCCCATCGAACAGGCACGTTCGAACTCCTGCATCCGTTCCTGCGTATGCGCCAACCGGATCGACCCGGTCTGGTGATAATTCATCGGGTAGTCGACCTCCTCCCCCAGGCGGGCATAGAGTTCGGTCGAATAACGCTGCATGTTCATGATCGACCAGGAGGTCGAGAACGTCGGCACATTGCCCGCCGCATGCCAGGTGGAGCCGGCCGTCAGCTCGTTCTTTTCCAGCAGAACACAATCAGCCCAGCCCTTTTGGGCCAGATGATACAGCGCCGAACAGCCGATGACGCCGCCGCCAACGATGACAACGCGGGCCTTGGTTGGAAACTCGGACATGGTTGCTCCCTCTATGCAATCTTGTTGCGGGCCTGCGCCCCTTGGTCATGCGCATTCCTTGCCAGCGCGGGCTAGTAAACTGGTGGCGCGATCACCCAGATCGCCACCGCGGGCACGTCATAGGGGTTGGCCCAGCGGTAAGGTTCATGGCGGATGCGAAAACTGTCACCGGGGCCAACGGTGAACGGGCGGCCACCAATTTCCAGATCCAGCTGGCCCGAGATCATGTAGCCCACCTCCTGCGTTGGCCGGTCTGCCGGGGTCTGCATGCGAGAGCGCGGCTGAAAGGTGGAATGCACCATCTCGAAATCATCGGTGAGATCCGGCGACAGCAGCTCTTCGATGAGCCCCTCCTCGCCGGAGCCCATCGGGCGACGACTTCCCGCGCGCACCACATAGCCACGCTCTGCGGCCGGCGCCTCGGAATGGGCAAACAGCATCGACATCGGCACCCCCAGCGCCTGTGCGATCTGGCGCAGATCCGAAATCGATGGCTCCGAAAGATCGCGTTCCACCTGGCTGAACCAGCCGACAGAGCGGTTCAGCCGGGAAGCAATCTGCGCCAGCGTCAGCCCCCGCGCTTTGCGCAGGGCGCGAATATCCGCGCCCAACGTCGCCCCGGTCTGGATTTGATCGCGCACAGCCTCGCTCCGCCTTTCATGAAAAATCATCATCTTTTTTCACAATGGCCACTGCGCGTGAAATTTCAAGACATTTTTTCACGCGCTTGAGCGCGCCCGAAAAAACCCGGCGTCTGTTCGGCACCGGGTGGTTTCTTTCTGGTCGGAAATACTCTGGGGTGAGGCCGCAGGCCGAGGGGCAAAGCCCCTGAAATCCGTCAGGCGCGGCCAAACACCTGCGCCAGGATGGCCGCCAACTGTTCCGCGTCCTCTTTGGTGAAGGCATCGGGCTGGTCACTGTCGATGTCGAACACCCCGATCAGCGCACCCTGATGGTTCCAGACCGGCAGCACCAGCTCCGACCGGGTTGAGGAGGCGCAAGCGATGTGACCCGGAAAGGACTCGACATCCGCCACCAGCTGCACCTCGCCGGTGCGGGCAGCCGCGCCGCAGACGCCGCGGGAAAACGGGATCTGCAGGCAGCCGTGACCTCCTTGATAGGGGCCGATCTTCAACAGCTCCGGCGCCACCACTCGATAGAACCCGGTCCAGTCGAACCTCGTGTCGGCGTGATGCACCTCGCAGGCCAGCGTGGCCATCAGCGCCACCTCGTCGGTCTCGCCATCGGTCAGTGCCGCGACGGTTTTGGCCAAGGTTTGGTAATCGACCCGCATGGGTGCCCTCCTTCAACATAGCAGAGGGGGCTGTCTGCCCCCTCTTGACCTGGCGGTCAATTCACCCCCGAGGATATTTCGGCCAGAAGAAGAGCCGTCAGACCCGTTCAATCGCGATGGCCGTGCCTTCACCGCCGCCGATGCAGATCGCGGCCACACCGCGTTTCAGACCGCGTTTCTCCAGCGCGTTCAGCAGCGTGACCATGATCCGCGCACCCGACGCACCGATCGGGTGGCCCAGCGCGCAGGCGCCGCCGTTCACGTTCACGATGTCGCGAGAGATGCCCATTTCGTGCATGAAGGCCATCGGCACCACGGCAAAAGCTTCGTTCACCTCCCACAGGTCCACGTCTTCAACGCTCCAGCCGATGGTCTTGAGCAGCTTTTGCGCCGCCGGCACCGGGGCGGTTGTGAACCAGCCCGGCGCCTGGGCATGGCTGGCGTGCCCCAGGATGCGGGCGCGGACTGTCAGCCCCTGGGCCTGGGCCGCATCGGCCGACGCCAGCACCAGCGCCGCGGCGCCGTCGGAAATCGAGGAGGCATTGGCCGCCGTCACGGTGCCGTCCTTGCGGAAGGCTGGTTTGAGCGTCGGGATCTTTTCTGGGCGCGCCGATTTGGGCTGCTCGTCCGCCTCGGTCACCACCTCGCCTTTGCGGCTTTTCACGGTGACCGCAGCGATCTCGTCTTCAAACGCGCCGCTGTCCTGCGCCGCCAATGCGTTGGAGAGCGACTTGAGCGCATATTCATCCTGAGCCTCGCGGGTGAACTGGTACTTCTCCGCACAATCCTCGGCGAAACTGCCCATCAAGCGGCCCTTGTCGTAGGCGTCTTCCAGCCCGTCGAGGAACATATGATCGATCACCTGACCGTGGCCGATACGGGCGCCGCCGCGCATCTTTGGAAGCACATAAGGCGCGTTGGTCATGCTCTCCATGCCGCCAGCCACCATGGTGTCGGCCTGCCCCAGGGCAATCTGGTCAAAGGCGATCATCGCCGCTTTCATGCCAGAGCCGCACATCTTGTTGAGCGTGGTGGCGGGCACCTCTTCGCCGAGCCCCGCAGCAAAGCCGGCCTGCCGGGCAGGCGCTTGGCCCTGGCCCGCAGGCAGCACGCAGCCCATCAGCAACTCGTCGACCGTTTTGGTGCCAGCCCCCTCCAGTGCAGCCTTGATCGCCGCGCCGCCGAGCTCCGAAGCCGTCACACCGTCATACATGCCCTGGAACCCGCCCATCGGTGTCCGGGCGGCGCCGGCAATAACAACATCTTTCATGCAATTTTCCTCCAAGTGTCGAAACAACACCTACAGAATAGTAAGCTTTGCAGTCTAGAGTGCTGTTGAGAGACACAAGATCCCAGGGGGACATCATGAGCCTGACAACCACCATGACGGACGGTGCCCAGATCGTCAAAGTCAATGCCGAGCGCATTGACGCCGCCATGGCCATCCAGTTCAAAGAGGACATGCGCACCGAGACCGAAAGCGGGCCGGATCGCGTCATCCTGGATCTGTCCGAGGTGCAATTTATCGATTCCAGCGGCCTGGGCGCTATTGTCGCAGCTATGAAACAGCTGGGCAGCGGCCGCAAGCTGGACCTGGCCGGGCTGACGCCTATGGTTGAAAAAGTGTTCAGGCTTACCCGTATGGATACCATTTTTGACCTTTACGCATCGCTCGGCGATGCGACCGCCCCGGCTGACGCCAACTCCTGACACCGACTGCGTAGGACGCGTAAAGCGAGATATTGATGGTAAAAACATTTGCCTGCTCGTTCACAGCCACGAATCTGGATGCCCGCTCGGGTATATCCTCGGTGGTGGAGAAACTGCGCTCCCTTGGGGTGCCGGGTTCCCGTGTGGACGAGGTTCAAATCGCCCTGACAGAAGCCGTGAACAATGTTGTGGAACACGCCTACGCCGGTACCGCGCCTGGCGATGTGCGGATACGTGGGGAGCTCTATTCCGAACGGCTGTGGATCTCCATCCAGGATGCAGGCGCGCCGTTCCAGTCGGGTATCCTGCCCGAAGGCAAACCCGCGAATGTGGATGTCCCCATCCAGGACCTGCCCGAAGGCGGCTTTGGCTGGTTCCTGATCCGCGAACTCGCCAGCAAGGTCCAGTATGAACGCACTGAGGGCAACAACAACCTGTCGCTTTGCTTCGAAATCCAGGTGACGGGACATTCGGCCAAGGTCTGAGCCTTGCCTGCACCAAACCGTTCATGGCCCGGCATGTCACGGGCCTGCCGTCCCTATGCGTGGCATCTGACCAATGCATGGGTTGATCGCCCCCTCTCCCTTTTTCCTCCGCGGCCTCGCTCCGCAGTGTAGAGACACGCCGTCGCCAGGGCGCCACGTCGATGTCGACCCTCGCCGCTTGAGCTTCGGGCGCGCGGATTCTAGGCTCTGCCCAACAACAGCGAGGAGCAGCTACATGCGCGATTTCCACCATCCTGGCCGGTCCGCCGTGATCGCCGCAAACGGCATGTGCGCGACATCGCACCCCCTGGCAGCGAGCGTGGCGGTGGACATCCTGAAACGCGGCGGCAATGCAATGGATGCCGCTCTGGCCGGCGCGGTGCTGCTGGGGATCTGCGAGCCGCAGATGACCGGCATCGGCGGCGATTGCTTTGTGTTGCAGTCCCGGCCCGGCCAACCGGTGCGAGCGCTGAACGGCTCCGGTTGCGCCCCGGCCGCCGCAAGCGCCGCCACCCTGCGCGAGCGCGGGCTGTCGGCGGTGCCGCTGCGCAGTGCCGATGCGGTCACAATCCCCTGCGCCATCGACGCCTTTTGCCAACTGGCAGAGACGGAGGGCACGCTGGGGCTGGATACTCTGCTGCAACCGGCCATCCAATATGCCGAAGAGGGGGTGCCAGTGGCCGCCCGGACTGCGTTTGACTGGAACAAGGACGCCCAAAGCCTGCAAGGTGCGGCGCGGCAGCATTATCTGAATGCCGGCAAACCGCTGCAAACCGGCGAGATGTTCCGCGCGCCGGGTCAGGCAGAGGTTCTGCGCCGGATCGCCCGCGATGGCCGGGACGGGTTCTACCGCGGCGAAGTGGCAGAGGACATGATTGCCACGCTGCTCGCCCATGGCGGTGTCCATACCGCGGAGGATTTTGCCGCCGCCCGCGCCCTTGCCACCGTCCCGGTGGACGGCAGCTATCGGGGCTATGATCTGGTGGAGCACCCGCCAAACGGCCAGGGCGCCACGGCACTGTTGCTGCTGAACATCCTGAAACATTTTGACATTGCCGCGATGGACCCAATGGGGGCAGAGCGCGCCCACATCGAGGCCGAGGCGTCCAAGCTGGCCTATGATGCGCGCAACAGGTTCCTGGCGGATCCGGATCACACCGCGCGGCTCGACCATATGCTGGCACCGGAAACAGCCGCCGGGCTGGCGGCGCTGATCGATCCCCGCCGCGCCATGGCCGCCGCCGCCCCGCTAAGCGAATCCATCCACAAGGATACCGTTTACATTACTGTCGTCGACCGTGACAGGATGGCGGTGTCGCTGATCTACTCGATCTTCCATGGCTTTGGCTCGGGCATCGCGTCGGAAAAATTTGGCATTCTGCTGCAAAACCGCGGTGCCGGCTTCAGCCTGGAACAGGGCCACCCGAATGAGCTGGCGCCAGGCAAGCGCCCGATGCACACGATCATTCCCGCCATGCTGAAACAGGGCGGCGAGGTGGTGATGCCCTTTGGCGTGATGGGCGGCGGCTACCAGCCCGCGGGGCACGCCCGGCTGGTCAGCAATCTCAGCGATTTCGGCATGGACCTGCAATCAGCCATCGATGCGCCGCGCTGTTTTGCGGATGGTCACATTCTGAAGGTGGAGCGTGGCTATACATCCGACGTGCGCCAGCAGCTGGCGGATCTGGGCCATAAGGTCGAGGTGCCAGACACGCCGCTGGGCGGTGCGCAGGCAATCCGCATGGATGCGTCTGGCGTGTTGATCGGCGGCAGCGACCCGCGCAAGGATGGCTGCGCGCTGGGCTACTGATCCGCGCCGCGTCCTATGGCTCGCGGAGAGCTGGGGCGCGGCGAACGTTGGGGCCGGCGGACTGCTGGGCGGACCGTCAGCTGCCGCGCCATCGGCGTCAGTTCAGCGGGTAATGCAACACATAGGCGCCGCCGTCGAAATTGCCGAACATCTCCGGCACATCCGGGTGGCCGACCGGCTCTCCCGAGTAGTCCGCGACCAGGTTCTGCTCTGACACGTAGGCGACGTAATAGGTCTGATCGTTCTCTGCCAGAAGGTGGTAGAACGGCTGATCCTTGACCGGACGGCTGTCCTCAGGGATTGCTTCATACCATTCTTCGGTATTTGCAAATTCAGGATCGACATCGAACACCACCCCGCGAAAGGGGTGCTTGCGATGACGGACGACCTGCCCGAGGTTGTACTTTGCGCGTGTTCTCATCATGGTCCTATCTGCCCCCGTCCTCTTGTAAATAGCGCGCCAGTGCGGCAATTGTCCAACGCTTGACACAAATTTTCAGGGAAACAGACTGTGAACCTCGCCGTGACAGTGCTGGAAATCACAGCCCCCGTCTTCCTGCTTGCGCTTGTGGGTTTCACTTGGGTGAAACTGGGTTTCGAGTATCGCACCGAGTTCGTGACCCGGCTGGCCATGACGCTGGCGGTGCCCTGTCTGATTTTCACAGCACTGATGCAGACCACATTGGACAAGGCCGCTTTGGGCACCTTTATGCTGGCGGCACTGGCCGGGCACGGGGTGCTCGCGGTGGCCGGCGAGATCCTGTGCCGCAGCGTCGGTCTGGAACGACGCACCTTTCTGGCGCCGTTCATCTTTGGAAATACTGGCAATATCGGCATCCCGCTGTCGCTGTTCGCCTTTGGCGAGGCCGGGCTGGGTTATGCGGTGGTGATGCTGGCGGTCTCAGCAGTGCTGTCGTTCACCTATGGGATCTACCTGGTGGCGGGACGCGGCGCCGGCAGTAAGGTGATCCGCGAACCGATGGTCTGGGCAACCCTCATGGGCGGGCTGTTCCTGTGGCAGGACTGGCAGACGCCGGCCTTCCTGACCAACGCGCTGTCGCTGATCGGACAGATGGCAGTGCCGCTGATGCTTATCACGCTGGGCACCGCCGTGGCACGGTTGACACCGGGGCGCACAAGCACCGCCTGCGTTGTGTCATTGGTGAAATTCCTGATTAGCGCCGCCGCTGGTTGGGCGCTCGCGCTGGTCTTTGGCCTGGATGGCACCGCTGCCGGCGTGCTGATCCTGCAACTGGCGACTCCAGTGGCCGTGACCGCCTACCTGCTGGCCGAGAAGTTCAAGGCGGATGCGCAGGCGGTGGCAGGCCTGGTGGTGGTCTCGACCCTGCTGTCCGCGGTGCTGCTGCCTCTTTTGCTGGGGCTGGTTCTGGAAATGTGATTTTCACCGCAGCCGCGATCCGCTAGACTGCTGCCAAAAGAACACCACAGGCAAAAGAACACGGGCAGAGGTCATGAGCAGACTCATCAGCGCCCTTATCCTCCTCTTGGCGGTTGCGTCTTGTGGAGGCGGGTACAATTCACCGCCGCGTCATCTGGACAATGCGTGCAGCATCATCCAGCAGCGCCCGGAATATCTGAAGGCATTCCGCAAGACCCAGAAACGCTGGGGCGTGCCGGTGCATGTGCAGATGGCGACGATCTATCACGAAAGCCGTTTTCGCGGCGACGCGCGCACGCCGCACCAATATGTGCTGGGCGTGATTCCAGTGGGGCGGCAATCCAGCGCCTATGGCTACAGCCAGGCTCTGGACGGAACCTGGGACGATTACCGCCGCGAAACCGGCAACCGCCGTGCCAGACGCGACCGGATCAGCGATGCCACCGATTTCATGGGCTGGTACATGCGCAAGAGCTACGAGAAGAACGGCATCGCGCTCTATGATGCGCGCAACCAGTATCTCGCCTACCACGAGGGCCACAGCGGATTTGCCCGCGGCAGCTACCGCGCGAAACCCTGGCTGATGCGTGTCGCCGCCCGTGCCGAGGACCGTGCGCAGACGTATCAGGCGCAACTGGCCACCTGCCGCAAGTTCCGCTAGCCCGAAACAGGCTCCGGCGGGCAGGCACTCCCGCCCGCTTGCGGTGCTTTCTGCGAAAGCCCCCAAACCGTTGGGCCGGGCACCGCGCTGCCGCGCGGTGCGCCCTTGCCGCCAGGTTTCGCCGGACAGGCCTCGTTACAGCTAGGCGCAACCGCGCCGGGCAAAAGCCCGGCGCCCGGCCCAAGGCCGCCAGCGGGCTTCGGCCTGCCGAAGCCTGTGCGGGCGCGGGAGGGCGCCGCGATTAAAAAAGAATTGGGGCGACGCGCTTCGCGCGCGCTTAGGGCGAGGTGCTAAACAGCCGGGACGGCAGCCGCTGCCCGGTTTCCAGCGGCCCCAGAACAACCGTGGTCTGGCTGCCCGCACTGTCGTGGATCACCCATTTGCGCAGCTCGACGGGATTGCTGGTGAACATCAGCTCGATGCTGCCGTATTCGGGGTTTTCCGGATCCTGCGCCCGCACCACCGTCGAGGTGCCATCGAAACCGTGCCCCACCACCATGTTGGCGCGTCCCAGATTGACCTGGCGGGCGAGGATGATCGACAGCGGCGTTCGTTTCAGCGGGTAGGTTTCCGGCGGCTGGTTCGACTTGGGATCTTTGATCACCACCGCGCCGGCGCCTGCAACAACGGTCCCACCGGCTTTGCCATCATACTCAAACCGCATCCGCCCGGGCCGGTGGATGTACAGCTTTCCTGTGGACAGGCTGCCGTCGTCGTTGATCTGGGTAAAGGAAGAGGTCGCCGTGGTGATCCCGTTCAAGAAGCGCGAGATTTCATTCAGGCTCAGCTTCTCTGCGGCCCAGGAAGCCGGGGCGCAGAGGGTCAGGGCAAGGGCAAGGGCAATGCGTTTCATGCCCTTCAACATAGGCAGCCTGTGGCAGATGTGAAGATGCCGGGCGCATCACGGCCCGGCATCGGCAGGTTTTCGTCAGCCTACTGTTCGGGAACCAGAATTTCCCGCTTGCCCACGTGGTTCGCGGCAGAGACCACGCCCTCATCCTCCATCTGCTCCACTAGCCGCGCGGCCTTGTTGTAGCCAATCGCCAACTTGCGCTGAATGTAGGATGTCGAGCATTTGCGATCCTTGATCACAATCGCCACCGCCTGATCATAAAGCGCATCTTCGCCGTTAGTGTTGCCGCCCGTGTTCAGACCCAGCACCGCATCAATATTGTCGGCCTTGTCGTCATCCGGGCCGTCCAGCACGCTGCCGACGTAATCCGGCGGTCCGAACTGCTTGAGGTGATTGACCACTTCCTCCACCTCTTCATCCGAACAGAACGGCCCGTGGCAACGGGTGATCTTGGCGCCGCCCGCCATATACAGCATGTCGCCCATGCCCAAGAGCTGCTCGGCGCCCATTTCGCCAAGAATGGTGCGGCTGTCGACCTTGGACGTCACCTGGAAGGAAATCCGGGTCGGGAAGTTGGCCTTGATGGTGCCGGTGATCACATCCACGGAGGGGCGCTGCGTCGCCATGATCAGGTGAATACCGGAAGCCCGCGCCATTTGCGCCAGGCGCTGGATGCAGGCCTCGATCTCCTTGCCCGCGACCATCATCAGATCGGCCATCTCATCGACGATCACCACGATATAGGGCAGCGCCTTGGGTTCGAATTCTTCGGTCTCGAACACCGGCTCGCCGGTCTCGTCGTCAAAACCGGTCTGCACCGTGCGGCTGAACATCTCGCCCTTGGACAGCGCCTCTTTCACGCGGCCGTTGTAGCCGGCGATGTTGCGCACGCCCATCTTGGACATCTTGCGGTAGCGGTCCTCCATCTCGCCGACCACCCATTTCAGCGCCACGACGGCCTTCTTTGGGTCGGTCACAACCGGCGACAGCAGATGCGGGATACCGTCATAGACGCTGAGTTCCAGCATCTTGGGGTCGATCATGATCAGGCGGCATTCCTCCGGCGTCAGCTTGTACAAAAGCGACAGGATCATGGTGTTGATTGCCACCGATTTACCGGAGCCGGTGGTGCCCGCAATCAGCAGGTGCGGCATCTTGGCGAGGTTCGCCACCATCGCATCGCCGCCGATGTCCTTGCCCAGGGCCAGCGGCAGAGCGTGATTGCCGTCGCCGAAATCGCGGCTCGACAGGATCTCGCGCAGGACCACCTTTTCGCGGTTCTCATTCGGCAGTTCGATACCGATGACGGTGCGACCCGGCACGGTAGAAACCCGCGCCGACAGCGCCGACATCGAGCGCGCGATATCATCCGCCAGGCCAATCACCCGCGACGCCTTGAGGCCCGGCGCCGGTTCCAGTTCATACATGGTCACAACGGGCCCGGGACGCACCGAGACAATCTCGCCCTTTACGCCATAATCATCCAGAACTGATTCCAGCATCCGCGCATTTTCCTCCAGCGCCTCGTCGCTGAGGTGGTGGCGTTCGATGCTCTCGGGGTTTGTCAGCAGGCTCAGCGGCGGCAGTTCAAAACCGCTGTTGCTGTCGTCAAAGCCTAAATTGGGCTGCGCCTCGGCCTTGGCGCGGGTCGAGGGCTGCACCGGCTTGCGGACCGTGTGTTCCACCACGGCCCGGCGCGGTTCTGCCACCGGCAGATCGAGGCTGGGCCGGGCGGGGGCCGCAGGGCGCGAGGCGGCGTCCGACGGCGTTTCGCGCGCGGCAGAGAGGTCCGGCAGACCCTCGCTGGCAACGTGATCCGGCGCCAGCATGGCCGCCGGGGTCGCGGGCGTCGGCGTCTCTGACAGTGCGGCGGTTTGCGGTGCCGGGTCGAGCGCATCGGGCGTCGGCGTGGCAACAGGCGCGGCGGTCGCCGCATCATCCTGCGCGACAGGCGATTCGCTGTGCAGCGGCGGATCCTGCCGGTGCGACGGCGTGGTCGCAGTCAGCGGCGGCTCCGGGGGCAAGCCGCCCTGCGCCGACGCCGCGTTGAAGATCAACGGCGCCGGACGTTGACCGCGCCCCTTGGTCAGGGGCAGATTCGGGTCTTCCTCCGGTCGCACCTCCGCGGCGCGGCGGATGCGCACCGCGTTGGCAATCTTCTCCGAGATCCGGTCGCCGCCGCCTTCTGTGCCCTCTGCCAGGTCTGCCGACTCTGCGGTGGTCAGCGCGGCATCTGCCGGGTCCGGAACCGGAGTGCGGCGGATCAGCCCGGGAACCCGCGCCAGCAGACCCGGCTTGGCCGCGGGCGCCGCAGGTACGGATGCGGCACCGGGATCCAGCAGCGGCGTTTCCAGCAGTGGTTCCTGCTGATAGATTTCCTCCGGGTAATCTTCGAACACATCAGCCTCGGGCTCAGCCGCGGCATAGGGGTCCGCGTCCGGGATCTCCTGCGCCGTGCCACGATCGCGGCGGTATGTCATTGCCGCCTGAAGGCCCGTTGACGCCCCGCGGCCCAGCAGCGCGGCAATCCCACCATAGCCGAGGATCAGGCCGACCATCACCCGGTGCAGCCCCTTGCGGACCTCCGGCCAGGTAAAGCCCAGCACGACGCACCCTAGCGCCAGCATACCAGCGGCGCTGAGCAGCGACATGATCTTGACCATGAAATGCAACCCGACCGGCAACAGGGCCAACAGTGCGCCCAGGAAGGTGTATCCAACCATGCCGCCAAGGCCGAAATCGTAATGCTGCTGCCAGCTGTTGCTGGCGTTCAGGGTTTCCATATGCAGCGCCACCACCAGCAGCCATGGCACCGACACCAGCAGCGGCCAGACCACCCGGTCCTCGCCGCGGTGCAAGACGAACCGCAGCCCCCAGGCCGACAGAAACAGCGGCATCGCCCAGCTGGCCTTGCCAAACAGGGTAATCAGGATGAACGACACAGACGCACCCGGGCGGCCCAGCCAGTTCTGCACCGGCGCATCCGTTGACACGGTCCAGTTCGGATCCTCGGGCGTGTAGGAGCCCAGCATCGCCGCGAACATCAGCCCCGCCAGGATCAGCGCCAGACCAATCAATTCCTTGCCGCGCTTTTCAATGGCCGCCTGCATGTTGCTGTCGAGCAGCGGGTCGCGGCTGCGGGTTTGAAATGCCATGCCTACCTCAGTTCCGTTTCTGCTGACCCCTGCCCGGCTGTTGGCCGCCGGGTCCTGGGCCTGTTCGTTTGTTGATCTTGGCGGCTGCCCGGCCTTCGGGGGCACGCCGCGGTCTTCAATAGAGACAATCGCGCAACGCGGTGAGCGCGCGACGGGTCTCCTCAGCGGGCGCCACCAGAGCCACCCGGATATATCCTTCGCCGGGGTTGCTGCCTGCTGCCCCCTGCGCCAGATAGGCGCCGGGCAGCACCCGGATGCCGGTCTGCTGCCACAGCTTCAGCGCCGCCTGTTCGCCATCAGCCACCGGCAACCAAAGAAAAAAGCCCGCTTCGGGGGGCATGTAGCCATCCAGCCCGGCAAAGACCTCGTCCGCGATGGTGTATTTCTGCTGATAGAGCGCGCGGTTCTCTGACACATGCGCCTCATCCGCCCAGACGCGGGCCGCGGCCACCTGCAACGGCCCCGGAATGGGCGCGCCGGAATAGGCCCGCAGTTGCTTGACACGGCCGATCGTCTCCGGCCCGCCTGCAATCAGCCCGGCGCGTAGCCCCGGCAGGTTTGATCGTTTGGACAGCGAGTTGAACAGCACCACCCGTTCGGGATCGGCCCCCAGTTCCTGCGCGACGCTGAGCGCGCCAACCGGCGCGGTATCGCGGTAGATTTCGGAGTAGCATTCATCCGCGAAGATGCGGAAATCGTGCGTCTCTGCCAGCCGGATCAGCCGCTCCCAGTACCCGCGCGAGGCCACCGCACCCTGCGGGTTGGCCGGGGAACAGATATAGGCAACGGCGGTGCGGTTCAGCACATCAGCGGGCAGGCTCTCGTAATCCGGCAGGTGGCCGGTTGCCGCAGTTGCGGGAACAAAGACGGGCTCTGCGGCGACTGACAGCGCGGCTACCATATAGACCTGATAGAACGGGTTCGGGATCAGCACCGCGGGGCGCTGGCCGTTTTTCTGTTCGGGACACAACGCCATCGCCGCATTGTACAGGCCTTCGCGGGTGCCGTTCAGAGCCATCACCTGGGTGGCCGGGTCGACCGCCACAGCGTAGCGGCGCTGGATCCAGTCGGCCATGGCGCCGCGCAACTCCGGCGTGCCGTCGTTTGCGGGGTACTGGTTAAAGCCCGCCGCATTCTCGGTGATCACATCGCTGACCCAGGCGGGAAATGCGTGTTTCGGTTCGCCAATGGTCATATGCACCACATCCCCGCCGGGGGTGTGGTGGTCCAACAGCGCCCGCAGACGCGGAAATGCGTAGGCCGGCAGGTTCGAGAACCGCTCAGGAAAAGTCATGTGTTCTGCCTCGGTCACGGGATCATTGGCGCCCCGTTTGCGCCATAGTTTACAGGGGGCGGGCGGGTGCGTCCACCCGCTGCATGGCCCGCCCGGCCAGCTGTGGCTTTCAGGCCAAGGCGGCCTCTATCGCGGTGCCGATGCGCAGCAGCGCCTCCTCGCCGTCGGCCGTGCCCAGAACCTGCAAGCCGCAGCTGGGCGCGCCCGTCGGCAGCGACAGCGCGGCCAATCCCATCAGGTTGCCGATCCGGGTGTTGCGCAGCGCCAGCAGATTCGACCGCACATAATAGTCATGATCGCGTTGCAGACGATCCAGATTGGGCGGCAGGATCGGCGCCGCCGGACTGAGCACCGCATCAAAGCCGGCCACTGCCTGCGCCCAGACCTTGCGAAGCTGCTCCAGCCGCTGCCACGCCGCAACATAGTCAGCGCCGCTGAACTGCGCACCGGAGCGGAACCGCTCCAGCACTTCGGCGAACATCAGATGCGGGGCCTCTTCGATCACGTCTTTCCACAGCCCGTAGGCCTCAGTGGTGAACAGGATCGGACTCAGACCCATGGCCTCTTCCAGCTGTGGCACATCCAGCGGCACGATCTCTGCGCCGCCTTCGCGCAGCCGGTCCAGCGCGGTCTGGTGCGCGGCGGCAACCGCCGGATCCAGATCCTCCTGCGCCACGGTTTGCAGATCGGCAAACCGGCGGCCCCGCAGCGGGGCCGGGTTGCGCAGGTCGGGGCCAGATCCGCCCTCCAGCAGGCCCAGCAGCAGCCCTGCATCCTCAACCGAGCGTGCCAGCGGGCCGATGGTGTCGAATTTCAAACACAACGGCACCACCCCTTCCAGCGGAATCCGTCCAGAGGTGGTTTTAAGCCCAACGAGGTCGTTCCAAGCTGAAGGGATACGCACCGACCCGCCGGTATCCGAACCGATGGCCGCCGCCGCCAGCCCAAAGGCCACGGAGGCGGCTGCCCCCGAGGACGACCCGCCCGGCGCCGCTGCGGCATCATTAATGCAGGGCGGGGTCTGCTTGACCGGGTTGAAGCCGAGACCAGAGAACGCCAGCTCGCTCATATGGGTCTTGCCAAGGCAGACCGCCCCCATCTGCGTGGCGTTGCGCAGCACCCACGCGTCGCGATCCGGCACCCGCCCCTTCAGCAGGTCGGACCCGGATTCGGTGGGGGTGCCTGCGCTGTCGAACAGGTCTTTCCAGCTGAGCGGCACCCCGTCCAGAAGCGAGCGGCGCAGGCCTGCCCGGGCGCGGCCCTCCGCCGCTTCGGCCTCGGCCAGGGCGCGGTCACTGGTGACGTGCGTATAGATCCGGTCCCGCGCGGGGTGCGCCGCGATAGCCTCCAGATAGCAGTGGGTCAGCTCCAGCGGGCTGATCTGCCCCTGCGCGATTCCCCGCCCCAGCTCAGCCGCTGTCAGTGTCAGCCAGTCTTGCATCCGCATCCCTTCCAATTCGCTGTCGGCGCGACGGTAACGGCCGCGCGGCAAAGGCACAATCCCACCCATGCCGCATGGACAATCTCGCCCGCAGGCGCATAGTGCAGGGCATGAAGAACACTTCCGATATCCTGATCGTGGGCGGCGGGCTCAACGGCCCGGCCCTGGCCCTGGCGCTGGCTCAGACCGGTCACAGCGTCACCATTGTCGATGCGCTCCAACCCGAGCAGCAGGCCAGAGACAATTTTGACGGGCGCGCCTATGCGCTGGCGCTGGCGTCGCAGCGGCTGTTGCAGCAAACCGGCGTCTGGCAGCATGTGGCCGATCACGCCCAGCCGATGCTGGACATCAAAGTGACCGACGGTCATGCGGGCCAGGGACCGTCGCCGTTTTTCCTGCATTTCGACCACGCAGAACTGGAAGAAGGCCCGATGGGCTATATGGTCGAAGACCGCTTCTTGCGCCGCGCCTTGCAGCAGACGATGGCCGAGACCCCCGGCATTTCCCGAATCGATGGCCGCCGGGTGGTAAACCAGTCCATCGATGCCAATGGCGTCGACGTGACATTGGATGATGGCACAGAACTGCGCGGACGGGTGTTGGTGGGCTCCGACGGGCGCCGCAGCGGCACCGCACTGCGCGCCGGGATCAAGCGCTCGGGGTGGGATTACGGACAGACGGCTCTGGTCTGTGCCATTCGCCACGAGCAGCCGCACCATGGGGTGGCGCACCAGTTTTTCATGCCCGCCGGGCCACTGGCGATCCTGCCGCTGCCGGGCAACCTGTCCTCCATCGTCTGGAGCGAACGCACGGAGACGGCGCAGGCCATCCATGCGCTGGACGACGACGGTTATCTACAGGCCTTGAGGCCGCGATTCGGGGATTTCCTGGGGGACATTGCCTTGGCGGGCAAGCGGTTCACCTATCCACTGGCTCTGAGCCTCGCCAACAGCTTCATCGCGCCGCGCGTGGCGCTGCTGGGCGATGCCGCACATGGGCTGCACCCGATTGCGGGCCAGGGGCTGAATGCGGGCCTGCGCGATGTCGGAGCGCTGGCCGAGGTCATCACGGAGGCGACCCGCCGCGGAGAGGACATCGGCTCTGTGCTGGTACTGGAGCGGTATCAGCAGTGGCGCAGGTTCGACACCGCCACGCTGGCGACAACGACAGACATGTTCAACCGCCTGTTTTCAAATGACAATCCACTCCTTCGGCTGGGCCGTGACCTGGGGCTGGGCCTGGCTGGCGCCATCCCCGGCCTGCGCCGCAATTTCATGCGCGAAGCCGCCGGGCTGACCGGCGACCTGCCGAAGCTGCTGACAGGCAATAAGATCTGAGGGCTGCCGCTTTGCGGGGTACGCGCCCGCACGTCAGTCCAGCGTGCGCGCCTCATCCACCAGCATGACCGGGATGCCATTGCGAATCGGAAAGGCCAGATTGGCCGCGCGAGAGATCAGCTCTTGCGCCGCGGCGTCGTATTCCAGCACGGTCTGGGACAGCGGACAGACAAGCGCTTCCAGCATCCGCCGCTCAAAGGCCGGCGCCTGAGGCTCACTCGCCTTTGTTTCACTCATTGCAGGGTTTCCTCCTGAGAGCCGCCACGCAGGGCAAATTCGATCAAGGTGACCAGGGTTTCTCGTCTTGTGGCAAGGCAGGGCGCCTCGAGCAAGGCCTGTTTGTCCTCCGGCTCAAAATCCAGCAGCATCGCCAGCGAGTTGATCAGCAGCTCATCCTCGGCATCCTTGAGCGCCTCCCAGTCGGTGGACAGGTTCTGCGCTGCAAAGAAACGCTCCAGCAGATGCAGGAAAGGCCCGCGATCCAAGGAAACATCGGCTTCACTGCGACCCAGGTCGCGGTCAAATCCGTGCCAGCTGACATCAAACCGTTGATAGGGCGTGAAACCGCTGGCCTCCTCAGTGATGCGGAACCGGGAGACGCCGGAGAGCGTCACCAGATACCGGCCATCCTCGGTCTCGGAAAACTGGGTGACCCGCCCCGCGCAACCGATGCTGTGCAGCACGTCGCCATCGCCGCGCCTGCTCGGAACCGGTTGCACCATGCCAATCAGTCGCTGCCGTGTTTTCAGCGTATCTTCAAACATTTGCAGGTAGCGCGGTTCAAAGATGTGCAACGGCAAGCGGGTCCGGGGCAGCAGAAGCGCCCCGGGCAATGGGAACACGGGGATCGTGTCCGGCAGGTCAGCGGCCTGGATCATGGTCCAGAGTGTAGCGCGGCCCGGATGTTAGGCAAATATCATCGAGCTGAGCTTGCGCCGCCCATTCAGCACCACCGGGTCATTGGGCTTGAGCGCATCGAAAATGGTGAATAGCTGGGTCTTGGCCGCGCCGTCATTCCATTCCCGGTCGCGGCGGAAGATCTCCAGCAGCTCCGTCACCGCCGCCTCGGCGTCATCCGCCGCATGCAGCGCCTGCGCCAGATCAAACCGCGCCTGCAGATCATCCGGGTTGGCCTCGACCGCGGCGCGCAAGTCGGCCACGGGGCCCGCGTTTTCTGCCTGCCGCGCCAGTGCGATCTGGGCGTGGACCGCTTCAATCTCCGGGGCGTCGGAGATGTCTGCCGGGGCGCCGTTCAGCACCGCTTCGGCCTGATCCAGTTCTCCCAGCGCGATGTGGGCGCGTGCGAGGCCCCCATAGGCCGCCGCGTTCTTGTCGTCCTCGCCCAGGATTGCGGCAAAGGTCTGTGCTGCATCCGCGACGGCGCCTTCGGCCAGCATCTGCTCGGCCGCCTCCAGCGCCTCGCCCAGGCCGCCATCGGCGCTGACGCCCGCGGCCTCGGCCACGCGTTTTACAAAGGCATCAATTTCAGAGGCGGGCACCGCGCCTTGGAACATGTCCACCGGACGCCCCTCCACAAAGGCCACAACAGCCGGGATCGATTGCAGCGGCAGCCCCTGCTGCGCCAGCGCCTGCGCCAGACGCTGGTTTTCGTCGACGTTGATCTTGGCCATGGTCACCGCGCCCTTGGCCTTGGTCACCGCGGCCTCCAGCATCGGACCCAGGGTCTTGCACGGGCCGCACCACGGCGCCCAGAAGTCGACGATTACAGGCACCTGCATGGACGCTTCGACAACGTCCTGCATGAAGGTGGCCTCGGACACGTCCTTGATCAGATCTGCCGCCGGTGCGGCGCCGCCCAGTATTTCGCTCATCAGTCTGTTCTCCACTTGGAACTTGCCCCCTATATGGAATCCTGCGCGCCGGAAACCAAGGGTGGAGTTTACTTGCCGCGCTCCCCGCCCTGCTGCCCGTCCTGCTGGCCATCGCGCGGTAGCGCCGCACTGTGCGTCAGCACAGTGCGCGGCCCAACGGGGCAGGATCCTCCGGCGGAGGATCCGGAGCAGGCGGGAGCGCCACCGCCCATGCCCGCCGTCTACAGGTCGAAGCTGGCAAAGACCGGCGCGTGGTCGCTTGGTTTTTCCCAACCGCGCGCCGCACGCACGATGCGGCTGGAATGGGCCGCGTTGCGGATGTCCGGCGTTGCCCAGATATGGTCCAGCCGCCGCCCCTTGTCGGCGGCATCCCAGTCCCTGGCGCGATAGCTCCACCAGCTGTACAACCGCCCGTCCGGAATATCGTTGCGGGTCACGTCAGACCAGCCGCCCGCCTCCATCACATCGGCGAAATGCTCGACTTCGATGGGGGTGTGGCTGACCACCTTCAGCAGTTTCTTGTGGTCCCAGACATCGTCTTCGCGCGGCGCAATGTTCAGATCCCCAACCAGAATGGCCTTTTCCGGCGTCTCGGCATGGAACCAATCCCGCATTTCGGCCAGGTAGTCCAGTTTCTGGCCAAATTTCTCGTTCTTTTCGCGGTCCGGGACATCACCGCCCGCAGGCACGTAGAAATTGTGGATCACGGTGCCGTTTTCCAGCCGCCCGGCCACGTGCCGGGCATGGCCAAGGCCCGCAAAATCCTTGTCCCCCACGTCCTCGATCGGCAGGCGCGACAGGATCGCGACGCCGTTGTACCCCTTTTGACCGCGCGCAACCATATGGGTGTAGCCAAGCGCCGCGAACCCCTCCAGCGGGATCTTGTCGACCGGGCTCTTGCATTCCTGAAGGCACAGAACGTCCGGACCCTCCTCCTGCAGCAGTTTCTGCACGATTGGTTCGCGCAGACGGACAGAGTTGATGTTCCAGGTGGCAAGGGTGAAGGGCATTGCGCGTCTCATCATGAATTTCGGATTGGCCGCGATACTGCCCGCCCCGGCCGCCAAGGGCCAGAGCAGATTTAGCGCGCCGCCGCAGCCCCAAAAAAAGACCGGGCACAAGGCCCGGCCAAGTCCAACAGGGAGGTGCATGTCATGACCCGGACATGCGCGGGATCACATCAGGCCACCAGGCGATAGCCGCCTGATTCTGTCACCAGCAGCCGCGCGTTGGAGGGATCGGGCTCGATCTTCTGGCGCAGCCGATAGATATGGGTTTCCAGCGTGTGGGTGGTGACACCGGCGTTATAGCCCCAGACCTCGTGCAGCAGCACATCGCGCGGTACCACCCCGTCGCTGGAGCGATACAGGAACTTCAGGATGTTGGTTTCCTTCTCGGTCAACCGGATCTTGCGCTCATCCTCAGTGATCAGCAGCTTCATTGACGGCTTGAACGTATAAGGCCCCAGCGCAAAGACCGCGTCCTCGGACTGTTCGTGCTGGCGCAGCTGGGCTCGAATGCGAGCCAGCAGCACCGGGAATTTGAAGGGCTTGGGCACGTAGTCATTGGCCCCGGCATCGAGGCCCAGAATGGTATCCGCGTCGCTGTCATGGCCGGTCAGCATCAGGATCGGCGCCTTGACGCCCTGTTTGCGCATCAGCCGACACAGCTCGCGCCCGTCGGTGTCGGGCAAGCCGACGTCCAGGATGATCAGATCATACAGCGCTTCCTTGGCACGCTCCATTGCGCTTTGGCCGTTTTCCGCCTCAAAGACATCGAAGTCTTCGGTCATCACCAGCTGCTCGCTCAAGGCTTCGCGCAGGTCGTCGTCGTCATCCACCAGCAGAATTTTCTTCAGTTGCGCCATCGGCTAACCCTCCTGTTCACAGGATCACACATGCGCATCCCTTGCGCCCGCGGCAAGATATGCTGCAATACTTTCACGCCGACGTGTCCCGCAGGCCAAAAATGTTTCACATCCGTTGCATTTCCGCGTAAGCACACCGAGGTTTTTGTTACAAAATAACATCGGAAGTCCGCATGAGCCTGATGCCCACGATGATCGAACTGCTGGCCCGCGCGCGGGTGGATCTGCGCATGGGGCTGCCGGTGGTGCTGACAGATGGACCTGCGGCGACCCTCGCCATTGCGGTAGAGACATTGACGCCCCTCCGTCTGGCAGAGCTGCGCACCCTGGGCGAGCTGTCGCTGGCGTTGACCGCGCGCCGCGCCGAAACGCTGAAGGCGCGGGTCTATGACGAAGACATCAGCCGCGTCACCGTGCCCGCCGATGAAGGCCTGGCCTGGATCCAGTCGCTGGCGGATCCGGCCGATGATCTGAACGTGCCGCTGAAGGGGCCGCTGACCAGCCTGCGTGGCGGCACCGCAGATCTGCACCGGCTGGCGATTGCGCTGGTGAAATCCGCCCGGCTGCTGCCCGCGGCGGCACTGGTGCCCATAGAACACCCGGCCGTGTTTGCCGCCAACCACGGGCTGACCACCATCTCGAAAACGGCCGCGGACCCGCTGCTGAGCGCCAGCTCACCTCTGAACCCAGTCGCCGCTGCGCGGCTGCCGATGGCCGCGGCCGAGGCTGGACGGTTGCATATCTTTCGCCCCGACGATGGTGCCGAAGAGCATTACGCGGTGGAAATCGGCCGCCCGGATCGCGCCCAACCGGTGCTGGCGCGGTTGCACTCGGCCTGTTTCACCGGTGACGTGCTGGGCTCGCTCAAATGCGACTGCGGACCGCAACTGCACGGGGCCCTGACCCAGATGGGGGCCGCGGGTGCTGGGTTGCTGCTCTATCTCAATCAGGAAGGGCGCGGCATTGGCCTTGCCAACAAGATGCGCGCCTATTCGCTTCAGGATCAGGGGTTTGACACGGTCGAGGCCAACCACCGGCTGGGGTTTGAGGACGACGAACGCGATTTTCGTCTGGGTGCTGCCATTCTGCAAAAACTTGGCTTTTCCAAGGTGCGTTTGCTGACCAACAACCCCAACAAGATCGCAATGATGGAAAAGACCGGCATCGAGGTGAGCGAGCGGGTGGCGCTGAAGGTGGGCGAGAACGCCCACAACCGGCATTATCTGGCGACCAAGGCCAGCAAGTCCGGGCATATGCTGTGATGTCCCCCGCCGACCTGGTGCTGACGCCCGGTGGCCTGCGGGTCTGGGGACGAATGCTCCCTTGTGTGATCGGCAAGGGCGGACTGACCCGACACAAGCAAGAGGGCGATGGCGCCACGCCGGTTGGGTTTCACCGGATTACCGGCATGTTCTACCGCCCCGACCGTCTGCGCGCGCCTGCCCCCTGGGCGCAGGCCATCGGGCCGGGCGATCTGTGGTCGGATGATGCCGCGGACGCGCGGTACAACCAACATGTGCGCGCACCCTACTGCGGCAGCCATGAACGGTTGCGGCGGGCGGATCCGCTGTATGACCTGGTTCTGACAACCGACTGGAACTGGCCCCAAGCGACCCCCGGGCGCGGTTCGGCGATCTTTCTGCACCAGTGGCGCCGCCGCGGTTATCCGACCGAAGGCTGCCTTGCCTTTGCGCGGCGGGATCTGCACTGGCTGGCCGCGCGGATCACGCCGGGCACCCGCATCATCATCCCCGCCCGCCCCGGCAGCTGACCGCCCAAGACCTTCGGCTGTCGCGCTCAGGCGCTGCGTTCGCCAAAGATCGCCGAGCCGACGCGGACATGGGTCGCGCCGAGCGCAATGGCCTTCTCGAAATCGCTGCTCATCCCCATCGACAGGCCATCCAGACCGTTGCGCGCGGCAATCTTGGCCAAGAGGGCAAAATGCAGGCTGGCTTCCTCATCGACCGGGGGGATGCACATCAGCCCGCGCAGCGGCAAGTCCAGAGCGCGGCATTCGGAAATGAAATCATCTGCCTCGGCAGGCAGAACGCCGGCCTTTTGAGACTCTTCGCCGGTGTTCACCTGGATGAACAGCTCCGGGCATTTGCCCAGTTCCTGCGCCAGACGGGCCAGGGTGCGGGCCAGTTTGGGGCGGTCGACGGAATGAATGCTGTCAAACAGCTCCATCGCCTGCCGTGCCTTGTTGGTTTGCAGCGGGCCGATCAGATGCAGATCCACGCCTGCGAACTGATCCCGGAAGTCGGGCCATTTGCCGGCCGCCTCCTGCACCTTGTTTTCGCCGAAACAACGATGCCCCTGCTCCAGCACCGCGGCGACCCGTTCGTTCGGCTGCACCTTGGAGACGGCGATCAGCTGCACGCTGCCGGGCGCGCGGTCTGCCTGTTCCTCAGCCTTGGCAATTCTGGATTTGATGTCTTCTAGCGGCATGGTCGGGCCTCATGTCTGATTTGCCGCAGAGAAACACGGTTTGCGCGCAAATGTTAAGAGGCAAAAGAAAAGGGCGGGTCCCCGAAGGAACCCGCCCAAGAACCAAGGTGGTTCAGGTCAGCTTAGAAGCTGAACTGAGCACCGAAGTCTGCAACGGTGGTGGAGTTGCCGGAGCCAACACGCTTGGTGCCGACTGCGCCACGCAGGGACACACCGCCGCCCAGGTCGTGCACAGCACCCAGACCGATGTGACGCGCGTCGCCGGAACCGGAACCGTCGCCGTAGGCGAAGTTCACGGAGGTCGCGGAGGACACAGCGTAGGATGCCGACACACCGTAGAAGGTGTCGGAAACTGCGGTGTTCAGAGTACCGGCTGCGTTGTTCACGTCTTCGTCACCGACGATGGCTGCAACGGACAGCGGGCCGAAGTCACCCTGCAGGGTCAGGACGGTGATTTCCTGCGACACGGTGGTGTCGGTTTCGCCATACGCCAGAGCGGCGGTCAGGTTGCCGAAGGAGTAAGCGGCGTGGATGTCCCAACGGTCGCCGTTGGTCGCGGTTGCGGTGCCACCGGGTGCGCTGTCGTAGGACGCTGCAACGGCGAAGTCGCCGATTGCGTAACGAGCGTACACACCGTTGGAGCCTGCGGCGCCGGTGGTGTAGCCCATGAAGCCGTAGTCAGCTGCGGCGTACATGCCGAAGGTGCCTTCCAGGCCCGGCTCGAAGCCGTAGTAGCCCGGCAGGTTGTCGATGGCGCCAGCAACGTTGCCAACGTCGACACGCAGGCCGCCGTTTTCAACCGAGAAACGCGCGCCGTTCAGGGCAGCTGCACCAGCTTCGCCGTTTGCGGCGGTTTCGTCTGCCTGCAGACGGACACGAGCGGAGAAGCGCACGCCGCCATCGGTTTCTGCGTCGGCGTCGATGTTCAGACGGAAACGGCTGACGATCACGGTGTCGGAGATGCCGTTGGTGGTCGCGGTGCCTGCGGCGCCACGGTCTTCAACGTAGCCCAGACCAAAACGGCCGTAACCGTTGAAGGACACGTCGGCTGCTGCAACGCTTGCGGTGGCGACCAGGGCGGTCGAAGCGAAGAGAATCTTTTTCATTGTTTTCCCTCGGGTTTTAGATTTCCGATCTCAAACCTGCGCAACCCGCACCGATCTGAGTACGAACCCCGTTTCGCTCTTTTTGGGGTGTCGGCGCAAGCATCCTGAGAATGCGCCGCTGCAATCCCCCCCAAGTTGGTGCATGGATGCCACAGTGCGCCCACACCGCCCGACACTTCACCATATATAAAGAGCTGCGACGCCCTGATCTGGCGGCAAGATTTGGCTTGTTGCAGCGCCCACCCTTGTCTAGGACTGTGCGCATCACATGCGAATTAGAGGAACAGGCCCGAGATGCGCTGGTTGAAGATTCTGGGAATCATTTCATTGTCCGCGGCAGTCTCCGCCTGCGGAGCCTTTGGCGGCAAGGATGACCGCAACCCCTCCTCCTATAATGAAAATGTGATCGGCGGGAATCCCCGAGACCCCGACAATGTCGAAGGCAGCACGATCTGGGATATCTTCAAGCCCAACACCGCGGAACGCGAAGTGCAGGTCAACCGCTACCTGTGGACCGCCAGCCTGGATGTGCTGAGCTTTCTGCCGGTGCAGTCGGTGGATCCCTTCACCGGTCTGATCGTCACCGGCTACGGCACCCCACCCGGCGGCGGCCGCGCCTATCGCGCCACGGTGCATATCAAGGATCCGGCGCTGGATGCACGGTCGCTGAATGTTGCGCTGCAATCCAAGGGCGGTCCGGTCAGCGCCAGCACCACCCGCGCGGTCGAGGACGCGATTCTGTCGCGCGCCCGGCAGCTAAGGATCGCAGACAAGAAGTTCTGACCCGCTGCGCACTGGAAACCACAGTCAAACCCCATTATCAGAAGCGCCGGGCCCCTCGCCCGGCGTTTTCATGCAAAGGACCGCTCTGATGTCGCGTTACTCCGCCACGGAAATCGAAGCTAAATGGCAGGAAGCCTGGAACAAGGCCGGGATCTTTCAGGCCACGCGCAGCGGCGACAAGCCGAAGTATTATGTGCTGGAGATGTTCCCCTACCCGTCGGGCAAGCTGCACATGGGGCATGTGCGCAACTACACCATGGGCGACGTGATCGCGCGGTATAAACTGTCCACCGGCCACAATGTGCTGCATCCGATGGGGTTTGACGCCTTTGGCATGCCGGCCGAAAACGCCGCGATGGCGAGCGGAGGCCACCCGAAGGACTGGACCTATTCCAACATCGACACGATGGTCGAGCAGATGAAGCCGCTGGGGCTGTCGCTGGACTGGTCGCGCATGTTCGCCACTTGCGACCCGGAATATTACGGCCAGCAGCAGGCGCTGTTCCTCGACTTCCTGGACAAGGGTCTGGTCTACCGCAAGAACGCGGTGGTGAACTGGGATCCGGTCGACATGACCGTTCTGGCCAACGAACAGGTCGAAAACGGCCGTGGCTGGCGCTCTGGCGCGCTGGTGGAGCGGCGCGAGCTGACGCAGTGGTTCTTCAAGATCTCCGATTTCTCGGAAGAGCTGCTGTCGTCGCTGGACGATCTGGAGAACTGGCCCGCCAAGGTGCGGCTGATGCAGGAGAACTGGATCGGCAAGTCGCGCGGGCTGCAGTTTGCCTTTGAACGCACCGACGGCGGCGAGCCGGTCGAGGTCTACACCACCCGCCCCGACACGCTCTTGGGCGCGTCCTTCGTCGGCATTTCGCCCGACCATCCCATCGCCAAGCAGCTCGAAGCGGAGTCGGAAGAGGTTGCCGCCTTTGTCGCCGAATGCCGCAAGGGCGGCACCACCGAGGAAGCCATCGAGACCGCGGAGAAACTGGGCTATGACACCGGCATCCGGGTGAAGCATCCGCTGAACCCCGACTGGGAGCTGCCGGTCTGGATCGCCAATTTCATCCTGATGGACTACGGCACCGGCGCGATCTTTGCCTGCCCGGCGCATGACCAGCGCGACCTCGACTTCTGCCGCAAGTATGACCTGCCGGTCACCAATGCCTTCTTCACCCTGGACGACGACGCCCCGGTCGCGGATGAGGCCCTGGTGCCGCCGAAAACCGAGAAGGTCCGCTGGGTCGATCACTTTGCCGGGCTGACCGAGGCCACCGGCGAAGAGGCGATCAACGCCACCGTCGATTTTGCCGAAAAGGCAGGCTGGGGCACCGGTGTCACCAAGTATCGCCTGCGCGACTGGGGGCTGAGCCGCCAGCGCTACTGGGGCTGCCCGATTCCGGTGGTGCACTGCGACGCCTGCGGCGTGGTGCCGGAGAAGAAAGAGAACCTGCCGATTGCCCTGCCCTACGACGAGGGCGGCAAGCCGATCGATTTCTCGGTGCCCGGCAACCCGCTGGACCGCCACCCGACCTGGCGCGACTGCGCCTGCCCGTCCTGCGGCGCTCCGGCCAAGCGCGAAACCGACACGATGGACACCTTCGTGGATTCGTCCTGGTACTTTGCCCGCTTCACCGCGCCGCGCGCCGAAACGCCCACCGACATGGCCGAGGCCGAATACTGGATGAATGTCGACCAGTACATCGGCGGCATCGAGCACGCGATTCTGCACCTGCTGTACTCGCGCTTCTTTGCCCGCGCGATGCAGATCTGCGGCCACCTGCCAGCGAAATCGGCAGAACCGTTCGATGCGCTGTTCACCCAAGGCATGGTCACCCACGCGATCTACAAGACCACCGGCGACAACCACCGCCCCGTCTACCACTACCCCGAAGAGGTCGAGCTGCGCGACGGCAAGGGCTACCTGAAGGACGGCACCGAGGTGGAAATCATCCCCTCGGCCAAAATGTCCAAGTCCAAGAACAACGTGGTGGACCCGCTGCACATCATTTCCTCCTTTGGCGCTGACACGGCGCGCTGGTTCGTGCTGTCCGATTCGCCGCCCGAGCGGGACGTGGAATGGACCGCCGCCGGGGCCGAGGCCGCGTATAAGCACCTGAACCGGGTCTGGAACCTGTGTGACAAGATCGCAAAAATGGACCCTGACGCCCCCGGCCAGGGCGACGAGGAGCTGCTGCGCGAGATGCACAAGGCGATCCGCGACGTGACCCTGGGGGTCGATTCCTTCGGCTTCAACGCGGCGATTGCCAAGCTTTATGCCTTTACCAACACGCTGGCCAAATCCAAGGCCAGCGCATCGGTGCAGAAGCAGGCGATCATGACGTTGGCGCAGCTGATGGCACCGATGACCCCTCACCTGGCAGAGGACATCTGGAACCATCAGGGCGGCGAAGGACTGGTTGCCACCGCCCCCTGGCCGGTCGCGGATGAGGCGATGCTGGTCGAGGCCACCGTCACCCTGCCGATCCAGATCAACGGCAAGCGCCGCGGCGAGATCGAGGTCGCCAAGGACTTGGACAAGGCAGAGGTTGAAAAACTGGCGCTGGCACACGAAGCTGTACAGAAGGCGCTGAATGGCGGCGCTCCCAAAAAGATCATCGTGGTTCCGGGCCGGATTGTGAATGTCGTTGCTTAACCTGCGCACCCTGCTCCTGGCGCTGCCACTTGCGGCAGCCGCCTGTGGCTTCAGCCCGGTCTACGCCCCCGGCGGCACCGGCACCGCGCTGCACGGGCAGATCGCGGTGCAAAGCCCCGAGGACATCCGCGGCGTCAGCGGCACCGACGCCTATTTCCTGGTGCAGAACCTGGAACAACGCCTGGGCCGCGGCGGCAGCGCCTATCAGCTGGACCTGACGCTGCGCACCACCGAGGAAGGCCAGGCGATCACTGCGGACAACGACATCACCCGCTATTCGGTGATTGGCACGGCGGATTTCGTGCTGACCCGGCAGTCGGACGGCAAGGTCGCGGCCAGCGGCACGGTGCGCAATTTCACCGGCTATTCCGCCACCGGCTCCACCGTTGAAACGCTGGCGGGCGAACGCGACGCGCATGAGCGGCTGATGGTGATTCTGGCGGATCAGATAACAGCGCAGATTCTCGCAACCGCGGATCTGACCGCAGCGGCGGAATGAAGCTCTCCCCGCGTGAGGCAGATGGCTATTTTGCCAAGCCGGATCCGGGCAAGACCGGCCTGCTGATCTATGGCGGTGACGCCATGCGCGTGTCGCTGAAACGGCAACAGGTGCTGGCGGCCCTGCTGGGCCCCGGCGCCGAAGAGGAGATGCGCCTGACCCGGCTGCCCGGCGCAGACCTGCGCAAGGACCCCGCCCAGCTGCAGGATGCGGTCAAGGCTGTGGGCTTCTTTCCCGGTGTTCGCGCGGTCTTTGTCGAAGGCGCCAATGAAACCGCCACACCGGCCATTACGTCAGCTTTGCAGGCGTGGCAGCCTGGCGATGCGCAGATCGTGGTCACGGCCGGACAGCTCAAGGCCAGCTCCAAACTGCGCAAAGCCTTTGAAGGGCACAGCAACGCCTATGCCGTGGGTATCTATGATGACCCGCCCTCGCGCGCGGAGATCGAACGCATCCTGGGCGAGGGTGGCATCCGCGAGGTTCCCGGCGACAGTATGTCGGCGCTGACGGATATTGCCAACGATGTCGGCCCCGGTGACTTCTCGCGCATGATCGACAAGCTGGCGCTGTACAAACATGGCGATCCCAGCCCGCTGACGCTGGAGGACATCGACGCCGTCGCGCCGCAATCGACCGAGGCGGCGCTGGACGATGTGCTGAATGTGGTGGCCGAGGCCCGCAGCGCCGAAATCGGCCCGCTGATGCGGCGCCTTCAGGCCCAAGGCACCAATGCGGTCACCCTGTGCATTGGCGCGACCCGTCATTTCAGAACCCTTTACACGATTGCCTCGGCCCCCGGTGGGGCGGCCCAGGGCATCGGCCAGCTGCGCCCGCCGCTCTATGGCAAACGCCGCGACCGCATGCTGCGGCAGGCGCAGAACTGGGGCGCGGACCGGTTGCAGACGGCGCTGACGATTTTGACGGATACGGATCTTCAGCTGCGCTCCGCCGGGCAGACCGCGCCTGCACTGGCGCTGATGGAGCGCGCCCTGATACGCCTGTCGATGCTGGGCCGCAGCCGCTGACCCCCGCGCCCTGACGCGGCGCTTGATCCGCTGTCTATTCCCGCGCATCCTTGCCGCAGAGCAGAGGAGGCATGACATGTATACCGTCACCGGCATCCCGCAGACCCGCACCTTTCGCGTGCTGTGGGCGCTAGAAGAGATTGGCACCGACTATGAGCTGCAACCACACCCGCCCCGCAGTGCGGAGGTTCAGGCGCTGAACGTCTCGGGCAAAGTGCCGGTGTTGCAGACAGACGGCGAGGTCATCACCGATTCGACCGCCATCCTGACCTATCTCGCCGATCGGCACGAGGATCTGACCGCCCCCGCGGGCACCTTGGATCGCGCGCGTCAGGACGCCATGACCCACCTGGTTCTGGACGAGCTGGATGCGGTTCTGTGGACCGCCGCACGGCACAGTTTCATCCTGCCCGAGGCGCGCCGCGTGCCAGAGGTCAAAGACAGCCTGAAATGGGAGTTTGCGCAGAGCTTGGACCGGGTGGCAGATCGTATGGCGGGACCGTGTCTGATGGGCAAGGAATTCACCATTGCCGACATCATCTGCACCCACTGCCTGAACTGGGCCCGCAACGCCAACTTCCCGCTGGAAAACACGGCGATGCAAGACTACGGCAAGCGAATGCGGGCGCGTCCCGCGTTTCAGCGGGTGGCGGCGTTGGTCAAGTAGAGACCTGCCGCCCGCCCGGCCCAGCGCCCGGTGGCAAAGCAGGCAGTCAGCAGATAGCCGCCCGTTGGCGCCTCCCAGTCCAGCATTTCGCCCGCGCAGAAGAGTCCCGGACAGGCCCGGAGCATCAGGGACTCGTCCAGCGCAGCGCGAGTGACCCCTCCGGCGGTGGAGATCGCCTCATCCAACGGGCGCAGACCCGCGTGCCGCACCGGCAGCGCCTTGAGCCGCCTTGCCAGATCCGTCGGGTCTTGCGGCAGGGGGCGGGCAAACTCCTGGAACAGCGCCATGCGTGCCGCGCCCAGCTTGAGCACCTTGCGCAGGTGGTTGGACAGACTGGCCTTGCCGCGCGGTCGTGACAGACGTTGGCCGACCTCTTTTTCCGACAGGTCGGGCAGCAGATCCAGATGCAGCGGCGCGCCCTCGCGCACCGCGGCCGAGACGGAATAGACACCGCCACCTTCCAGACCCCGCTGCGAAATCACCGCCTCCCCGCGTGAGGACAGATCGCCCGCATGCAGGGCGATTCCCTTCAGCGGCTGGCCGAATTGCGCCGCCATATGATCGGACCACTGCACCAACAGCCCGGCATTGGCAGGTTTGAATGGCGCCAGCGCAATCCCGGCGCGCGCCAACTCTGGTGCCCAGGCGCCGTCAGACCCCAGCCGCGCCCAGCTGGCGCCGCCCAGCGCCAGCACCACCGTGCGCGCCGCCACCTGCTGCGACCCCTGCGGTGTCGCAAACAGCAGCGCCTGCGGCGCGCCCTCCTGCCAGCCTGCCCAGCGCCACCGCGTGTGGATCTGCACGCCGCAGCCCTCCAACCGGGCCAGCCAGGCGCGCAGCAGCGGCGAAGCTTTCATCGCCTTGGGGAACACCCGCCCGGTGGTGCCGGTGAACAGGTCACTGCCCAGCCCCGAGGCCCATTCCTGCACCGCCTGCGCGTCAAACTCCTGCACCATCGGCGCCAGCCAGTCCGCCGCTGCGCCATAGTGGGAGATCAACTGCGCAAAAGGTTCATCCTTGGTCAGATTCAGACCGGACTTGCCAGCCATCAGGAACTTGCGTGCGACCGAGGGCTTGGCCTCCGCCACCAGCACGCGGTGCCCGGCCCGGCCCAACTCCTCAGCCGCCATCAACCCCGCAGGTCCGGCGCCGATCACCACTGCATCCCATGTTTGCGTCATGCCGTTTCCGTGCCACTCACTTGCCAGCGCCGCCCGCCTGCGTTTCAATTTCGCACAGCAGATCACAAAGGCCGTACCTATGTCCGATCCGGTCTGCCCGCTCTGCGGGCGCCCCATTCCAGAAGATGTACCGCAAAGCCTGCACCATCTGATCCCAAAACTGAAAGGTGGCAAGGGCGGTCCGACCGTACTGCTGCATCACATCTGCCACCGTGAAATCCATGCCACGCTGTCCGAGACGGAATTGGCGCGCAGCTTCAACACACCAGACGCGCTGAAAGCCCATCCCCGGCTGGCTAAATTCATCGCCTGGGTGCAAAAACGCCCGCCCGGTTTCCGCTCCCGCGTGCCGGGCAAACGGCGGACACGTCCGGGCCGCGGCTAAACCTGCGCTCAGCCGCACGCCTCCAAGATGCCCCTTGCGGTCTCTGGCGCTGCTGCCAGCGAATGCGCCAGCAGATCCTGCGCGGTAGCGATCAGATCTTCAGGCGCCACGATGCGGTCCACCAGGCCAAAGTCGTAGGCCTCCTGCGCGGTGATCTTTTGCCCCGCCGCCAGCAACAGCTTGGTGCGGGCCGGGCCGATCAGCGCCGCCATCCGCCCCGCATCCGATGGCTGCGGCAGGTAGCCCAGCTTCATCACCGGATAGAAAAACCGCGCGCCCGGCACCGCGATGCGCAGATCACACGCCAGCGCCATGCCGTTTGCCCCACCCGCAAGCGTGCCGTTCAGCGCCGCCACCTTCAGACAGGGCAGCGCCGCCAGCGCGCCCGACAGCCGCTCCCACAGGGGCGAGGTTGCCAACCCGGCGTGGGCTTCGTCCAGGTCGGCCCCCGCACTGAAAACCCCGCCCGCGCCAGTCAGAATCACCCCACGCGCCGCCTGTGCGCTCTCGGCAATTTCGGCCAGTTCCGTCAGCATCGCGGCGGTCAGCGCGTTGGCCTTGTGCGGGCGATTCAACGTGATCGTCCACAGCCCGCTGTCAGCAACCTCCAGCTGGATCATATCAGACCGACCTGTTTGCGGATGTCCTCATCCCGCAGGGAGATTTCCTGACCAATGTAGCCATCCGCCGCCGAGGTACACATCCACATCAGCGCCCGTGCCGGCCATTCGGCGGGGATGTGGTCTTCCCAGTTCAGCTCGCTCACCGGGTTGATGCCGCTGGCCTTGATGTCGCGCTGCATCTGCGTGGCGACGGTGCCCGGCGACAGGCCCAGGGCGCGGATGCCATTGGTCCGTTCCTCCAGGTCCAGCGCGCGGGTCAGCATCGCCGCCCCCGCCTTGGAGGCGCAATAGGCGCTCCAGCCCTCCAACGCGTTGTGCGCGGCACCGGAGCTGACGGTAATGATGGTGCCGCCACCCGTCGGCTTCATCAGTGGCAGCGCGGCGCGGATGCCGTTGAACACGCCCGACAGGTTGATGTCGATCAGCTTGGCCCAGGCGGCCGGGTCAGCGTCCTCCAGCCGGGCGATGGGGTCGATCACGCCGGCGTTGTTGATCAGCACATCCAAGCTGCCGAACTGCTGATGCGCCTTGCCCAGCGCCGCCGACACTGCCGCATAGTCGGACACATCGCAGGCCGCCGTCAGCACGTTTCCGCCGATCTCTGCCGCCAAGGCGTCCAGCGCATCCGCGCTCCTTGCCAGCAAGGCCAGATTGGCCCCTGCGGCTACAAATTGGCGGGCCGCATCAGCGCCGATGCCGCGGCTGCCCCCGGTAATGACAACCGTTTTCCCATTGAAATCCATACCCTGTCCCTCCAAGTGACACTTTATCCAAGTGGTACTGCGCTTAGGGGGAACGGTCCAGCCCAACGCCCCCTTGACCGCACCGGCCCGCGGGCCGACCATGCCAGCAATTATCTCTCAGAGAAGGGTTCTCTCATGTCCGTATTTCTTGCGCGCGCTGGTGCCGCAGCGGCAATTATTGTTGTTTCAGCCCAGGCCGCATTGGCCGACGTCAGCGCACAAGAGGTGTGGGAAGACTGGAAGGCCTATCTGACCAGCACCGGCTACACCGTCTCCGGCACGGAGACCTCAGCTGGCGGAACGCTGACCGTGTCCGACGTGGTGATGACCGTGCCGGTTGCCGAAGACGACGGCAGTGCCACGGTCAGCCTGCCAGAGATCAAGTTCGTGGAGAATGGCGACGGCACCGTCAACGTGCTGCTGCCCGCGGAGTTCCCCTTGGGCTTTGAAATGGACGTCGATGGCGACAGCATTTCGGGCAACCTGATCTATGCCCATGACGGAAAACCGATGACGGTCAGCGGCGATTCGGACAACATGAGCTATGATTACGCCTCTGCCACTGTCAGCATGACATTGGACGGGTTGCGCGTCGAAGGGGAGGACATTCCGGCCGAGGTCGCGCAGGCGCGCATCCTGCTGAATGATGTGGCCACCCGGACGACCATGGCGATTGGTGGGACACGCAGCTATGATCAGACCCTGTCTGCTGCCGATCTGAGCTATGACATCGGCTTCAGAGACCCGCAGAGCGACGACAGGGGCCAGTTCAAGGGCACGCTCAGCGATCTGGCGTTTTCCGGCACCAGCACCGTTCCGACCGGCGTTGACGCCGCGGACATGCCTGCCCTGCTCGAAGCGGGCCTCGCCTTTGACGGGCAGTTCACCTTCGCCAGCGGCACCAGCACGATTTCCGGCGTCAGTGGCAGCGAAACGTTTGACATGGGCACCAGCTCCGACGGCGGTGTGATCGGCATGTCGATGGATCGCCAGCACCTGAGCTATGACCTGTCGCAAGTCGGCACCCAGGTGCGCATCGCAGGCTCCGACATCCCCTTCCCTCTGGCGCTCAGCATGGCCGAAGCCGGTCTCAAGCTGATGATCCCCTTGGAAAAATCGCAGGAGGAGCAGGACTTTGCCATGGGCATCACGCTGCGTGACTTTGTGGTGCCGGAGATGCTGTGGGGCTTGATCGACCCGACCGGCCAGCTCCCGCACGACCCGGCGACGCTGGTGCTGGACCTCGCCGGCAAGGGCAAGGTGCTGTTCGACATGTTCGATCCCGAAGCAATGAAAGACGTCGAAAAGGGCAACGCCCAACCGGGTGAGCTGAACGCGTTAACGGTAAACCGGTTGCAGGTCTCCGCTGCGGGGGCGGAGCTGACCGGCACCGGCGATTTCACCTTCAACAACGACGACCTGACCAGCTTTGACGGTATGCCCGCCCCGTCGGGCGCGGCGAATCTGAAGCTGACCGGCGCCAACACGCTGATCGACAAGCTGATCCAGATGGGGCTGATGTCCGACAGCGACGCCATGGGCGCGCGGATGATGATGGGCATGCTGGCGGTTCCGGGCGAGGGCGAGGACACGCTGACCTCCAAGATCGAGATCTCCGAGGACGGCCAGATCCACGCCAACGGCCAGCGCATCAAGTAACCGCAAAACGCCAGTCAGAACCACCAAAGGGGCTGTCACGTGCAGCCCCTTTTTTGCGGCCCGCCCTTGCGGCAGGCGGCTGCACTGGATAGCTCTTTTACAGAGCAGAACAGAAGGTGCCCATGTCCCAGTCCCCCGAAGCGCTTTGCCACGCCCTGATTGATGCCGCCCAAAAGGCCGGCGCAGATGCCGCAGATGCCATGGCCGCCGAGGGCAGCTCTCTCAGCATCGAAGTCCGCAGCGGCAAACTGGAACATGCAGAACGCTCCGAAGGAACCGACTTGGGATTGCGGGTTTTCGTTGGTCGACGTCAGGCTCTGGTGTCCGCGTCCGACATGCGCCCCGAAACCATCGCTGCCATGGCGGAACGCGCGGTGGCGATGGCCCGAGAGGCGCCGGAGGACCCCTATGCGGGGCTTGCCGATCCAACGCAGCTGGCGCAGGACTGGGATCTGGCCGCGCTGCAACTGGAGGACCCCGCCGCCGAGCCGGAACCGGCCGCCTTGCAGGCGGATGCGCTGGCTGCGGAGGCCGCGTGTCAGGCCGTTGACGGCATCACCCAGGTGCAATCCGCCGCCGCCGGGTATGGCCGCCACGCGGTGCATCTGGCCGCGACAAATGGCTTTTCCGGTGGCTACCAGCGCACCGGCCGGTCGCTGTCCTGCACCGGGATTGCGGGCACCGGCACCGGCATGGAGCGCGACTACGATGGCGATTCTCGCACCTTTCAGGCCGATCTGCGTCGTGCCGAGGACATCGGCCGCACCGCAGGTGACCGTGCCGTTGCGCGTCTAGGCGCGCGCAAACCCAAGACCGGTAGCTACCCCGTCCTGTTCGACGAGCGTATTTCCTCGTCGCTCATCGGGCATCTGATGTCGGCCGCCAATGGTGCCGCGATTGCCCGCGGCGCTTCCTGGCTGAAGGACTCGCTGGGCAAGCAGGTGCTGCCCCAAGCCCTGTCAGTGATCGAAGACCCGCACCGCCCGCGCATTTCCGGCTCGCGTCCCTTTGATGGCGAGGGGCTGCCGACCCGCCGCCGCACCGTGGTCGACAAGGGCGTTCTGACGGGCTGGACCCTGGACCTTGCCTCGGCCCGCAAGCTGGGGCTCGACAGCACCGGCAACGCCGCGCGCGGCATCGGCGGCGTGCCCTCGCCCGCGACCTGGAACATCGCATTGAGCCAGGGCGACGCCAGCCGCGCGGACCTGATCGCGCAAATGGGCACCGGGCTGCTGGTCACCTCGATGATCGGCTCCACCATCAACCCCAACACCGGCGACTATTCACGCGGCGCGTCTGGGTTCTGGGTGGAAAACGGCGAAATCGCCTATCCGGTCAATGAATGCACCATCGCCGGCAACCTGCTGGACATGCTGCGCAACCTGGTGCCCGCCAATGACGCCCGGCAGCACTTGTCGACTGTAGTGCCTTCGCTGCTGGTCGAGGGTATGACCCTTGCCGGCAACTGACCTGGCCCTGCTGATCGAGGCGGCGGAACAGGCCGGCGACATCGCCTGCGGCTTCACCGGCCCTGCCGCCAGACGCTGGGACAAACCGGGCGGCGCCGGTCCGGTGACAGAGGCCGACCTCGCGGTCAACGACATGTTGGAGGACAAGCTACAAAAGGCGCGGCCTGATTACGGCTGGCTGTCGGAAGAAACCGAAGACAACCCGGACCGGCTGTCGCGCGACCGGGTCTTCATCATCGACCCGATCGACGGCACCCGCAGTTTCGCCGAAGGCTCCAGCACCTGGGCGCATTCACTGGCCATCGCCGTCGCGGGCGAGGTCACCGCCGCGGTGATCTACCTGCCGCAGCGCCAGTTGCTCTATAGTGCCGCCAAGGGTCAGGGCGCGGCCTGCAACGGCCAGCCGATCGCCGTTTCCACCAGCGCGGATCTGGCGACCGCCGAAGTTCTGGCCGCCAAACCCAGCCTGGTGGCGCGAAACTGGCAAGGTGGCACGCCGCCCAGCTTCATCCGTATGCACCGGCCCTCGCTGGCCTATCGTCTGGCCCGGGTCGCCGATGGCCGGTTTGGCGCCATGCTGACCCTCAGACCCAGCTGGGAATGGGACATCGCCGCGGGCGCATTGATTCTGCAGGAGGCAGGCGGCGTGGTGACCGACCGCGCAGGCGCGCCGCTGCGGTTCAACAATCCGCTTCCTCGGCTCAACGGGGTGGTGGCCGGTAACCCCGCGTTGCACCGCGCGATCGTGACCGCGCTGGCACCCGTCGCCCCCGGCACGACTGGACATTGACCCCTGCGGGGCTTAAGCCGCGCGCAGCAGCTTGTTTCAGGACCGGAAGATTTTCACAGACAGGGCCGCATGTTGCCGATACCTTTGGCCGGAAAAATCGGATCAACCCAGATGCAACGGCGAACCACAGACACCCATCTGCACGCCGCGCAGCAGCCCCGCCCCAAGGGAGAGCTGCTGTGGATTCACGCGACCACGCCGGAACGCTACCAGGCGCTGTGTGACATCGGCCGCCGGCTGAAATCGCTACGCCCGGATCTCTGGGTGCTGGCCAGTTGGGAGCCGGACCTGCGACTGACCGGCACCGTCGGCTGCGATCTGCCCATTGGCCCTCTGGCCGAAGACACGGTGGCAGAGACCCGCGCCTTTCTCGACCACTGGCAGCCGGATGCCTGCATCTGGACCGGCCCGCCGACCCGTCGCCACCTGCTGCGCCAGCTGCGTGAACGCCGCATTGGGGTGTTGCTGGCCGATCTGACACAGGCAGAGGTTCCCAGCCGGGCCAGCCGATGGTTGCCGGACCAGCGCAAGCGGCTGCTGGACGGGCTGACCTGCATCCTCACCCCGTCCGCCGAGGTGCGCGACACGGTCGCCCGCGCGGGTTTCCCGTCCGATCGGATAGAAATCGCCGGCCCGTTGCGCATGTCGGCGATCCCGCCCGGCTGCAACGAGGAGGAGCTGGCCACCCTGCAACAATCGCTCGGCAGCCGTCCCGTCTGGCTGGCGGCCCACGTCAAGATCGGCGAGCTGCCTGCCATTCTGGACGCCCACCGCAGCGCGCTGCGCTTGTTGCACCGGCTGATACTGGTGGTTGCCATGAATGACTATGGTGATCTCGGCAAAGCCCGCCAGCAGCTGCGCGACAGCGGGCTGTCGGTTGCCGACTGGGACAACGGCGACAGCCCGGAGGATCACAACCAGGTGCTGCTGACCGATGGCGAAGAGCTGGGCCTGTGGTACCGGCTGTCGCCCGTCGCACTGGTGTGCAGCAGCCTGGACCCGGCCGCCCAGGGCCAGTCGCCGCTGGATGCGGCGGCTCTGGGCTCTGCGCTGATTCACGGGCCAGGGATCCACGCCCACCGGGATCTTTACGAGCGGCTTGCCTCGGCCGGGGCGAGCCGCGCCATCAGCACCCGTCCCCAGCTGACCGAGGCAGTGGTTGACCTGTCCGCCCCCGACAGGGCGGCGCAGATGGCCTTGGCGGGCTGGCAAAGCGTCACCGAGAGTGCCGCGACAACCGATACATTGATGGAGAAGGTCCAAGATCTTCTTGACCAACGCGAGGACAGCCATGCGCGCGCCTGACTTCTGGCATAAACCACCGGACCATTTCGACCTGCGCGCGACGCTGCTGGCACCGCTTGGGCATCTGTATGCCCACGCCACCGCCGCGCGGCTGGCGGGCGCGGAGCCGCAGGCGGTCGGGGTGCCCGTGATCTGCGTCGGCAATCTGAACGCGGGCGGCACTGGCAAGACGCCCACGGTGATCTGGCTGCTCGAGACACTGCGCGCCATGGGGCATGATCCGCATGTGGTCAGCCGCGGCTACGGCGGCACGCTGGCAGGGCCGACACACGTCGACCCCAGCCGCCACAAGGCAGCCGAAACCGGCGACGAGCCACTGCTGCTAGCGGCCTTTGCCGAGGTCTGGGTGGCCCAGGACCGCGCCGCCGGCGCCCGTGCGGCCGCGGTCGCCGGAGCCACGGTGATCGTGATGGATGACGGTTTTCAGAACCCGGCGCTGGTCAAGGACCTGTCGCTGGTGGTCGTCGATGCACAGCAGGGCTTCGGCAACGGGCGCTGCCTGCCCGCAGGCCCGCTGCGCGAACCCGTGGCCGCCGGGCTGGCCCGCGCGCAGGCGGTGCTGTCGCTGGGCGACGCGCAGGCGCAGGAAAGCTTCCGGGCGGCTTGGGGCAACCATTTGCAATCGCTACCCCATTTTACTGGCGCGCTGGCGCCCTTGCCGACCGGCATGCCCTGGCAGGACACCCGCGTTCTGGCCTTTGCCGGCATCGGCCAGCCGCAGAAGTTCTTTGCCACCCTGCGCCATCTGGGCGCCGACGTCATCCGGGCTGAACCGCTGGACGATCATCAGCCACTGACCGCCGCGTTGTTGACCCGGCTGGAAAACGAATCCGCGCTGTTGAACGCGCAGCTGGTCACCACCGAGAAAGACGCCGTGCGCCTGCCCGACAGTTTCCGCCGCAAGGTGATTACTCTGCCGGTTCGGCTCCAGATCGCCGAAGGGGAGCAGCTCAAGAAAATGCTCCGAGAGGTGGCCCCCGGAGCATTGTAACGTCCCTGCGACAAACGGAACCTGTTTCAGCCTTCCAGTTCGGCGTCGATCAGTTTCTTGAACTCGGCATAAGACTGGTTGGAGATCTTCTCGCCGTTCAGGATGAAGGAGGGCGTCGATTCGATGCCGTGCTCAGTGGCGTTCTCCTGATACCAGCTCACCAGCGTCTGCGCCTTGGTCCCATCCTGCAGGCAGGCCTCCAACTGGTCGTTTTCAAGCCCCGCCAGGCGGCCGATCTTGCGCAGCTCATCCACGATTTCGGTCGCGCCGCCAGCCCGCGCCCATTCGGACTGCCCCTTGTAGATCAGGTCGGAGACGCCAAAGAACGTCTCTGGCCCGTTGCAACGCGCAATCATGGAGGCCCACAGACCGTAGCGGTCGAAATAGACCTCGCGGTAGATGAACTTCACCTTGCCGGTGTCGATGTAGTCGGCCTTCAGCTTCTTGAAGGTGTCATTGTGAAAACTGGCGCAATGCGGGCAGGTATAGGAGGCATATTCGATCAGCGTGACCGGCGCGTCCTCTGCCCCCAGCGTCATCTCGGTGATGGTGGAGGTGTCGACTTCGGCTTCCTGCGCCGTGGCGGCACCGATCAGCGGATTGGTCGGCAGGCTGCCCTGGCTGTTAAAACCCGACAGGGCGTAGCCACCCGCAACCACCGCAACCGCGGCAAAGACACCAGACATCAGACGGGTCATTTGAACCCCTTTCCTTGCGTTTTCTGTTTAGTCAGCACATTGCGCCCCAGACGTTCCAGGGCGGCGCGCAATTCTTCGTTTTCCACCACCGCGGCCGCTTTGCTGGCCTCTGCCGCGTCCTGCGGATCAGGCTGCAACGGCGGCTGCACCTTGGGGGCATATTTGAATTCCACGCGGCCATCGGAAAATCCCGTCGGTGCGGTCTGCGTAATTCGCACCTTGGAAATTGCATTGAAGCCGTAGACCGCATTCACCCGCTCGCGCAGGCGCTCTTTCTGCATCTCGAGCATCGGCGCGTTGGCGCCTGTGGTCAGCACCGTCAAAGTCGCGCCGAAGGAGCCGCGCCCATAGCCGACGTTGACCGGCCGCGCCATGGCTGCCAGATCCGGGCCGGCGATTTCCTCCCAATGGGTCAGCAGCCGCGACACCGCAAAGCCCCGGCTTTCGCCTGCTTTGCGAATCTGCTCGCTGAGGAGCTTGGAGGTTCGGGAAAACCCGCGTGTTGTGCTACGCCTGAATGCCATGATCTAGCTTTTGCTCGACTGCCTGCCCTATTGTAAAGAGCCACCGTGCAGGCACCAGCCAAACCGCCGCCCAAGGAATAACGAATGCGTGACTTGAACAGCAGCTCTGACGGTCTCAGCGACGCGCTGTTGGACTGGTACGACCGCCATGCCCGCGACATGCCCTGGCGCGTCTCGCCTGCCGCACGCAAGGCGGGTCAGCGCCCCGACCCCTACCGGGTGTGGCTGAGCGAGGTGATGCTGCAACAAACCACCGTTGCCGCGGTGCGGGAGTATTTTCTGCGCTTTACCGCGCGCTGGCCAAGTGTGGAGGATCTGGCCGCAGCCGCAGATGCCGATGTCATGGCCGAATGGGCCGGGCTTGGCTATTACGCCCGCGCCCGCAACCTGCTGAAATGCGCGCGTGTGGTGGCAGATGATCTGGGCGGCCAGTTTCCCGGCAGCCATGATGCCTTGCTGAAACTGCCGGGCATCGGGCCTTATACCGCGGCGGCCATCGCCTCGATCGCATTTGATGAGCCGGCCACGGTGCTGGACGGCAACGTGGAACGGGTGATGGCGCGGCTGCACGACATCCACGACCCTTTGCCGGGGGCAAAACCGCTGCTGCGCGAACGGGCAGCAGCGCTGACCCCACAACAGCGCCCTGGCGATTACGCGCAGGCGGTGATGGATCTGGGCGCCACAATCTGCACCCCGCGCAACCCGGTCTGCGGTCTTTGCCCCTGGCGGACCCCTTGCGCAGCGCGCGTGGCAGGCACCGCGGCGGTGCTGCCAAAGAAAACGCCCAAGAAGCCCAAACCCACGCGCCATGGCATCGCATATATTGCGCGCTCTGCCGCTGGCACCTGGCTGTTGGAGCGGCGCCCGGACAAGGGCTTGCTGGGTGGCACGCTGGGCTGGCCCGGCTCCGACTGGAACGAAGCCCCGGCAGCCAACCCGCCCTTTGCTGCCGACTGGCAGGAGTTGGAGGGCGAAGTGCGCCACACCTTCACCCATTTTCATCTGGTGCTGCGGGTGCAATGCGCCCCGCTGCACGAAGGTTTCAACCCCACCCCCACCCAGGAGCTGGTGCCGCAGGAGGCGTTTCGCGCCAGCAATCTGCCGACAGTGATGCGCAAGGCCCATGAGCTGTACGCGGGCCGTTAGGTCACGCACCGCCGGTCTTGGGTTTTCAGACCTTTGGGCATAGGGTCATCGACAAACGCGCGCCAACTGATCTGGGAGACCCGGCATGATTGCCCCCAAAACCCTTGCCCGCTGGCACAGCGCCCTGCCGTTCTGGATCTCCTTTCTGCTGCTGCCGCTGGTCTGGATCGCCGCGCTATATGGCGGCTGGACGCTGCTGCTGCCGCCACTGGTCACCTGGCACCTGTTTGCGGTGCTGGACGGCATGTTCGGCCTCAACCTCGAAAACGCCGACCCCGACACACCGGACAGTCAGCTAACGTGGTACAAAGCGCTGACCTCGGCCTGGGTGCCGCTGCAATTTCTGACCCTGTTCGGGCTGATCGCCTATGTCAGTGGGGCCGATCACCTGTCCGGGTTCGAAAAGTTCGCCGTGTTCTTTGGCGTCGGCGTTGTCACCGGCGCCGTCGGCATCAACTACAGCCATGAGCTGATGCACCAGTCCAGCCGCCGCGAGCGCTGGCTGGGAGACATCCTCTTGGCGATGGTGCTCTATTCGCATTTCCGCTCGGAACACCTGCTGGTGCATCACCGCTACGTCGGCACCCCGCGAGACCCGGTCACCGCGCGCTACAACGAGGGGTTCCACCGATTCTATCCGCGGGTCCTGCGGCAGTGCTGGCGCTCCGCCTTTCAGGCCGAAAAGCGCAAGCTGGCGCAGAAGAACCGGCCCTGGACCGACCTGTCGAACCCGTTTTTTCGCTATTGGACGCTACAGGCGGCTATGCTGCTGCTGGCGCTGCTGCTGGGCGGGCTGACCGGGTTGCTGCTGTTCCTGGTGCAGGCGGGTGTGGCGATCTGGCAGCTGGAGCTGGTGAACTATGTCGAACACTACGGTCTGACCCGCAAGCACTTGGGCGACGGCAAGTATGAACCCGTCCGACCGCGCCATTCCTGGAATGCTGCGCATAAGGCGTCGAACTGGCTGCTGATCAACCTGCAGCGCCACTCGGATCACCACTACAAGCCCAACCGCCGGTTTCCCTTGTTGCAGAATTATACAGAGACCGACGCACCGCAGCTGCCCTATGGTTATCCGGTGATGACCGTGGCGGCGATGATCCCGCCGCTGTGGCGTCGGATCATGAACCCGCGGGTGCGGCGGTGGCGGCAGACATATTACCCTGAGATCACCGACTGGCAGCCCTACAACAAGGCGCAGACCCCGCTGCCGCGCTAGGCAGGCGGCGGCCGCATCCGGCTAGTCCCAGGTCAGCACGGTCATGGGCAGATCCAGCCCGCGCACTGTCTGATCGGGACATCGGCAACTGCCCTCCAGCAGGTCCAGGCTGATGTTCTCCGCCTCGACCCGCTGCGCCAGATCAGCACTGACCACAATGTCCGCCTGCAACCTTCGCGTCAGCTGCTCCAGCCGGGCGGCGACATTGACCGTCTTGCCCAAAACCGCGAATTCCAGCCGGTTGGCACCGATGTCGCCCAGCACCGCCTCGCCGTAATGAATGCCGATGCCGGCCTTTATTTCCGGCAGCCCCTGGCGCGCGCGCTCCGTATTCCATTTGGTCAGGGCGGCACGCATGGCATGGGCGCAGGACAGCGCGTTTGTGGCGTCCTGCTGCCCCGCCACAGGTGTGCCGAAGGTCGCCATCAGCCCGTCGCCCAGGTATTTGTCCAGCGTGCCGTTATGGCGGAAGACCTCGCGCTCCATCCGGGCGTGGAAAGCACGTAGCAGGTCAATGACCGCGCGCGGGTCCAGTTCCGCCGTCAGCCGGGTAAAGCCGACAATGTCGATGAACAGCACTGCCACGTCCTCACTGCGCACCTGCTTCAGCGGCTCGTCGTTCTGGGACAGCTGATCGACCACATTGGGCGAGAAATAGCGCGAGAGATTGGCGCGCGCGCGTTCCAGGCTGGCGTTGCTGCGCAACAGCCCGTTGAAGCGACGCACCGAAAAGCCCAGCGTCACCGCCACCAGCAAAAACACCAGCGCCTCCTGCACCCGGAGGCTGGGCACGAAACTGTTGGGGTCAAAGAACTCCGCCAGCTCCGGCTCTGCCGCCAGCGCCGCCCGCACCGCCTCCGACAGCTCTGGCACCGGCGCGGAATACCACATCGCCACCCCCAAGGCCGACAGCCACATGGCGGCGGTCCAGGTGCCGATGGCAATGACCGTGCGCCAGGAGTAGGCCATCGTGCCGGCCGCCAGGATCACGAAGAAATACTGAAAGTTGTCGAAGCGGTAGTGCATCGCCAGTGGAAAGTCATGCTGGCTGAGCGGGTTGGGCGTCACCATGCCGAGGGTGAGGATCAGCAGGTCCAGAAAGATCAGAAACAGCTCCATCTTGGAGCGTCCAACCTTGCCCGCGCGGCTGATGAACCAACCATTCAGGCACAACAGCAGCAAGAATCCGTGATAATACAGAACCTCTACGCCGGGGATGATGACGGTGAGGAAAAGGCCGATCAGCGGCATCATGATCCAGCGCGCCTGCACCGCCAGTTGCAAGCCGCGTCGCTTGTGCGCATCCAGCGCCGCCTCGGCGAATCTGTTCTCCAGGACTGAATCCCCCAGCCCCAGATCCAACTGTTTCGCCCGTTCCTGAGACCGCGCCTTTGCCCGGTTGTCCAAAGGTCCTGCCGTTGCAACACCTGCAAGCGCGGTTTCAGTCATCAAAAGGCCTCTCTTAGCAGGCGGGTGCGGTGGCGAGTCCAAAATAGGGACGCGGTGCTGGGGCGGGAATAGCCCAGCCGTTGAACAAACGCAAAAAACCCCGCCTTGATGCAGGCGGGGCAAGGTGTGCGCCTGTGCCGCAGCACAGGCGCCAGCAATTCGGTCTGGCTGTTTGGAAACGTGGCCGTCAGTTCTGCATCTCGGCGCGGATCTGCTGGCGCAAGACGTCGATCGGCACTGTCTTGCCCTCGCGCTTGAAGCACCAGTAGGTCCAGCCATTGCAGGAAGGCGCGTTTTCCAGATGCGCGCCCACCTGATGGATCGACCCCTTGATGTTGTCTCCGATCAGGGTGCCGTCTGCACGCACCTTGGCCTTGTGGCGGCGGTTCATCGAGTACAGTTCCTCGCCCGGACGCAGCATGCCGCGTTCGACCAGCTGGCCAAAGGGCACCCGCGGTGCGGCACGTTTGCTGGCAGAGACCTCCAGCGCCTCGCGGTCGAACTTGCGCACCGCCTTGATGCGCTTTTCGGCAACCTTGCGGTAGGCTTCCTCGCGTTCGATACCGATGAATTCGCGGCCCAGCATCTTGGCGACAGCACCGGTGGTGCCAGTGCCAAAGAACGGATCCAGCACCACGTCACCCGAATTGGTCGCGCCGACCAGGATACGGTGCAGCAGCGATTCCGGTTTCTGCGTCGGATGCGCCTTGTCGCCGTTCTCGTCCTTCAGCCGCTCATGTCCGGTGCAGATCGGCAGCACCCAGTCGCTGCGCATCTGGATGCCTTCGTTCAGCGCCTTCAGGGCTTCGTAGTTGAAGGTGTATTTGGCACCTTCGGACTTCGACGCCCAGATCATCGTCTCATGGGCATTTGTGAACCGTTTGCCGCGGAAGTTCGGCATCGGGTTCGACTTGCGCCAGATCACGTCGTTCAGCACCCAGTAGCCCTCGTCCTGCAGGACGGAACCGACGCGGAAGATGTTGTGGTAGGAGCCGATCACCCAGATCGAGCCGTTCGGCTTCAGCAGGCGGCGTGCCGCCTTCAACCAGTCGCGGGTGAAATTGTCATAGACCTGAAAACTGGAGAACTGGTCCCAGTGATCGTCCACCGCGTCGACCTTGGAGTTGTCGGGGCGGTGCAACTGGCCTTTCAATTGCAGGTTGTACGGCGGATCCGCAAAGATCAGATCGACCGAGTTGGCCGGCAGGCTGTTCATCGCCTCAACGCAGTCGCCGCCAATAATCGTGTTTAAAGGGAGCGCTGCCGCGCCCTTTGTGATGGTTGTATTCATTGCTCTGCCTCAAAACCACGGCGCATTTTTGCGCTCATTAGGTTGTCCACAGGATGAGTCATCGCGGATTCGAGGTCAATTTGTTTTTTAGAACAACACCCTGCGGTTCACTCTTGATACAAGATGTTGTGTACGGGCTTAAAGGATCGCCGATGATGTGGGGTCACCCCCAGTTGAACTAGCGCGTCGCGGTGTTGTTTCGAGGGGTAGCCTGCGTTTTTCTCCCAGCCATATCCCGGAAACTGTTGCGCCAAATCCACCATGATCCGATCGCGGGCCAATTTGGCCACGATGGACGCCGCCGCAACCGAGACTGATTTTCTGTCCCCCTTGACCACCTCTTCGGCCGGCTGGGTTAGACCTTGCGGAATCAGATTGCCGTCGATCAGCAGGTAATCCGGCGGAGGATCCAACGCCGCAACCGCGCGCTCCATCGCCAGATGCGACGCCCGCAAGATGTTGAGGGAATCAATCTCCTTGACGGAGGCATGGGCTATTGCGACTTCTGCGGTCCCGAAGATATCGGCTTCCAGCGCCTCGCGTCGTTTCAGGCTCAACTTCTTGGAATCGTTAAGGCCTTCGGGGATCTCCTCGGAATCCAGAACCACCGCTGCCGCCGTCACCGGACCGGCCAGCGGCCCACGACCGACCTCGTCAACACCGGCGATGCGGAGAAATCCCTTGGCCCTGGCGGCCTGCTCGTAACTGTAATCTGGCTGGGTCATGCCCTGACAAAACCAATTCGCAGGTCAAATGCAACCGCCCGGTCAGCGCCCCCAGAAGACGCAAGGCTGGAGAAATGGCAAAAAGGGGGGGCTCTCGCCCCCCAGTCTGCTCGATTGCTGTGAATTCAGCGCAATACCATCCGATACCCATGCTTGCGCAGGCAGGTCGGCTTGAAGCCGACACGGTGGTTCCTGCCGTTCCAGAACCGCACCTTGCAGGCTGCGGGCAGAGCGCGGGTGCTGCCGTAGTGACGCTTCAGGCACAGGTTGCTGGCCAGCGGATAGGTCTGGCTGTAGTGCGGGAAATACTGCACGCACTGGGCCGGAAGATTGTATTTGTGCAGTTTGGGCGGCAAGGGGCGGACCTGGCCGCCGGGATGATGCGGCTTGTGCGGGTAGTACTGGGGTTGTGTCACCGCGCGGTCATTCTTGCGGGCGTCGTTGATGGCAGCCCCAAGAATACCCAGGAGAGCCATCCCGGCGATGAACTTCGCCACGTCCTCATCCGCGCGGGCGGGGGCGGCAGAAAAGCCGGTGATGGCGATCGAGGTTGCCACGATGAAAGCAATGAATTTGCGATGAGCGGTCTTTGCGGGTGTCTGGGCCATGCCGGAACCTTTCAATCGGGTTGTGCGGCGCATCCGGTGCGCCAGGATATGAAAACCTTCGCCCCGCCCCCGTCAGACAGGCAATATCGCCCCTCTGTTATCGAATATCAGTGGCTCAAACCCCTGCGGTTATTGAATTTCGCCCCCTCACCACTCAGGATGGCAGCATGAAACAGAATATCCTTATCCCCGCCCTTGCGGCTGCCCTGCTGGGGCTTGCGCTTCCGGCTCAGGCGGCGGACTGCTACGCCGATTACAAGGCCAAGCAGGACAATCCCCTGCGCCTGCACTATGGGGTGATCCAGCTTGATGGCAGTTGCAGGAAACGGGCCGCCCGCGCCGAAATCAGCAGCCGACTGGCGGCGTCCGGCTGGACCCTACTGAACGTTCTGTCGGTCTTTGGCCCCGAGGGGCTGCAACAAAGGAAGGCTGATGCCGGATCCTATTTTCTCCGTTTCTGACGCCCGCACCGCGGGCAGCCGGGTCATCGCGTTTGGCATTGCCGCCATCGTGGCGCTGCTGGTGGCTGCGGGAACCTTGCTGCTGCTGACTCTGCCGGATGCCAATGCCTTCAACGCACGGGTGGAACAGCTGTTTGTCGAGAACGACCTGACTTCCCCGGCCGAAATCAAGCTGCTGGAAATCCTCGCCCAGTCCGGCACCGCCTTTGCCGACACGCTGGCCAGCTACCGCGCGGTGATTTTCGTGCTGATGGTCTTTGCCGCAGCGATGATGGTTGCGGCGTTGACGGTGCTGGGCATGCTGGTGATGCTGAACCGGCGCATGGCGCAGATCGAACGGTCGGGCATTCAGGTCAATGAGCTGCTGATCAGCCGCGACGAAAACACAGTCTACCTCAACAACATGGGTTTCCGACTGACGCCCGCCGCGATGGAGACCCTGTCGGTACTGGCTGAGGCGCGGCTGGATGACGATGTGCTGTCCGGCGCCGAGATTGAATCGGTGATCTCCGGCCGCGCCTCCGCCGACTGCGAGGAGGCTGCCGGCGCCACGCGGATCAAACGGCTGCGCGACACGCTGGGCAATCAGATGGTCAGCGAACTGCTGGTCAAGAACATCGCCAAACGCGGCTATGTTCTGTCGATCAGCAAGGATGTGATCCGCATGGTCTGACCTGCGACGCTCCGCATCGGTCAATATCGCGTGTCGGGCACTGGATTCAGCGCCGCCACGGCCCCATACTGCGGCTCTGGGCCGAAGTTTTGACAGCGTGATTGCGCTGGCGCCTCAGGTCGGCTTCATGTGCCTTGGCACGATTGCGGCAGCACAGGGACCCCGCGGATGGACATGGAACGACCGGCACACCCCCGCGGCTACGGCATCATCGTGGAGCCCCTGAACGGTCTGGTCCGCGCCCGCCGCAACGGCACCCTGCTGGCCCAGAGCAACCATGCCAAGGTAATGTATGAGACCCGACTGCCGCCGACGATCTATTTCCCGGCGCAGGATGTGACCGTGCCGCTGTCCGACCCCACGCCGTTACAGACCTTCTGCCCGTTCAAGGGCACCGCCAGCTATCGCAGCCTGCGACTGGACAGCGAGGAGCTGGAGAACGCCGTCTGGTCCTATGACGACACCCTGCCCGAAGCGCAGGGGATTGCCGGTCACATCGGCTTCATGCCCGCAGCCGGGGTGGACTTTGACTTTGGCGGCAACCATGTGGAAAATCCGGACTACGGCAACATCTCCGGCCCCGTCATCGACTGGCTGCTGCGCGAGGCCGCGCTCGTGGCTACACCGGCACAGCTGACCGCGGCCTTGGCGACCAAGCTGCTGGAACAGGGCATCCATCTCAGTCGGCTCTCGGTCATGGCCTGGTCGCTGCATCCGCTGATCGCGGGCAAGAACTACATCTGGCAGAAACACTCCGGCGAGGTCACCACCTATGCGCCGTCGTACGAGATCCACGATCATCCGGCCTATCGCGACAGCCCGCTGCGGCATGTGTCCAACGGATTTGGCGGCGTGCGCCACCGGCTAGAGCACGATCCCGGCGCGGATGCCTTTCCGATCCTGAAGGATCTGCGCCGTGAAGGGGCCACCGACTATGTCGCGATGCCGTTGCGGTTTTCCGACGGGCGCATCAACGTGCTGACCCTGACCTGCGACCACCCCGACGGGTTTTCCACCGCCGATCTGGGGCTGATTTTCGAATGTTCCGACGTGATCGCCCGCTACTATGAAATTTTCATGCAGCGCGAGAACGCCCAGTCGCTGCTGGAGACCTATGTCGGCAAGCGCACCGGCGCGCGGGTGCTGGGCGGAAAGATCCGCCGCGGCGACGGTGATGAGATCGACGCCGCGATCATGTTCTGCGATTTGCGCGGATCCACCCGCCTGGAGGAAGACCTGGGCCGCCGCGACTACATCGCGCTGCTGAACCAGTTCTTCGAGACCGCCTCGACCATCGTGCATGAACACGGCGGTGAGGTGCTGAAATTCATCGGCGACGCCGTGCTGGCGGTGTTTCCAGCCGACCGCTGCCCGCAGCAGGCCCGCGCCCAGGCGCTGGACAGCGCCCGCGCCATCGTCGCCCGGCTGGAAGACCTCGCCGACGCCGAAGAAGGCCACCGCTGCGAGGCTGCCATTGGCATTGCCTATGGCGGCGTGACCTACGGCAACGTCGGCTCACGGGAGCGGCTGGACTTCACGGTGATCGGCCAGGCCGCCAATATCGCCGCGCGGCTGGGGGATCTGGGCAAAACTGCCGATCATCCGATTGTCGTCAGCAGCGACATTCTCAGCGACGCGTCACAGGGCCTGCCGCTGGGCGCGGTGCGTTTGCACAATGTCACCCAGCCCGTGACCTGCTATGCGATCCCAGCCGCGCCCAGGGCGAAGGCAGCTGCGCATTAGCAGCCGGACCGCAACCGCCCTGCCCGCAGGGCAGGGCCACGCCCAAGGCTGCTTTGCCAGCATCTTTGATGCAGGCAACAGGCGCGGGAGCCTCTTGCGCCGCACCGCCCGTCTAGCCGGTGACCCGCGCCCGCAGCGCAGCATCCCCCATCGGGATCACCAGCGGCGCCTCCGCCTGCCGCGCCTGATAGGCGTCCTTGTCCGTCAGCCCCTGCCATCCGGCCTGCACCAGCGACTGGCCGACGGCACCACCCAGCGTGGTGCCGGGACCGGTCACGATGAAAAGATCCGGCGCAAATTCCTGCGCGGCAGTCTGCACCGCGCGGGTGAAATCATATGGCGCGACGACCTGGTGCCCCAGCGTGTAGTCCCACAGCGCCGCCGTCTCGGTGGCGCCGGGCCACCAGATCTGCCCACGTCCGTCGATCAGCGGCAACTCCGGCTGGCGGAACCGGTCTGACCCCAGCCGCCTGCGCCCCTGTGCTGCGACAGGTTCCTGTAACGCCGTGTGAAAAGCCGCGTGGTTGGCCAGTCGCATGGGGAAGCGATCCGCCACCACCGGCACCAAGGACTCGAACGCTGCAAGGCCAGCCTCGTTGCCCGCCAGCACCAGCATGCCGCCCAGATCGATCGACAGCGCCAGCGCGTGCTGCGCGCGCCCGTTGATTTCCTGCACCTGCGCCAACAACTCTGCCTTGCGCTGCGGATCGTTGCGCCAATCGGCTCTCGCAAACGGGTAAACCAACTGGCCGCCAATCAGCTGCTCCTGCATCAGGGTGCCCATTGTGTTCACAACCGTGAAGCCATCCGCTGCACTCAGCGCCCCGGCAGCGGCCAGCGCAATGTACCAGCCCATGGAATTGCCCGTGACAGCGACGATCTCGATGTCCGTCGCCAGGCTGCGCGCATCCGCCAGGGCCGAGGCGTAGATCAGCGGTGACGCCACATCCCCGCGCGAATACTTCGACACCGAAAACCGCGTCGCCCCGTCCAGCGCGGTCACTTCATCCTGCCCGGCGGCGGCGCGCTGCGCGTCAAAGCCCGCCAGCAGCGCCGCCTTGTCCGCATGGTGGCGGTGCAGATAGCCCAGCTCAGGCTTGTTGTAGGTGCCCCTTCCGGGGCAGATCAGAACGGCCGTGCGGGTCATGATGCGCCTCCCACAAGGGTCAGGGCGGCCTCAACGATGCTGTCCCTCGAGGGCAGCGTGGCGCCATAGGCCGGGCCGGTTGCAATGAAACAGTCGCTGGCGGCAATCCGCGCCGCGGGCATGCTGGCCTGCTCGGCAAACAGCGCCATCAGCGCCTCCGACTGGCTGCCGGTGGTGCGGCATTCATCGACGATCAGCACATGTTTGCAGCCCTCCGTGGCCGCCAGCAGCGCCTCGGTGGGCAGCGGTGCCAGCCAGCGCAGATCCACGATCCGCGCATCCACGCCCTTGGCTGCCAATTCAGCCTGCGCCTGCGCCGACAGGTAGCGGCCGTTGCCGTAGGTCACGATCGCCATATCGCTGCCATGCCCATGCACACCGACCTCGCCCAGACCAATACGCTGGTCCGGTGCGGGATAGCTGCGCATCCAGCCGCCATCCTTGGCCGCGTGCAGATCCCGCATCGGATACAGTGCAATGGGTTCGACAAAGACGACCACCCGCTGTTCCTCGCGCGCCAGCCGCACGCATTCGCGCATCATCATCGCCGCCTCCGCCCCGTCCGAGGGGCAGGCAATCACGATCCCCGGAATGTCGCGCAACACCGCCAGCGAGTTGTCGTTGTGAAAATGCCCGCCGAACCCCTTCTGGTAGCCAAGCCCGGCAATCCGCAGCACCATCGGATTGGAAAACTGCCCGTTGGAGAAAAACGGCAGCGTCGCGGCCTCGCCACGCAGCTGGTCTTCGGCGTTGTGCAGATAGGCCAGAAACTGGATTTCCGGGATCGGCACAAAGCCGTTGTGCCCCATACCAATGGCCAGTCCAAGGATCGACTGCTCGTCCAGCAGCGTGTCGATCACCCGGTCCGGCCCGAACCGCTGTTGCAGCTTTTGCGTGACGCCGTAAACGCCGCCCTTGCGACCCACGTCTTCGCCCATCATGACGATCTCGCCATGTTCCAGCATCAGGTCAGTCAGCGCCCAGTTGATCAGCCGCGACATCGGCTGCGGCTCCTCCATGGCACGCAGGTCGCTGCCAAAGGCGGCCGCGCGCGCCTCGGCGTTGGGGCCGTTGGTGGCTGCACAGGCGCGCTTTGGCGGGATCAGGCTGGCCGCCACGTCCTCTGCCGTTTTCAGATGCGGGCGCGTCACCGCCTCGCTGCGCACACGCTCCACCCGTGCGCGGGTGTCGCGATAGATCTTCAGCGCCGCATCGGCTGTCAGCGCCCCGGCCTGCTCCAGCAGCCGCACCGAGTGCAGCAACGGATCATTGGCTTCATCCGCCTCCACCTCAGCCTTGCTGAGGTAGGTCGTCGGCACATCCGCCCCCGCATGGCCATACAGCCGCACCGTGCGCAGGTGCAGGAACGCAGGCTTGCGGCGATTGCGCACGTAGTCCGCCGCCGCCTGCGCCACCTTGTAGGCGTCATAGATGTCCAGCCCGTCGGCCTTGAAATACTTGATGCCCGGCCGCTGCGCAATCGAGGCCTCGATCCAGCCCTTCGGGGTCTTGACCGAAATGCCGATGCCGTTGTCTTCGCACACGAACAACAGCGGCAGCGGCGTCGACTGCACCGAGGTCCAGCCGGCCGTGTTGATCGCCCCCTGCGCGGTGGAATGGTTGGCCGAGGCATCCCCGAACGAGCACATCACGATGGCATCATCCGGCAGCAGCTGGTGTTCCGGCCTGTGTCGCCGCGCCGCGCCGATGGAATAGGCCGCCCCCACCGCCTTAGGCAGGTGGCTGGCAATGGTCGAGGTCTGCGGCGGGATCATCAGCGCCTTGGAGCCCAGCACCTTGTGCCGCCCGCCCGAGGTCGGGTCTTCGCTGGAGCAGGCAAAGGACAACAGCATGTCCCAGCTGATCTGCTGGCCCGGCACCTGGTCTGCCCGCGCGATCTGAAACGCCGCATCGCGGTAGTGCAGGAAAGCCATATCGTTGGGGCGCAGCGCGCGGGCGAGCGCCGCCATGCCCTCATGGCCGGATGAGCCGATGGTGTAAAACCCCTCGCCCGCCTTCTGCATGGCGCGGCTGGTCAGGTCCAGTGCCCGGCTCAGTACTTGGGCGCGGTAGGTGGCCACGGCCTCGGCCGCATGCAGCGGCCCGGCGGGATCGCGGCCCTGCGGCAGCTGGCCGGACTGCACCCGGTCGAGAAAATTCTGATGCACGATCTGAGCGCGGTCCATGGGGCCTCCTTGGGACGAAACGGCGCAAATATCGGCCCATCGTCCGGGGATTGCCACTGAGAACGGCGACTGAAATCATTCCAAATCGGAATGCTTCACGCGTCAGATTAGCCGAATTCGCACAGATCTGGATGCGCGCAGCGCGGGCGCGTGGTGGCGCACGTGCCGGATCAGGCGCGTTTTTCGCCCAAGGTGGCGATGCCCAGCACGTCCAGCACCTTGGCTTCGATCTGGGGTGCGTTCATGGCGGCCACCTCATACATGTCTGCCGGGCTGGCCTGGTCGATGAACGCATCCGGCAGCACCATGGAGCGGTACTTGAGGCCGCTGTCGAACACGCCTTCCTCGGCCAGAAGCTGTGCCACATGCGAGCCGAAACCGCCCACGGCGCCCTCTTCAATGGTGATCAGCGCCTCATGGTCGGCCGCCAGCTGCAGGATCAGATCGCGGTCCAGCGGCTTGGCAAAGCGGGCATCGGCAATGGTCGGCGTGATACCTTTGGCGGCCAGCGCCTCGGCGGCCTTGCGGACCTCGCCCAAGCGGGTGCCAAAGGACAGCAGTGCAACCCGTTTGCCCTGCTGCACCATCCGCCCCTTGCCGATCTCCAGCACCTGCGGCTCCTCCGGCATTTCGACGCCTTCACCCTCGCCGCGCGGGTAGCGGAACGCAATCGGGCCGTCATCATGCGCGGCAGCAGTGGCGACCATATGCACCAGCTCGGCCTCATCGGCGGCGGCCATCACCACCATGCCTGGCAGGTTCGCCATATAGCCAATGTCGAAGCTGCCCGCATGTGTCGCGCCGTCAGCGCCGACCAGCCCGGCACGGTCAATGGCAAAACGCACCGGCAGGCGCTGGATCGCCACATCATGCACCACTTGGTCATAGCCGCGCTGCAAAAATGTCGAATACATCGCGCAGAAGGGTTTCATCCCGCCCGCTGCCATCGCGGCTGAGAACGTCACGCCGTGCTGCTCGGCAATGCCCACGTCAAAGGTGCGCGACGGGTAGCGTTCCGCCATCAGGTTCAGGCCCGTGCCATCCGGCATCGCGGCGGTGACGGCGCAGATCTTGTCGTCCTGTGACGCCAGCTTCACCAGCGTATTGCCAAAAACCGATGTGTAGGACGGCGCGTTGGAGGGCGCCTTTTTCTGCTCGCCGGTCACCATGTCGAACTTGGCGGTGGCATGGCCCTTGTCGCGGGCGCGTTCGGCGGGGCCGTACCCCTTTCCCTTCTTGGTCAGAACGTGGATCAGGATCGGCCCCGTGGCGCGTGCCTTGACCGTGCGCAGCACCGGCAGCAGCTGGTCCATGTCGTGGCCGTCGATGGGGCCAAGGTAGGAAAAGCCAAGCGCCTCGAACAATGTGCCGCCGACGGCCATGCCCTTCAGCATGTCCTTGGCGCGCTTGGCGCCCTCGCGGAAGGGTTCGGGCAGCAGCGACACCGCGCCCTTGGCCGCCGCTTTCAGCTCCTGGAATGGCTCACCCGCGTATAGCCGCGACAGGTAGGAGGACAGCGCCCCGACCGGCGGCGCGATCGACATCTCATTGTCGTTGAGGATCACGATCAGCCGCTTGCCCAGCGCGCCGGCGTTGTTCATCGCCTCAAACGCCATGCCGGCCGACATTGAACCATCGCCGATCACCGCAATGGCGTCGCCGTTGCCCTCGGGGATCACACCGCCCAGATCGCGGGCCACCGCAAACCCCAAAGCGGCGCTGATCGAGGTGGAGCTGTGCGCCGCACCAAACGGATCGAAGGGCGACTCGGAGCGTTTGGTGAACCCGCTCAGCCCATCCTTCATCCGCAGAGTGCGGATGCGGTCGCGGCGACCGGTCAGGATCTTGTGCGGGTAGCACTGGTGCGACACGTCCCAGATCACCTTGTCGCGCGGCGTGTCGAACACCGCGTGCAGCGCCGTGGTCAACTCCACCACCCCCAGCCCCGCGCCTAGGTGGCCACCGGTGACGGAGACGGCGGAAATGGTTTCCTGCCGCAGCTCCTGCGCCACCTGTGTCAGCTGGGCGTCAGACAGCCCCTTCAGATCGGCCGGGCGGCTGATCTGGTCAAGAAGCGGGGTTTGGGGCCGGTCGGACATGGTGTCTCCTTGGGCTGCACGGGGCTGTGGGGCCCGGCGCGCTGGGGTTAGCTGTCGCGCGAGATAACGAAGCGCGCGGCTTCCTTCAAGGTTTCCGCCTCGGCGCCATAGGTGTCCAGAGCGGCGCAGGCCTCCCCGCACAGCGCCGCGGCACGCGATTTGGCGGCATCCAGGCCCAAGAGCGACACGAATGTAGCCTTGCCGGCCTCGGCATCCTTGCGGACCGCCTTGCCGACCTTGGCGGCGTCGCCCTCTACATCGAGAATGTCATCGGCGATCTGAAAGGCAAGGCCCAGCGCCGCCGCATATTGGCGCAAAGGCGCCGGATCATCGCCCGCCAGCACGGCGCCGGCCGTGGCCGACCATTCGATCAGGCAGCCGGTCTTGCGGCTTTGCAGCAAGGTGATCTGCTCTAGAGTCAGCGGTGCGTCGGCGGTTTCGGCGGCGATGTCCAGCATCTGCCCCGACACCATGCCGTCCTTGCCCGAAGATTGCGCCAGCGCCCGGATCAGCGGCAGCGCCTGCGGCCCCAACGCCGGGTCTGCCAGCAGTTCAAAGGCGAAGCATTGCAGGCTGTCCCCCGCCAACACCGCCATGGCCTCGTCCCACTTGCGATGAACCGTGGGCTGGCCGCGGCGCAGGTCGTCATCGTCCATGCAGGGCAGATCGTCATGCACCAGCGAGTAGGCGTGAATGCACTCGATCGCCAGCGCCGCGTCCAGCGCAGCGGTCTGCGACACGCCATGCAGCCGCGCGCTTTCCAACACCAGGAAACCGCGGAGCATCTTGCCCCCGGTGATCGCATAGCGCATCGCCGCGTGCAGCGTGTCGCGACCTGCCAGCCGTGCCGCCATATGGGCCGTGATCCGCGCCTGTGTCTCTGCCAGCGCCTGCGCAAAGGGACGCGCGTCAATGTCTGCGGCGGCGGTCATGGTTCAGCCGGCATCCAGCGGTTGGGTGCCCTTGGGGGTGCCGTTGGCATCCAGTGTGATGGCAGCGACCTTTTCCTCGGCGCGCTTGAGCTCGTCCTCGCAGCGTTTTTTCAGCTCCGCGCCGCGCTCATACAGCGCGATCGAGGCATCCAGCGCCACGTCGCCGCGCTCCAACTGGTCCACCACGCCCTCCAGCTCACGCATTGCCTGTTCAAAGCTCATCTGGTCCACAGGGGTCTGTGTCATGCCGGTGCCCTTATCAATTCTTCCACATGTGCCCGCGCTGCCGCGGCAAGCGCGTTCAGATCATATCCGCCTTCCAAAGTCGAGACGATACGGCCGCCACACAGCTCTGCCGCCAGCTGGCACAGCTGGGCCGTCAGCCAGGCAAAATCGGCTGTGCTCCAGTTCAGATTGGCCAGGGGATCATCCTGATGGGCGTCAAAGCCCGCGGAGATAATAATCAGCTCCGGCTTGAAGGCCCGCAGCCGGGGAAACGCCTGGCCCTCGTAGGCTGCCTGCATCTCTGCCCGGCCCGAATCCGGCGGCAGCGGCAGGTTCAGGATCTGGCCATGGGCGCCGTCCTCATCCACGCGGCCACTGCCCGGCCACAACGGCATCTGCTGGCTGGTGATGACCAGCGCGCGCGACTCGTCCCACAGCAGTTCCTGGGTGCCATTGCCGTGGTGGACGTCAAAATCCACCACCGCCACGCGGTTCAGCCCGTGGTGATCCAGCGCGTGCTTTGCCGCCAGCGCCGCGTTGCCGAACAGGCAGAATCCCATGGCGGTATCGGTCTCGGCATGATGTCCCGGCGGGCGCACCGCGGCAAAAGCGTTCTGCACCTCGCCTCCCAACACCATGTCAACGCCCCGCACCACAGCCCCGGCAGCCCGAAAGGCAGCGTCCAACGAGCCGGGCGACAGGAAGGTGTCCCCGTCGATCTGCGCCCAGCCCTCTGCCGGGGAGGCCCGGCGCAGATCCGCCAGATAGGCGGCCGGATGGATTCGCAGGATGTCATCCTCGGCCGCCATCGGGGCCGTGACACGCTTCAGCTCCAAGGGCTCCAGCGCGTGCAGCACATGCTCCAGCCGGGCAACCTGTTCGGGGTGCCCCTCTGGGGTGACATGATTCAGGCAGTCGGCATGGGTGATCAGGGCGGTGGTCATGTCAGCGGTCATGGGCTGCTCCTCCTGCGGCCGGGTCTGGCGCAAACCTAGGAGGCCGCGGGCGGCGGCTGCAAGCGGTTTCCTGGGCCGCCGCCCCGGCCCCCGCTATAATTGAGGCAAGTGGGAAAGCGCGGGCGCGTCAGTCCGGCGCGAGCATGTAGCCCGCACCGCGCACTGTTTGCAGATATTGCGGCTGTTTCGGGTTCGGCTCGATCTTGCGGCGCAGGCGGGTGATCTGCACATCCACCGCGCGTTCCTGCGCCTGGCCGCGGTCGCGGCCCAGATCCTCCACCAGTTTGGTCCGGCTGACAGGTTCACCGGGCTGGGCCGAGAAGATTTTCATCAGCTGGCTTTCGGTGCCGGTCAGGCGGATCAGCTCCTCGCCCTGCCACATCTCGCCGCGTTCGATGTCGTAGCGGATGGCGCCAAGGTGCAGCACCTTGGGGGCGCTGTCCTGCGCCGTGGTGTCGGGGACGCGCCGCAGGATCGCATTGACCCGCAGCAGCAGCTCCTTGGGTTCAAAAGGTTTGGGGAGGTAGTCGTCCGCACCTGCCTCCAACCCGGCTATGCGGTCCTCGGTCTCGCCCTTGGCGGTCAGCAGCAGCACCGGTGTGGTCATGCTTTCACGCAGCGCGCGGGTCAGCGAGACGCCGTCTTCGCCCGGCATCATCACATCCATGATGATCAGGTCAAACTCCAGCCCTTCCAGGATCCGCCGCGCATGGGCTCCATCGCGCGCCGCCGTCACCAGAAAGCCTGCGCGCATCAGGAATTTCTTAAGCAGGCCGCGGATGCGTTCGTCATCATCGACGATCAGCAGATGGGCATCGGTCATGGCTTTGCCTTTCAGTCGCGCAGCTTGGCATAGGCGCGACGCATATCCGCATCCATCATCGCCTCGAGCACCTTCTTGAAGCCCTGCACTGCTTCCGGTCCGGCCTCCTTGTAGGCGGCGCGCATGCGGGCGCGTTGCGCGTCCGACAGGGTGGTCTCCAGTGCCGCCCCCTCCTCCGTTAGGTACAGGTGCCGCTCGCGTTTGTCCAACTCGCCCACTTTGCTGACCACCAGCCCGTCACCGATCAGCGTGCGCAGCACCCGGTTCAGCGATTGCTTGGTGACGCCCAAGATGCTGAGCAGATTGTTCACCGTGGTGCCCGGCGAGCGGCTGATGAAATGGATCGCCCGGTGATGCGCCCGGCCATAGGCCAATTCGGCCAGGATCCGATCCGGGTCCGCGGTGAAGCCGCGATAGGCAAAAAACATTGCCTCGATGCCCTGGCGCAGCTGCTCATCGGTCAGAAACAACAGACTGGATCCGCCGTGGCCCTGCCCTGATCGCCCTTCCGGCATAAGAAGTCCCTCGTTTTTCCTGCCGGTCAGTTTATGTCAGCCTTGTTGACATTCCAAGGGTGAAGATGTATCGAATCCCAGCTTTGGCGCAAGATTATGACCGTATCGGCCTTAAGTTGCGCAATTATCGGAAAACAACGCAACGCGCAGGAGGGTGCGGCATGGCTGGCTATGACGACCGTGATGGTCTGATCTGGATGGATGGGGAACTTGTCGATTGGCGGGACGCCAAGGTGCATATTCTGTCCCACGCAATGCATTATGCTTCCTCGGTGTTCGAGGGCGAGCGGGCCTACAACGGCAAGATCTTCAAGAGCCGCGAACACTCCGAACGGCTGATCGCCAGTGCCGAGGCGCTGGACATCCCGATGCCCTATACCGTGGACGAGATTGAGGCCGCCAAGGAAGAAACCCTGAAAGCGTCTGGTCTGCAGGACGCCTATGTGCGGGCACTGGTCTGGCGCGGCTCCGGCGAGGACATGGGCGTCGCCTCGGCCAAGAACCCGGTGCACATGGCAATCGCCGTCTGGGGCTGGGGCGCCTATTACGGTGACGCCAAGATGAAGGGCGCCAAGCTGGACATTGCGGACTGGAAACGCCCGAGCCCGGAAACCATTCCGGTGCATGCCAAGGCGGCGGGTCTTTACATGATCTGCACCATCTCCAAGCACAAGGCCGAGGCCAAAGGCTGCTCGGACGCCTTGTTCATGGATTACCGCGGCTACGTGGCCGAGGCGACCGGCGCCAATGTGTTCTTTGTCAAGGATGGCGAGGTGCACACGCCGCTGCCCGACTGTTTCCTGAACGGCATCACCCGTCAGACCGTGGTTCAGATGCTGAAAGACAAGGGCATCACCGTACACGAACGCCACATTATGCCAGAGGAGCTGGAAGGCTTCGAGCAGTGCTGGCTGACCGGCACCGCCGCCGAGGTAACACCGGTGGGCGAAATCGGCCCCTATAAGTTCGAGGTCGGCGCGCTGACCCGCGAGATTGCCGAAGACTACGAAAAACTGGTGCGCGCCTGATCCGCGTTGCCTTGGACTGCTGGAACCCCCCGCCATCGTGCGGGGGTTTTTCGTTGCCCAGACGCCTGAATGCTGCGACCCTGCGGTCGCGGCAGACAGGTACGCAGGGAGACGACGGTGGACTTCGACACGTCATATGTCAGTTACTGGGAGCTGGTTATGAGGCTCGTGTGTGCCGCGCTTGCGGGGGCCATCATGGGTCTGGACCGCGAGCTGCGCGAGCGCCGGGTGGGGATGCGCACCTATATGATCGTGGCGCTCGGCTCAGCCGGCTTCACCCTCATCACCATGGAGTTGTCGCTGGAGGCGCTGCATCTGGAGATGGGATCGGACCCGACCCGCATCATGCAGGGGCTTGTGGGGGCGATCGGCTTTTTGGGTGCAGGGGCGATCATCCAAGGCAAGGAACGGATCGGCGGCATGGCCACCGCAGCCAGCCTGTGGGTGGCCGGGGCGGTCGGCATGGCCTCTGGCCTCGGCTATTATGTGCATGCACTGATGCTGGCCGTCATCGCCGCGAGCATTCTGGCGCTCAGCCACCTTATGGACAACCGCGGCAAGGCTGACCGGCCCGATTTTGGCGGCGAATGACCATAGCGGCCCTGTCGTAAAACAGTTGCGATAATGTCACCTGCCTGACGGCCATCGGTTACAGTTCCCGCTGTATCCCGCGTTCACCGATCCACATTCTCCGAGACAGGTGAGCTTCATGACATCTATCCGTTTCCCGCGCCCCACCCGCCGTGCCTTCCTGGCCAGCGGCACCGCATTTGCCGCATCATTGGCTCTTCCGGCAATCTCCCGCGCCTCTGCGCGACCGCAGTTCAGCCATGGTGTTCAGTCCGGCGACGTCGACGCCACCTCCGGCATGATCTGGACCCGCACCGACCGCCCGGCCAAGGTGATGATGGAGGTCTCCACCACCGAGAGCTTTGCCAATGCCCGCCAGCTGGCACCGATGAGCGCCCTGCCCAACCACGATCTCGCGGTAAAGCGTCTGGTCGACGGGCTGCCCTCGGATCAGGACATCTTCTACCGCTTCGTGGCGGCTGACCTGAGCGACATCAACGCAGTCTCCGAACCCGTGGTGGGCCAGTTCCGCACCGCGCCGTCGGCGCGCCGCGACGTGCGCTTTGCCTGGTCGGGTGACACCGCCGGGCAGGGCTGGGGCATCGACGAGGACGGCATGGCCACCTACGCCACCATGGCCCAGCACCGCCCCGATTTCTTTATCCATTCCGGCGACACCATCTATGCCGATGGGCCGATGCAGGATGAGGTGGAAAAAGACGGTCAGCTGATCTGGAAGAACACCACCCTGACCGATGACAAGCGCAAGGTGGCCGAAACCCTGGACGAGTTCCGCGGCCAGTGGAAATACAACATGCTGGACAAGCACGTGCGCGCGATGAACGCGGTCTGCCCGACCTTCATGCAATGGGACGACCACGAAGTGGTGAACAACTGGTCCTCCTCGCGCAGCCTGATGGAGGACGACCGCTACTCGGAAAAGTCCATCCACGTTCTGCAGGCCCGCGCATCGCAAGCGTTCCACGAGATGACGCCGCTGCGCATTACCCCGTCGGAACCGGGCCGGGTTTATCGTAAAATATCCTATGGGCCGATGCTGGACGTGTTCTTCCTCGATTTGCGCAGCTATCGCGGGCCGAACACCGAAAACCTGCAGGCCGAGCTGACAGATAAGAGCCGCATCCTGGGCGCCGAGCAGATGGCCTGGCTGAAACGTGAGCTGGCCAATTCTTCGGCGACCTGGAAGGTGATCGCCTCTGACATGCCCATCGGCCTCGTGGTTGGCGGCGGTCAGGAGGCAATCGGCAACGGTGACAACGGCAGCGCCAAGGGGCGTGAGCTGGAAATCGGCGAGCTGCTGCGCTTCATCAAGACCGCCAAGATCCAGAACACCGTCTGGTTCACCGCCGATGTGCATTACACCGCCGCGCATTATTACAGCCCCGACAAAGCCGCCTTTCAGGAGTTCGAGCCGTTCTGGGAGTTTGTCTCCGGGCCGCTTCATGCCGGCACCTTTGGTCCCAATGACCTCGACATGACCTTTGGCCCCGAGGTGAAATACATCAAGGCCCCGGCAGAGGACCAAGGCCAGAACCTGCCGCCCTCGATGGGGCTGCAATTCTTTGGTCTGGTCGACATCGATGGGGCCACCCAGCAGATGACCGTTCGGTTGATGGACCGCGCCGATCAGGAGCTGTGGCGCGTTACGCTGGATCCGGTTGGGGCGTCGATCTGATCCCCGGCTGCGTCAGCAGCCAGTCAACAACCGCTTTGGTCCGGCGATCCGTGCCGGGCCAAAGCACATAGAACCCAAGATCCACCTGCGGCGGGGCCTGCCAAAGGATCCTCAAATCCTGCGCGCCCAGAAAGATCCTCGGTACCAGCGCAATTCCCTGGCCGTTGACCGCGGCATCCATCGCCAGCGCGGTCTGGTTGAATTGCAGCATCCGCCCAGTGGCGGCCAGCCCGGCCTGGCGCAGCAGTTGGTCCCAGTGGCGGTGCCCGTCTTGGATCAACGTTCTCTGCGCCAGCGCCCCAAGATCGGGCGAATCCCCTAGTGTCAGAGCCACATCTGCCGCCGCCACCGCAACCAGCTCCACCGGCGCCAGCAGGGCCGATTGCAGGCCCGCGTCCCGCGGTTTGCCGCCCTGCCGAATGGCGATGTCGATGCCATCCCGCTTGAAATCGGTGAGAGTCTCCTCAGCCACGATGCGCACCTCTATCCCAGGGTGAGCGGCCTCGAACGCAGGCAGCCGCGGCACCAGCCATTTGGCCGCAAAGGAAGGCGGCACCGACAGCGTCACTTGCCGCACCGCCGGGGCCAACGCCTCTGTTGCCTCTTGGATCAACGCCAGCGCCTGCCGCACCGGCGCATGGTAACTGCGGCCGCTGTCGGTCAACGCCAGTCCGCGGGCATGACGGTGAAACAGCTTCTGCCCCAGCTCGGCCTCCAGCCGCCGCACCTGCTGGGCCACGGCCCCTTGGGTCAGATGCAATTCGTCCGCCGCGCGGCCGAAATTCAGATGGCGCGCGGCGGCGTCAAACATCCGCAAGGCATTCAGATTGGGCAGGCGCATCAGGTTTCAGCCAGTAGTTTTTCTACAGCCTTGCGCGATGAGACATGATTGGTCAAGCGCCTCGGCAGCCGTCATTCTGCCCGCAGCGAAAAGGAGTACGACCATGACCAAGACAGCCCTCTTCACCGCCGCCGGCAGCGGCATGGGCGCAGACGCTGCCCGCCACCTGCGAGAGCAAGGGTATGAAATCGCAATCCTATCGTCCTCCGGCAAGGGAGAGGCACTGGCGCAGGAACTAGGTGGCATCGGCCATACAGGCTCTAACTTGAAGCAAACGGACCTACAGGCGCTGGTCGACAAGGCGATGGAACGCTGGGGGCGGATCGACGTTCTGGTCAACTCAGCCGGTCACGGCCCCAAGGGCAACATCCTGGAGATCAGCGACGACGACTGGCACCTGGGGATGGACGTCTACCTGATGAACGTGATCCGCCCGACCCGGCTGGTGGCCCCGGTGATGGCCGCACAGGGGGGCGGTTCGATTATCAACATCTCGACCTTTGCGGCGTTCGAGCCTGATCCGCTGTTTCCGACCTCTGGCGTGTTCCGGGCCGGTCTGGCTGGCTTCACAAAGCTGTTTGCCGACAAATATGCCGCGCAGGGCGTGCGGATGAACAATGTGCTGCCCGGCTTCATTGACAGCCTGCCCGAGACCGAGGACCGCAAGGCGCGGATCCCAATGGGCCGCTATGGCACCGCCCGCGAAGTTTCTGCGCTGATTGCGCATCTGGCGTCGGACGCGGCGGCCTATACCACCGGACAGAACATCCGCATCGATGGCGGGCTGACCCGCGCGGTCTAGGCCATGCGGCGGAAACCCCTTGTTAGAGCCTGTTATCCGCCCTTGGGGTCGATCATCGGCTTGGCCTTGCCGCGTTGGAGGCCCAGCCGGTGTTCGCGCCAGATCACCAGCGCATTCCCCGCCACCACCAACGTGGCCCCCGCCAGCATCACCAGCGTCGGCCATTCATTGAACCAGACATAGCCGATGATGATGGCAAAGATCATTGAGGCGTAGTCATACGGCGCCAGCATCGAGGCCGGGGCAAACCGGTAGGAGGAGGTAACCAGGATCTGCGCCACCCCGCCCACCAGTCCGGCCGCAACCAGCAGTGCCAGCACGCGGGGCGAGGGCATCACCCAGCCGAAGGGCGCCGTCAGCAGCGCCAGAACCGACGCCGTGAGCGAGAAGTAGAACACAATCGCCGCCGTGTGTTCGAACTGTACCATGCGGCGGATGTGGATTTGCACGAAACCACGCGCCACCGTGGCTGCGACAACCAGCAGCACGCCCAGCATGGCGCCGTCCTCCAGGTCGCCACCCAGCCGTGGCCAGATCATGATGAGAACCCCCAGCAACCCGACCGCCACGGCGGTGATCCGCACCATGCGAATGGTCTCCCCCAGGAACAGCGCGGCCAGGATCAGGGTGAAAATCGGCGTGGCGTAGCCGATCGCGGTGACCTCCGGCAGCGGCAGCAGCGCCAGCCCCATGAAGGTCATCGCCATCGCCGAGGTGCCCACCAGCCCCCGCCAGACGTGATACATCGGCCGTTTCGTGACCAGCCCGTGCCGCAGCTGGCCACGGGCGGCCAGCCAGACCACGATCACCGGAATCGCAAAGAAGGAGCGAAAGAACACCGCCTCGCCCGCAGGCACCTCCACCGAGGTCGCCTTGATGATGCCGGACAGGCCCGTAAACAGCGCAATCGCGGTCACCTTCAACAGGATTGCCAGCACAGGTCGATGCGATGTTAACGATTTAGCCATGACGCGACCCTGCGCCGAAGTGCTGCAAAGATCAATGGCCGGGCTGCGCCTTTTTCAGGCAGGCGCAGCCCAAGGTGTCAGGGCTGATGTGCAGCCCGCGGCGCCTCGGTGCGCCATTCCTTCAGCGCCTGCACCAGAATCTGGAAGGCAGAGCTGAGGAACAGACCGCCCATGATGCCTGCCACGATCAGGTCGGGCCAGCCGCTGGCGGTGCCCCACACCCCCAGCGCCGCGATCATCACCGCCACGTTGCCGATGGCGTCGTTGCGCGAACACAGCCAAACGGACCGCACATTGGCATCCCCGTCCTTGTACCGCGCCAGCAGCATGACCGAGATCAGGTTGGCGGCCAGCGCCATGAAACCGATCCCGCCCATCACATGCGCCTGCGGCACGCCGATGTAAAACACCTGATAGATGGTGGATCCGAACACCCACAGCCCCATCAGCAGCAGGCTGACGCCCTTGCCCAGTGCCGCCAGCGCACGCGTGCGCAACGAGGCGCCGATCACCGCAAGCGAGATACCATAGGTCAGCGCATCACCCAGAAAGTCCAGCGCATCCGCCTTCAGCGCCTGGCTGCCGGACAGCTGGCCTGCGCCCATCTCCACCGCGAACATGCCCGCGTTGATGGCGATCACCAGCCAAAGCCTGCGCTTGTAGTCCGCGGAAACCCCGTCGAATTTTGCCTCATGATTGCAGCAGCTTGCCATTTCTCTTGTCCTCAGTTCTGATTCGAGGTCAACCTAGTTGCTCTAGTCACTATAGCTTCAAGAGGGGTTGTGATGTTTTCCATCGGCCAGCTGTCCGAGGCCACCGGCGTCAAGGTGCCCACCATCCGCTATTACGAGGAAATTGGCCTGCTGCCACAGCCGGGCCGCAATGCGGGCAACCAGCGGCGCTACGGGCAGGAGGGGATGGAGGCACTGGGTTTCATCAAACACGCCCGCGACCTCGGCTTTTCACTGGAGGACATCAGGGCGCTGATGGGGCTGGACGGCCAGCTGGGGGATGACTGCGCCGCAGCCGACCGCATTGCCCGCAGCCAGCTGGCCAATATCCGCGATCGCATTCGCAAACTGGAACAGCTGGCCTCGGAGCTGGAGCGGATCAGCCATCTGTGCGACGGCGGCAACGGCGGCTGCTGCAAGGTGCTGACGGCGCTCGGCGATCACAGCCAATGCGTAACAGAGCACCGCTAGCCACCCCGGAGTCGCAGCACTCTGCCCGTGTTAGAGCCTGTTCTTCAGCCGATTAGGCCCTGATTCTCGCCGATCTGGCCGCGGTGCAGCAGCAAGTGGTCCAGAATCACGCAGGCCATCATCGCCTCGGCTACCGGCACCGCGCGAATGCCGACACAGGGGTCGTGGCGGCCCTTGGTGATGACCTCGGTGGCGGTGCCGTCCTTGCGGATCGACTGGCGCGGCGTCAGGATCGAGGAGGTCGGCTTGACCGCAAAACGCACCACCACGTCCTGCCCGGTGGAAATGCCGCCCAGAATGCCGCCGGCGTGGTTCGAGGAATAGACCGGTGCACCGTCGTTGCCCATGAAGATCTCGTCCGCGTTTTCCGACCCCTTGAGCCGGGCGGCGTTCATGCCCTCGCCGATTTCCACGCCCTTCACGGCGTTGATCGACATCATCGCCGCCGCCAGTTCGGTGTCCAGCTTGCCATACACCGGCGCGCCGATGCCTGCGGGCACACCGCGGGCCACGACCTCAACCACCGCACCAACCGAGTCATGCGCCTTGCGCAGGCCCTGCAGATAGTCTTCCCAATCCTGCACGGCCCCGGCATCCGGGATCCAGAAATCGTTCTGTTCAATCGCGTCCCAGTCAAACCGGCTGCGGTCGATCTCCATCTCCCCCATCCGGATCATATAGCCCTTGATCTCCAACCCAGGGACCAACGCCCGGATTGCTTCACGTGCAACACCGCCCGCCGCAACCCGCGCCGCGGTTTCGCGCGCCGAAGACCGGCCACCACCGCGATAGTCGCGGTTGCCGTATTTCTGGAAGTAGGTGATGTCGGCATGACCGGGGCGGAAGGTGCGGGCAATCTCGCCGTAATCCTTGGACCGCTGGTCGGTGTTCTCGATCATCAGCTGGATCGGGGTGCCGGTGGATTTCCCCTCGAACACGCCGGACAGGATCTTGACCGCATCGGGCTCGTTGCGCTGGGTGGTGTTCTTGTTCTGGCCCGGTCGGCGCTTGTCCAGCCACTGCTGCAGCATTTCAGGCTCCAGCGGCACGTTCGGCGGGCAGCCATCGACGGTGGCGCCCAGCGCAGGCCCGTGGCTTTCGCCCCAGGTGGTGACGCGGAAGAGGTGTCCAAAGCTGTTCATCGACATAGGGCGCGGTCTCCTTTGGGCCGTGCTTAGCGGGCGGGGGGCGGTCTCTCAAGAGGTTTCCTGCTGCGACACAGGGGCATGGGGGCGCTGCCCCCGCCGGCTGCGGCGGCTCCCTCGGGATATTTTCAGGCCAGAAGAAGAAACGGGGTTTGGCTTGTCATTTCCGCGTTCGGGGCCTAGTGTCCGCGCCACCTCGGGGTGCGCTTTTGGCGCTGAGATGACACCCGTTGAACCTGAACCGGATCACACCGGCGGAGGGAAGGTACTGGACAGCCTCCACCCTTGCCCAAAGCCGCAAAGGAGGATGGCATGAAACATCTTGCATTTGCAGCGGGACTGCTGGGCGCCTCGGCAGCCTTTGCCGACACGCCCGAACTCACCGTTTATACCTATGACAGTTTTGTCTCCGAATGGGGGCCCGGCCCGGCGGTTGAGAAAGCCTTTGAAGAGGTTTGCGGCTGCGACCTGAAACTGGTCGGTGCTGGTGACGGCGCCGCATTGCTGGCGCGGATCAAGCTGGAGGGCGCGCGTTCTGACGCGGATGTGGTTCTGGGGCTGGACACCAACCTGACCGCAGCGGCCAAGGAAACCGGCTTGATTGCCGATCATGCGGTCAGCGCCGACTACAGCCTGCCGATTGAATGGAACGACGCGACATTCGTACCTTACGACTGGGGCTATTTTGCCTTTGTCCACAACGCCGATGCCGCTGCACCTGCCGATTTCAAGGCGTTGGCCGCCAGCGACACGAAGATCGTGATCCAGGATCCCCGCTCCTCGACCCCCGGTCTGGGGCTGCTGATGTGGGTCAAGGCCGCCTATGGAAATGAAGCCCCCGCCATCTGGGAAGCGCTGGCCGACAACGTGGTGACCGTGACCAAGGGCTGGTCCGAAGCCTATGGCATGTTCCTGGAGGGGGAGGCCGACATGGTGCTGTCCTACACCACTTCCCCCGCCTATCACCTGATCGCCGAGGAAGACGGCTCCAAGGCCGCTGCCGCCTTTGACGAGGGCCATTACATGCAGGTCGAAGTGGCCGGCAAGCTGGCAGGCTCTGACCAGCCGGCACTGGCGGATCAGTTCCTGGAGTTCATGGTCAGCGACGCCTTCCAGTCGATCATCCCGACCACCAACTGGATGTACCCCGCCGTCACCCCGGCGGATGGCCTGCCGGACGGGTTTGAGACCCTGACACAGCCCACCAAGGCGCTGTTGCTGTCCGAGGATGAGGCAGCATCCCTGCGCGATGCGGCGCTCGACGAATGGCTGAACGCGCTCAGCCAATAAGCGCAACTGTCGGGATCAGCGCGGCGCTGCTTGTCGCGGCGCTGATCCTGGGCACCCTGGGGGCTGTGGCTTTCAGGGCGGAAACCGGCAGCGGCCTGGCCGCCAGCGACTGGTCCGCACTGCGCTTCACCCTCACCCAGGCCAGCCTGTCGGCAGTGTTGAGCGTCGGCCTGGCCATTCCGGTGGCCCGCGCGCTGGCGCGGCGGCGCTTCGCCGGGCGGCGGCTGCTGATCGCGCTTTTGGGCGCGCCCTTTATCCTGCCGGTAATCGTGGCAATCCTGGGCCTGCTGGCCGTGTTCGGCCGGGCGGGCTGGCTGAGCGCGCTGCTGGCGCTGTTTGGGCTGGAACCTGTGCAGATATACGGGCTGCACGGGGTGGTGCTGGCGCATGTGTTCTTCAACCTGCCGCTGGCCACCCGGCTGATCCTTCAGGGCTGGCAGGAGATCCCGGCGGAGCGGTTCCGTCTGGCAGCGCAGCTGGGCGCTGGCCCGCTGGCAATGTGGCGCCTGCTGGAGGCACCCATGCTGCGGCGGACCGTGCCGGGGGCGCTGGCGGTGGTTTTTGCCATCTGCCTGTCCAGCTTTGCCGTGGCGCTGACGCTGGGCGGCGGACCGCGCGCCACCACGATCGAGCTGGCGATCTACCAGGCCTTCCGCTTCGATTTCGACCTCAGCCGCGCCGCGCTGCTGTCGGGGATGCAGTTGCTGCTGACTGGCGCCGCTGCGCTGGTTGCACTGCGGGCATCCGCAGGCGAGAGCTTTGGCGCCGGACTGGACCGCGCGGTGCAGCGTTGGGACGGCCATAGCGCATTGGCCCGAGGAGTGGATGCGGGCTGGATACTGCTCGCGGCAGGCTTTTTGCTGCTGCCGCTGGCGGCGATTGTTCTTGCAGGCGTGCCGGGATTGGCCACGTTGAACGGGGTTGTCTGGCAGGCGGCGGTGAATTCCATTCTGGTGGCCACGCTCAGCACCGGGATTCTGCTGCTGCTTGCGCTGCCAATGGCTGCTGCCGCTGCGGTGGGGCGTGGTCGACTGGCCGAAGTCTCAGGGGTTTTGGGGCTTGCAGCCTCGCCGCTGGTGATCGGCACCGGGCTGTTCATCATGATCTACCCGTTTGCCAGCCCGTTCCGACTGGCCCTGCCGGTGACGGCCCTGGTCAATGCAGTGATGGCGCTGCCCTTTGCCATGCGTATCCTGACGCCACGCGCGCAAGAGGTGCTGGGCCGCTATGGCCGACTGTCGCTGTCACTGGACATGCGTGGGTGGCATTTCGTGCGCCATGTCTACCTGCCGCGGATGCGGGCGCAGATCGGCTTTGCCGCGGGACTTGCGGCGGCGCTGTCGATGGGCGATCTGGGCGTCGTGGCACTGTTTGCCGATCCGGAATTTGCAACCCTGCCCCTGCAGATCTACCGGCTGATGGGCGCCTATCGTATGGAGGCTGCGGCAGCGGCGGCGCTTCTGCTGCTGATGCTGTCGATGGGGGCCTTCTGGATATTGGACCGCGGAGGCCGCTGGCATGCTGAAGCTTGAAACCTGTCGAATTCTGAACGGCACCTATGCGGTAGAGGCGGATCTGGAAATCCGGCCCGGCAGCTGCACCGCGATCATCGGCCCCTCGGGGGCCGGAAAGTCCACGCTGGTGGAGGCGATAGCAGGCTTTCTGCCGCTGGACCGCGGCACGATCAGCTGGCAAGGCGCGGATCTGAGCCGTCAACCGCCGGGCCGACGGCCGGTGGCCATGCTGTTTCAGGACGGCAACCTGTTCCCACATCTTAGCGTGGCGCAGAATGTCGGGCTGGGCCTTCATCCAAATCTGCGGTTGTCGCAGTCTGACTGGCAGCAGGTGGCGGCGGCGCTGGACCGTGTTGGGCTGACGGACATGGGAACGCGCAAACCCGCGGCCCTGTCCGGCGGCCAGCAAAGCCGGGTGGCGCTGGCGCGGGTGCTGGTACAGGGCCGCGACCTTCTGCTGCTGGATGAACCCTTTGCGGCGCTCGGCCCGGCCTTGAAGGCCGAGATGCTGGATCTGGTGGCAGCGCTCGCGCGCGAAAGCGGTGCCACCGTGATGATGGTCAGCCATGAACCGAATGATGCCCGCCGCATCGCCGATCAGGTGGTGCTGGTAGCGGAAGGCAAGGCCTATCCCCCGCAGCCGACGGCGGAGCTGCTGGACAACCCGCCGCCGGCTCTGAAGGCCTATCTGGGCTAGGCGGCCAGCGCGGCCCGGCGCGTTTCGGTGATCATCAGCGCCGCCCGCGCAGCCTCGCGGCCCTTCTCCACGAAATGGGCGCGGTAGATCGCCATGTGGTGATCCGTCTCCTGGAAATGATGCGGCGTCAGCGACACCGACAACACCGGCACGCCGGTGTCCATGCCAGCGCGCATCAGCCCGTCAACCACGGCCTGCGCTACGAAATCATGCCGGTAGATGCCGCCGTCGACCACCAGTGCCGCGCAGGCCACGGCCGCGTATTTGCCGGTTTTGGCCAGCTCCTGCGCCAGCAACGGCATCTCAAACGCGCCGGGCACGTCAAAGACGTCGATCTGATCCGACGGGATCAGCTGCTGGAAGCCTTCCAGCGACCGGTCGACAATGTCGGCATGCCATTGCGCCTTGATGAAGGCAAATCGGGTGTGTGTCATGTCGTAATCTCCATAGGTTCTGACACGTCACCCAAGGCGATCACGGACAGAGGAGCGCACGCCAAGCGCCGCCCTTCTGCACGTTCTCTTCCATCCGGACTGTGACCGTCGGCTCTGGAATCACACCAGATCTGCTGACACTTCCGAAATCCGGAAGCCGCTCGCGGGCTTACGGGGCTTGGCCCGTTTACCGCCGGTGGGGAATTTCGCCCCGCCCTGAGAACGCGGCGAACGTGCCAGCCTTTGCCCGGCAGCGCAAGCCCCGGCACCCTTGCGCCCGGCGGCACAAGACATTGTGTAAAAAGTCTTGCCAAAAGTTTTGCAAAACCTTTGGGTGGTCGGTGCAGCCGCTGCGATCGGTCGCGGCCGTGGACATAGCATCAGGAGACGGACATGAAACTATATGCCTCGGCCGCATCGCCTTTTGTGCGCAAAGTAATGGTCGTCCTGCATGAGACCACACAGCTGGACGAGGTGGAGATTGAGCAGGTTTTGACGTCGCCGGTTCAGCCCAGCACCGCCGTGCAGTCCAGCAACCCGGTCGCCAAGATCCCGGCCTTGGCCCGCGACGACGGCCCGACACTTTATGATAGCCGGGTGATCTGCGACTTCCTGAACGCGCGGGCGGGTGGCACGCTGTATAGCGGCGGCTGGGACAGCAAGCTGTTGGAGGCCACGGCCGACGGCATCATGGATGCGGCGGTGCTGATGTCTTATGAAAAGCGGCTTCGGCCGCCGGAAAAACAGTGGGCGGACTGGCTGGCGGCGCAGAATGGCAAGGTGCTGAGCGGCTGCGCGGCGCTGAACGCACGCTGGATGAGTCACTTGGAAGGCCCACTGGACATTGGCCAGATCGCGGTGGGCTGCGCGCTTGGCTACATCGACTTCCGCCATCCACAAACCGACTGGCGTCAGGGCAATGCAGCGCTGGCCGCGTGGTTCGCCGGTTTCGAATCACGCCCCAGCATGCAGGCCACCCGTCCGCCAAGCAGCTGATGACAAAAAACCTTGCCGCGGCCGGGCGTCTGCTGTCCCGGTGTGGCTTTGTCACACGCGGATGACAGAAAGTTATAGATGCGGCTGACTGCGCGCCTATGACCGCTGGACGAACGCCCTTAGCCCCGCTAGACACGCGCCTGAGTCACTGCGAGCAATCGCGGTGCATGCGCATGTTTGCCCTAAACGGGCGCTGGAATTGGAGAAAACCTCGTGTCCCACGCAGAAGACCACGAAGGAACCCGGAGAGATTTCCTCTACTACGCCACTGCCGGCGCCGGGGCAGTGACCGCGGGTGCCGCCGTATGGCCCCTGGTCAACCAGATGAACCCCTCCGCCGATGTAAAAGCGTTGTCCTCGATCCTGGTCGATGTCAGCGGCGTGGAAGTAGGCACGCAGATCTCGGTCATGTTCCTGGGCAAGCCGGTGTTCATCCGCCGCCGCACCCCGGAAGAGATCGAAGCCGCCCGTGCCGTGGAACTGTCCGACCTGATCGACCCCTGGTCGGAGAACGCCAACAAGCCGGGTACCGATGCGGCGGACGTCAACCGCACGCTGGACGAAACCGGCGAGTGGCTGGTGATGATGGGTGTTTGCACCCACCTCGGCTGCGTGCCTCTTGGTGATGGCGCCGGCGAATTCAATGGCTGGTTCTGCCCGTGTCACGGCTCGCACTACGACACCGCCGGCCGCATTCGCAAAGGCCCGGCGCCCGAGAACCTGCATGTGCCGGTCGCCGAGTTCACCGACGCCAACACCATCAAGCTGGGATAAGGAAACGCGCTCATGTCCGGTATTCCGCACGACCATTACGAGCCGAAGACAGGCGCAGAAAAGTGGCTGCACAGCCGCCTGCCCATCGTCGGCCTGATCTATGACACCATCATGATCCCCACCCCCAAGAACCTGAACTGGTGGTGGATCTGGGGCATCGTCCTGGCCTTCTGCCTGGTGCTGCAAATCGTCACCGGCATCGTGCTGGTGATGCATTACACCCCGCATGTCGACCTGGCCTTCGCATCCGTCGAACACATCATGCGTGACGTGAATGGCGGCCACATGCTGCGCTACATTCACATGAACGGCGCATCGTTGTTCTTTGTTGCCGTCTACATCCACATCTTCCGTGGCCTGTATTATGGTTCCTACAAGGCACCCCGCGAGATCACGTGGATTGTCGGCATGCTGATCTACCTGATGATGATGGGCACCGCCTTCATGGGCTATGTTCTGCCCTGGGGCCAGATGTCCTTCTGGGGCGCAACGGTGATCACCGGCCTGTTCGGCGCGATCCCCTTCATCGGCGAGGGCATCCAGACCTGGCTGCTGGGCGGACCGGCAGTGGACAACGCCACGCTGAACCGCTTCTTCTCGCTGCACTACCTGCTGCCGTTTGTGATTGCGGCGCTGGTGATCGTGCACATCTGGGCCTTCCACACCACCGGCAACAACAACCCCACCGGTGTTCCCGTCCGCAAGGATTCCAAGGAAGAAGCCAAGAAAGACACCCTGCCGTTCTGGCCCTACTTCGTGATCAAGGATTTCCTGGGTCTGGCCGTGGTGCTGGTGATCTTCTGGGCAATTGTCGGCTTCATGCCGAACTACCTGGGCCACCCCGACAACTACATCGAAGCCAACCCGCTGGTGACACCTGCGCACATCGTGCCCGAATGGTACTTCCTGCCGTTCTACGCGATCCTGCGGGCCTTCACCTCTGAGGTTTGGGTCGTGCAGTTTGCCTCTTTCATCACCGGCGGCATCGTGGACGCAAAGTTCTTTGGCGTGATTGCCATGTTCGGCGCGATCCTGGCAATGGCGCTGGCGCCTTGGCTGGACACCAGCCGCGTGCGGTCGGGTCGTTACCGTCCGATGTTCAAATGGTGGTTCGCGCTGCTGGTCGTCGACTTCTTTGCCCTGATGTGGCTGGGTGCGATGCCCGCGGAAGAGCCCTATGCCTCGTTCTCGCTGATCGCTTCGGCCTACTGGTTCGGCTACTTCTTCGTGATCCTGCCGCTGCTGGGCGTGATCGAGAAGCCGCTGGCACAGCCTGCCACCATCGAAGAGGATTTCGACGCCAAGTACGGCAAGAAGTCTTCCGAAGCCACTCCTGCCGAGTAAGAAGAAGGAACACCTAGCAATGTTCAAGAAAATGGCAACCGGTGCCGCCTTCGCTCTGGCCCTGATCCCTGCTGCGTCCTTCGCAGCAGGCGGGGCAGGCCATGTCGAAGACTACGACTTCTCATTTGAGGGTCCGTTCGGCGCTTATGACCGTAACCAGCTGCAACGCGGTTTGCAGGTCTATACCGAGGTCTGCGCAGCCTGCCATGGTCTGAAACTGGTGCCGATCCGCACCCTGTCGGACGAAGGTGGGCCAAACATGCCCGAAGATCAGGTGCGGGCCTACGCAGCGGACAACTTCAGCGTCTATGACCCGGAACTGGATGAGGACCGCCCGGCAACGCCGGTCGACCACTTCCCGGAGAACAACAACGCAGGCGCGCCCGACCTCAGCATGATGGCAAAGGCGCGTGCGGGCTTTCACGGTCCTTACGGCCTGGGCCTGAACCAGCTGTTCAAGGGCATGGGCGGTGCCGAATACATCGCCTCGCTGCTGGCCGGTTACACCGGCGAGACCAAGGAAGAAGCCGGCACGACCTTCTATGAAAACACCGCCTTCCCCGGCGGCTGGATTTCGATGGCGCCGCCGCTGTCGGATGAGCAGGTGGAATATGCCGACGGCCATGCCAACGATGTCGAGGCCATGTCGCAGGACGTCGCGGCTTTCCTGATGTGGACCGCGGAGCCCAAGATGATGGCCCGCAAGCAGGCCGGTTTTGTCGGCGTGCTGTTCCTGACCGTGCTGTCGGTGCTGCTGTATCTGACCAACAAGAGACTGTGGGCACCCGTGAAGGGCAAGGACTGATCCCAGTCTGCTGACAGTGTGAATTGAAACGCCCCCGCAAGTGATCTTGCGGGGGCGTTCTGCTATCTTGGGCGGGGGCGCTGCCCCTCGGCGCCGTGCGGCGTATTCACCCCGGAGTATTTCTGACCAGAAAAAGGCCAGCCGGGAGTCAGAGACGTGGGGTCACTTCCAGATGCGGTTGTCCACGGGACGTCTTTTGCGGCGAGATCCCGTCTTGCGAAATGATCGCGGACACCCGGCTCCGGTAATTCGAGAAACTGTCGAATTCGACCACGTCGACCGGCGTATCGAACTGCAGGGTGATCCTGCGGTGGCCGCCGCTTCCGCAGGTGGAAATGGCACGCACATGGCCGGTGAAAGGCTGCCCAAGGTAATGCCCGGCAACCGCCATGCCCAGTTCCAACGCAGGCAGGTTCGACGCACGGGCGCGCAGTGTGTTCCAGTTGCGATGGCCGTAAGACTGGGCAATGCGCTCCAACGCGGTGGCATGGCTGATGACGTCGCCCTGGTTTCGGGCGTGCTGGCGCAGCTGACGCGCTTCGGCCTTGAGCTGCGTGAGGTGGGGGATAATGGAAGTTGTCTGCATGGAATTACCTTTCGCAAAAGGGTGCGTTTGCCGATGCAGATAGGGCTCGCATTGCTATCCGGGCAAACACCCAGGCGTCAGGATCTGATCCAATCGGATTTCACCATGGCCAAAGGCCGCGAGCGGCAGGTATCCGGAACCTATATTAGGAGAGCTAGCGCGAAACGGGCGCTCTTGCAACGGCCGCAAGGGACGGCCGTTGCAGAAAACCAACACCCCGGTTCAGACGGTCAGCTGGCTGCCATTGGCACCGGTGATGCGGGCGGTGACGATGCTGCCCTCCGCCTGAGGCGCGGCAAAGCTCACCTCGGTGAACTGTTCGGTGCGGCCCATGTGGGGGTTTTCCATCAGGATGCGGTGGGTCTTGTTGATCTGACCGGCCAGATGGCGGCTGACCTGTGCCTGACCGGCCGCACGCAGACGGGCGGCACGGTCCTTGATGAGATTGCCGTTCACCTGCTTCGGAATCTTGGCCGCCGGGGTGCCCTCTCGTTTGGAATAGGGGAAAACATGCAGCCAGGTCAGGTCGCAGTCCGTGACCAGCTTTAGCGAGTTTTCAAAATGGGCGTCGGTCTCAGTCGGGAAGCCCGCGATGATGTCCGCGCCAAAGGTCATCTCCGGGCGCAGTTTGCGGGCGTCTTCACAGAATCGGATCGCATCGTCGCGCAGGTGTCGGCGCGCCATCCGCTTCAGAATCATGTCATCGCCATGCTGCAAAGACAGATGCAGATGCGGCATCAACCGCGATTCGGTGGCGATCGCCTGCATCAGGTTCTCGTCCGCCTCGATCGAATCGATCGAGGAAATCCGCAACCGTGGCAGGTCCGGCACCAGTTTTAGGATCCGCATCACCAGATCGCCCAGCCTCGGCGTGGCGGGCAGATCAGCCCCCCAGGAGGTGAGGTCAACGCCGGTCAGAACCACTTCGTTATAGCCCTTGTCCACCAGCCGCTTGATCTGATCGATCACCACACCGGCAGGGACAGAGCGCGAGTTGCCGCGGCCATACGGAATGATGCAGAAGGTGCAGCGGTGGTCGCAGCCGTTCTGTACCTGCACATAGGCGCGAGAGCGGGTGCCGAAGCCGTCGATCAGATGGCCGGCCGTCTCGGTCACCGACATGATGTCGTCAACCTGAACCTTTTCGGTGGTGCCGATGAAATCCGGCCCCTTGGCGATTTCATTCCAGATGTCCGCCTGCATCTTCTCGGTGTTGCCGATGACGCGGGTGACCTCCTCCATCGCGGCAAAGGTTTCCGGTTCAGTCTGGGCGGCACATCCGGTCACGATGATCGGCGCTTCGGGGTTTTCGCGGCGCAGTTTGCGGATTTCCTGACGCGCCTTGCGCACCGCTTCGGCCGTGACTGCGCAGGTGTTCACCACCACGGCGTCCTTCAGACCCGCCCGCTCGCTCAGCTCCTTCATCGCCTCGGTCTCATAGGCATTCAGGCGGCAGCCCAGCGTGGTGAACTTGGGCGCACTCATGTCAGACTCTCCAGAAACTGACGCGTGAACGTACCGTCAAAGACATGCATGGTCGCTCCCGTCATCCAGACGCCATCCTCGGCCCAGTCGATCCACAGGCTGCCGCCATCAAGATCGATCTGCACCTTGCGCCCGGTCAGCCCGCGCCGGACGGCCGCAACGGCTGTGGCGCAGGAGGACGACCCCGAGGCCAGCGTCACGCCCACGCCGCGCTCCCACACCCGCATGCGGATGCGGTCCGGGCCGGTCACCTGGGCGACCTGCACATTGGTGCGCTGCGGGTACAGCGGGTGATGCTCGTAGCGCGGGCCGAATTCCTCAAGCGGGATCACTTCGGCATCCTCGACAAAGAAGGTGCAATGCGGGTTGCCCATGCCAGTGGCGGTGGGGCCGCCTTCGATCGGCAGCTCCAGCGTGTCGGCCTCCTCGGCCAAGGGAATGTCCTGCCACGCCAGCTGCGGCGCCCCCATGTTGACAGAGGTCAGACCCTTGCCTGCATCGCGCGCATAGAGATCGCCACGATCCGTAGTCAAGTGCAGCTGTGTCTTGCCGCTCTCCACGATCAGGTGACGGGCCACACAGCGGGTGGCATTGCCGCAGGCCGCCGAGGTGGACCCATCGGCATTGTAGAACGTCAGGTGGGCATCCCCCGTCCCGTTCGAGATCACCGTCAGCTGGTCGAAACCGACGCCGAACTGGCGGTGCGCGATGCCGCGGGCCATTGCCGGGGTGACGGCAAAATCCAACGCGCGTGCATCGACGACGACGAAGTCGTTGCCAAGCCCGTGCATCTTCATAAAGGGAACTGCGGTATCTGCGGTGATGCTCATGGCGGGCATATAGACCCCGCGCCGCGATGAATCCAGCCTTGGGTGAGAAAAGTTGAAAAAAGGGCTTGACCCCCCGCTCTACTCCCCCTAGATACGCCGCCTATCGGGACAGCAAGTCACACGGTGACAAACAGTTCCGAAGCGAAATAAGTGCTTGAACCTTCTGGGAAAAACACTTAGACCGCGAAGAAGAAGTGGGCCGTTAGCTCAGTTGGTAGAGCAACTGACTTTTAATCAGTGGGTCGCAGGTTCGAATCCTGCACGGCTCACCACTTCATTCTCCTCCCCTGCACACTGATACACGACGCCGCCGCGCGCAAACCGGCGCATGCCGTCGCGTTCGGCGCAGCACATCGCCAGTGGCGAATCGCGCACGATCGTCAATTGGTACAACGCATCAACTCAAAGCCTCGCATCGCCCCGCGCGAATTGTCCCTTGCAGGCCAGGGCGCACCCGGCAAGGATGCGAATGCTGTTGCCAGAACCCTGCCTGGACGCGTATCAATAATTCAACGGTGTCGATAATGGTGTAACATATCTAACGACGGACACGCACAGGAGGAAAGCCGGATTTCATGACTCGAAAATGCAGGATCTTCTGTTGATAGTTACAAACGCACCCAATAGCAGAAGGGCGACTGGTTCGTAAAACGAACCTTTCAGGGGGTTCTGGCAACAGGAATGAAAACAAGCGGACGGGCAGGCGCAGCAAAATTACCGCGTCAAGGGCTGTTCCGATTGGTCACAGGGAGGACTGACATGACCACGCGCAGAAGGTTTATGGGGGCGGCCGCGGCCGTTGCCTTGGCAGCATTGGGGGCCGCACCGGCCTTGGCACAGGATGTGACTTTGAAACTGCACCAGTTTCTGCCGGCGCAGGCCAACGTGCCCAAGTTGATCCTGGATGTCTGGGCCGACAAGGTCGAGGAGGCCTCGGACGGCCGTATCAAGATTGACCGCTTCCCGTCGATGCAGCTGGGGGGCAAACCGCCAGAGCTGATGGACCAGGCCATTGATGGCGTCGCTGACATCGTCTGGACCGTGGTGGGCTATACGCCGGGCCGCTATCCGTCGACCGAGGTGTTCGAACTGCCATTCATGATGACTAACGCGCGTGCCGTTTCGCACGCCTATTGGGAAATGTTCGACAAGCACATGAAGGACACCGAGTTCAAGAATGTGCATATCCTGGCCACCTGGGTGCATGGCCCCGGCCTGATCCACAGCTCCGATCCGGTGGAAACGCCCGACGACCTGGTGGGCATGAAGATCCGCGGCGGTGGCCGCTCGGTCAACGCGCTGCTGGAAGAACTGGGCGCCACCCCCGTGGGCATGCCGGTCCCGGCCATCCCGGAAGGCCTGTCCAAGGGCGTGATCGACGGCACCACCATCCCGTGGGAAGTGACCTCGGCGCTGAAAGTGCCGGAACTGGTGGAAAACCACACCGAATTCTCCGGCAAGGCGCTGTATACGCTCACGTTTGTTCTGGCGATGAACAAGGACAAGTATGAAAGCCTGCCGGACGATCTGAAACAGGTGATCGACGACAACTCCGGGCTGGAATTCTCGGTCTTTGCCGGCGGCACCATGGCCGATGCGGATGACCCCTCGCGCGAGTTTGCGCTGGACAACGGCAACAACGTCATCACCCTGGACGAAGAGCAGACCGCCGTCTGGCGCGAGCGCGCCCAGCCGATCTACGACAATTGGGTTGCTGACATGACGGAAAAGGGCATCGACGGCCAGGCGCTGATCGACGAAGCCACGTCCCTGATCGAGAAATACACGCCGCAGTACCAGTAACGCGGCCTGACTGAAATCTGCACCGGGCCGCAAGGCATCCCGCTCCGCGGCCCGGTGCACGTGGAACAAGGCACTGAAACCATGCACAAGCTCATGACGCGGCTGGCCAGATCGATGGCCTACCTCGGCGGTGCGGTCCTCACTCTTCTGATCATCCTGACCTGCGTGTCGATTGCCGGGCGACTGCTCAACGGCTTTTTCCATGGTGATCTGATGACAGCGATCGCCCCCGGATTTTCGGACTGGATGCGCGGCTGGGTCGGCCCGGTGAACGGCGATTTCGAACTGGTCGAGGCCGGCGTCGCCTTTGCCATCTTCGCCTTCCTGCCGCTGTGCCAGATCACGGCGGGCCATGCGTCGGTGGATGTGGTCGCGAACGCCTTTCCGCGTCAGGTGAACCGCTTCCTGCGGATGCTGACGGAGGTGGTCTTTGCTGCGGTTCTGGTGCTGATCGCCTGGCGCCTCGGCGCAGGGCTCGCCAGCAAGTTTTCCAACGGCGAGACATCGTTCCTGCTCGAATTCCCGGTCTGGTGGGCCTATGGCGTCAGCATGGTGGCCGCCGTGGTCGCCGCCATCGTGGGTATCTACATGGGTGCGGTACGCACCATTGAATTCTTTACCGGTCGGATCCTCGTCTGGGACGGCGTGGAGGGCGAACAGTGACGGCTCTTGAAATTGGCATCGCCTCCTTTCCGGTTCTGATGCTGCTGATCTTTCTGCGGGTGCCCATTGGGTTGTCGATGTTTCTGGTTGGCCTTGGCGGGCTGATCTGGGTCACCGATGGCACCCAGGTGGCCTTCGGTCGGCTGAAAAGCGAAACCTACACCACCTTTTCCTCCTATTCGCTGACCATCGTGCCGATGTTCCTGCTAATGGGGCATTTCGCAACGCTGGGCGGCATGTCCACCGCCCTGTTCAAGGCGGCTGAGGGGTTCCTTGGCCATCGCAAGGGCGGCGTCGCCATGGCCTCCATCGGGGCCTGCGCGGGCTTTGGCGCGATCTGCGGCTCATCCCTGGCCACGGCGGCCACCATGGGCCGCGTCGCCCTGCCGGAGCTGAAGCAATACGGCTATGCCGGTGGGTTCTCCACCGCGACGCTGGCGGCGGGCGGCACGCTGGGCATCCTGATCCCGCCCTCCGTGGTGCTAGTGATCTACGCCATCCTGACCGAGCAGAACATCGCCAAGCTGTTCCTGTCGGCCTTCATCCCCGGCCTGCTGGCTGCGTTGGGATATGTGATCGCGATCTCGATCTACGTGCGCATGTTCCCCGAAAGCGCGGGCACCCGCCCGCCGGTGCCGATGCGCGACCGCTTTGCGGCGCTGTTTCACGTCTGGCCGGTACTCTTGGTCTTCGGCCTCGTGGTCGGCGGCATCTATCTGGGTTGGTTCACCCCGACGGAGGGCGCCGCCGTAGGCGCATTCGGCACCGGTTTCATCGCCTGGATGAACGGCGGGCTGAACCGCGAGACCCTGGCCGACAGCTTTCTGGTCACCGCGCGCTCCACCGCAATGATCTTCTTCATCGTGCTGGGCGCAGGGTTTTACAACGGCTTCCTGGCGCTGACCAAAGTGCCGCAGGAACTGGCGGATCACGTCGTCAGCCTCGGTCTCAGCCCCTGGGTGGTGCTGGCGCTGATCCTCGCCTTCTACCTGCTGTTCGGCTGCCTGATGGATTCACTGTCGATGATCCTGTTGACCATCCCGATCTTCTTTCCGGTGATTTCCGCCATGGACTTTGGCCTGTTGTCACTGCCCGCCATGCAGGCGGATGCGGCAATGGAAGTGCTGAAGGCCGGCGTGCCAGAGGGCATGGGGGCGGAAATGCTGGCCTCGATCCAGGATGCCATTGCCACGGGCGCCGAGCTGACCCGCGAGCAGATGAAGGAACTAGGCATCCGCGTGACTGAGGGCCGGGTGAACCGGATTGAGGCAGAATATGTCGCCATTTGGTTCGGCATTCTGGTTCTGATCGTGGTCGAGGTTGGTCTGATCACCCCGCCGGTGGGCATGAACCTGTTCATCATCAACGCGATGGACCGGCAGACGCGGATGATCGACACCTACAAGGCGGTGATGTTCTTTGTCGCCTCCGACCTCATCCGGGTTATCATCCTGGTTGCCTTCCCGGTGATCACGCTGCTACCCCTGATGCTGATGAACTAGGGAGGGCGGTGTGATGGCAGAGGAAAACGGGCAAGCCACCGGTTTCGAGCATGAAATCCGCGTCGGCTGGGGCGATTGCGACCCGGCGCGGATTGCCTACACCGGCCGCCTGCCCGCCTTTGCACTCGAGGCGATCGACGCATGGTGGGAACACCACCTGGGCGGCGACGGCTGGTACCAGATGGAACTTGACCGCGGCACCGGCACCCCGTTTGTGCATATGAGCATCGACTTCCGCTCGCCAGTTACCCCGCGCCACCGGCTGCGCTGCGAGGTCTGGCCCGCGGCACTGGGTGAAAAATCCGTGACCTTCCGGGTGAACGCCCGTCAGGACGGCAAGCTGTGCTTCGAGGGCAAATTTGTCTGCGTCTTCATCGCGCCGGATACTTTCACCACCCGTCCCGCGCCAGACGATTACCGCCAAGTGATTGAGGCACAGCTGCGCCCGGAGTGACCCCTACCGCAGCCAGCCATCCGCAAAACTGACACGGTCCAGCCCGGCAAAGCGCGCCACCCGCTCCAGTTCAGCCTCCAGCCGACGGGTGCGGGCGGGGGACCATTTCACATCAGCTTCCTGCCACAGGGCAGTCACCCGCAGCACACCTGCATCGCGATCAGCCTTCATGTCGATGCGCCCCACCAGCCGTGCGCCCTCCAGCAGCGGAAACACGTAATATCCGTACTGGCGTTTATCGGCCGGGGTAAACACCTCGATCCGGTAGCGAAAACCAAACAGCCGCTCTGCACGCTTGCGGTCGCGTAGCGCCGGATCAAACGGGCTCAGCACCCGCATCCGGCCCGGTGGCGGTGCCAGATCCGCGGCGGCCTCTATGGTTCCGGGCCGCACGAAGGATTTGCGCAGCTTGCCATCGGTCAGTTCAATCTCGACCTCTTGCAGCTCCCCCTGCTGCAACTGCTCCGCGCACCATGCCTTTGCCTCGGCCGCCGTTGCGGTGTCCCAAAACGCCGCCAACTCGCCCGAGGTGGCAAAGCCCAGCCGCTCCAGCGCCGCGGAACACAGCCAATGCACAGTGGCCTCCGCATCAACGGGCCGCGTGCCGGGGCGCAGATGCTCTTCGATCACCCGCTCCGTCAAGTCGTATTGCTTTTGAAACCCGCTGCGCCCAACAACCGTCAGCGCGCCGCTGCGCCACAGGTATTCCAGCGCGGTCTTGGACGGATGCCAGTCCCACCAGCCGCCCGAGCCCTTCTTTTCATCCTTGCCAACATCCGAAGAGCTGACCGCCCCGTGGTCGCGAACATGTTGCAGCACGGTTTCGAACTGTGCCTCGAACCCGTCGCGCCGCCAGTTGCGCCAACGTTTGCGCAGCATATCGGTGTCGCGCTGAAACCGCAGATGCCACTGCGGGTAAAACGCCATCGGGATCACCGCAGCGTCATGGGTCCAATGTTCGAACAACCCGCGATCGCGCTCATACAGCTGTTTCAGATGCTGCGCGCGATAGGCTGGGCGGCGCGCATAAAGGATCATGTCATGCGCACGCGCCACGGTGTTGATGCTGTCTAGCTGCACGAATCCCAGTCGCTGGATCAGCGCCAGAAGATCCGCACCTTTTGCGGGGCCGACGGGCTGTTCAAGCAGCGCGTGCCGGTCCAGAAACAGCCGCCGCGCCGCCGCATTGTCCAGCCGTTGCAACGCCATCAGCGCCGCTTCAGCGTGTCACCATAGGTGATCGTGGGCGACAGGGTAACCTGACGCTCGATCTCCGCCTCCGGATCGGCAAGTTGATCCGCGATAATCTTGGCCGCGGTGCGTCCGATCTCGAGCCGACAAGCGTCCATAGTGGCCAGCTTGCGCGGCAGCCCTTGCAGCAGCTCCACCCCGTTGAACCCGGCCAGACCGATCTGACCCGGCACGTCGATACCCTGCTCCAGCAGGTACAGCATCCCACCCGCGCCAATCATGTCATTGGAATAATACAGAAAATCCAGCTCAGGTGAACGTTCCAGCATCGCCGCCGTCATCTCCCGCCCCTTGGCCAACGCCGAGCCGCCAGAGTAAAACTCGCGGTCCTCGATCTCGACGCCTTCCTTGGCCAGCGCCTCGGTGAAACCTTCGAACCGTTTGCGCGCACGGTGGTCCAGCGGCATCTTGGTGCCCATGAAACCGATGTGGCGGTAGCCCGCCTTGAGGATTGCCCTGGCCATCTCCCGGCCCGCGCGGCGGTGCGAGATACCGACCATGGCGTCCACCGGCTTGCCGTCGGTGTCCATGATCTCCACCACTGGGATGCCAGCGCTGTTCAACATGGCGCGCGCGGCCTCGGTATGTTCCAGCCCTGCAATGATCACGCCCGAGGGGCGCCAAGACAGCATCTCGTAGAGGACTTTTTCCTCTTTCTCGGGTTGGTAATCGGTGACGCCGACCACCGGTTGCAGCTCGGTGTTTTCCAGCACCTGGTTGACGCCGGTCAGCACCTCGGGGAACACCATGTTCGACAGCGAGGGGATGATGACGGCCACCAGATTCACCCGGTTCGAGGCCAGCGCGCCGGCAATCTTGTTGGGCACATAGCCCAGCTCCTTGGCGGCGGTCAGGACCTTGGTGCGGGTTTTCTCCGACACATCACCGCGGTTGCGCAGCACCCGGCTCACGGTCATTTCGGAAACCCCGGTCGCTTCGGATACGTCGCGGAGAGTGAGGGGGCGCTTGTTGTCCGTGGTCACGTTGCTGAGCCTCATGTTACTGCAGATCCGAGGTTAGCCCAGACGCCATGTACTGCACAATGGAAACCGGGGTGGCAAAAGCCGCGTCCGGCCACGCCCATACCATTGTGATCGCATCGCAGATTTGCTATCGCCGGGTCACACGCGGCCCCGTGGCTCAACTGGATAGAGCAGCCCCCTCCTAAGGGGCAGGTTGCAGGTTCGAATCCTGCCGGGGTCGCCAGTTGCAGAAATTGCCACAGAGCCCGTAGGATAAGGACGGTCGGGCAAAGGGGGCGTTCAGGCTTCCCCGCTTTTGCAAAGCAAAGCCCCGATTACCGGAAAGCCCGTGCGCGCCGACGCGAGCGTGCCGGTGCAAGCATCAGACGCCCGGGGGTTCGGCGGGCGGGACAAAGCTCGCCATGTCCTCGGCGGCCAGGACGGCCCGCAGCCCCTCGCGATAGGTCGGGTAAAGCAGCGCAACGCCCAGCTCCTCTTTCATACGCCGATTGCTCACGCGCTTGTTCTCGCCATAGAAACTGCGCGCCATCGGGGTCATAGCAGCCTCTTCGTAGGGCACCTCGGCGGGCACCGGCAGGCCCAGAAGTTCCGCCGCATGGCCCAGCACATCCTGCGGCGGCGCAGGGTCATCATCGCAGAGGTTATAGATCGCCCCCGCCTGCGGTTGCATCATCGACGCCATCAAAATCTGCGCGATGTCGTCCACATGAATGCGTGAAAACACCTGCCCCGGCTTCACAATCCGCCGCGCCTTGCCCGCCATCAGCTTGGCAAAGGGGCCGCGGCCGGGGCCATAGATCCCCGCGAGGCGGAAGATATGCAACGGCAGGCCGGGTACGGACTGCCAGTCCGCCTCCGCCCGCATACGCCAGTCGCCACGCCTGCTGGAGGGGGTCAGAGGCGTGTCTTCGTCCACCCAGCCGCCGCCGTGATCGCCGTAGACCGCTGTGGTCGACAGGTAGCCCATCCACTCTAGGTCCGGGGCAGCGGCGATCTCGTCGCGCAGCTCTACCAGCACCGGATCGCCCTCCTCGGTGGGCGCGATTGAACTCAGGATATGGGTCACCCCATCCAGCGGCAGCGGCGCGCCGGGCCATTGCTGAAGCTGCACAGCACCCGTCTCATCGCTAACGGCGTCCCTCGTGGTGCCGATGACCCGCCAGCCGCGCGCGATAAGATGCGGCGCCAACGCGCGAGCTGTGTAGCCATATCCAAGACAAAGAAGCGTTCTATCCATTGTGTCTTGATGCGTTCACGCGCCTCGGGGCGCAAGGGTTGTTTCTGCCTCATTTGCGCCTTTTGCGGGGGCCCGCGCTTGGGCAATCACCCAAGCTTTGGCCTCAACTCACTCCGCGCGTTCAAGCGCGTTCCACGATCCACGCGCTGACAATTACCATCACAGCTCCTCCACCGGGCAGGATTGCACACCTCCTGGCGCGGGCCAGCTCTCGATGCGGGGGCAGACACCGCTGGGATCCCCCCGCCCCGGCGCTCGGCCCGCGGTCGGGTGCAACCGCGACGCGCACCAGCGCGGCGCCACGCCCAACCGTTCCGGTCAATCTCCGATTGGCCAAGAACGGGCGGGAGCCGTCCGCCTCAGCGACCCTTCCAGACCGGATCGCGTTTCTCGGCAAAAGCGCGGGCACCTTCCAGGTTGTCCTCGGACCCATAAAGCACATCCACCGTCGCGAGCTGGCGGCGGGTGATGCGGTTCATCGCATCCTGAAACTTGCTGTCCTCGGCGTCGCGCACGATCTCCTTGATCGCGGCATAGACCAGCGGCGGCCCCGAGGCGAGCAGCCGCGCCAGCTCCCACGCCCGGTCCATCAGCTGGTCGGCAGCCACGATCTCGTTCACCAGCCCCCAACGGTTGGCCTCCTCGGCGTCAAACCAGCGACCGGTCAGCAAAAGCTCCATGGCGATGTGATAGGGGATCCGCTTGGGCAGCTTGATGCTCGCGGCATCCGCCACCGTCCCCGAGCGGATCTCGGGCAGGGCAAAGGTGGCGCGATCGGCCGCGAGGATCATGTCCGCCGACAGCGCCAGCTCCAGCCCGCCGCCGCAGGCGATGCCGTTCACCGCCGCAATCACCGGCTTGTTCATGTCGCGCAGCTCCTGCAGGCCGCCAAAGCCGCCGACGCCATAGTCGCCATCCACTGCATCGCCGTCAGCCGCCGCCTTCAGATCCCAGCCGGGGCAAAAGAACTTCTCGCCGCCGCCCGTCACGATTGCCACCCGCAGCGCCGGATCGTCGCGAAAATCGCGAAACACGTCGCCCATGGCACGGCTGGTCTTCAGGTCGATTGCATTGGCCTTGGGCCGATCCAGCGTCACCTCCAGAATGGCTCCGTCGCGGCGGGTTTTCACGGGGTTGTCGCTCATTTCGTTTCCTCCAGAATTATGGGCCGCATCTATTGGCCGCCGCTGCATCAATACTTGCGCCGCAGCAACGCATCCGCGGCAACGGCATCACCGGGCGTGCACAGCAGTGGGTTGATTTCAATTTCTTCCAGGCCCAGGGCATTTTCCACCACATAGGCCTCGACCGCACGAATCGCCCGCAGGATTGCCTCGCGATCTGCGGCCGGCGCGCCCCGGTACCCTTGCAGTTGCCGGGCGATCCGCAGCCCGTCCAGCGCCTCCGCAATCGCTGCATCGCTGGCCGGCAACAGGAAGGAGGCGCGGTCCTCCAGCAATTCGGTCAGGGTTCCTCCCGCCGCCAGCGTCATCACGAACCCGTGCGCCGGATCCTTGACCACGCCGATCAGCAGCTCCGCCACCACATCGGTGACCATTTCCTCCACCAAAAAGCGCTTGGCGGGCATCGCAAATGCCGCATCGCTCACTTCCTGACCGGAGCAGAGGTTCAGCGCGACCGCACCCGCCTCCGTCTTATGCGCAACGCCTTCGCCTTTCAGCACCACGGGAAAGCCCACATCCACCGCCACCGCACGCGCGTTGGCCGCCGAAGCCGCCCGCTTGAAACGCGGCACCCGCAGCCCGTATTCCGCCAATTGCCATTTGGCGTCTGCTTCAGGCACCAGATCAGGCTCGACCACAGGGGTTGGCAGCAGCAGCGGCGCGGGCGCTTTGGGCGGGGCCAAGCTGGCGGCCTCGCAGGCCGCAATCGCTTCGCTGAGGCCGCATAGTGGCACGACCCCCCCTGCCAGCAGCTGGCTGGCCACGTCCTCCGGCAGCAGTTCCGGCAAGGTCGCCACCAGCCCGACATTCGCACCCGTGGCCTGCCGCGCTCCGATGGCCGCCTCGATCGCGCAGGCCCAATCCGAATCGTCGCAGCGGTCGGCCCGTGGGAAATCGACGATCAGCAAGGTCATCGCCAGCTGCGGATCCATCATCGCCGAAAACGCCTGCGTCATCGCAGCCGCATCGCGCCAGATATACGTGTGGTAATCCAGCGGATTTGCCAGCGCCACCATCGGCCCAAGTGCCGCGCGCAGTGCCGTTTTCTGGCGATCGTTCAACGGCGGGAACACCACGTCGCGCCGGTAGCCAATATCCGCGGCCAGGCTGGCTTCGCCGCCAGAACAGCTAATCGTTGCGATCCGGTTCGACGGCAATCGCCCTGTCACATGCACCAGCTTCAGGGTCTCCAGAAAGGACGACAAATCCTCCAGACGCGGGATGCCGAGACGTGAGAGCAAAGCCCCGGCCCCCGCGTCACCGCCCGCAAGCGAGGCGGTATGCGAAACCGTTGCCGCGCGGGCCTCGGCTGACTTGCCAACTTTGACCGCCACCACGGGCTTGCCAAGGTCGCGGGCGCGTGCTGCCAGCGCTTCGAACGCGCGCAGGTCGCCAAAACCTTCGATATGCAGGCCCAGCGCGGTCACCCGATCGTCTTCCAGCAAGGCCTCGCCAATCGCGGCAAGGCCGGTCTGTGCCTGGTTGCCCGCAGTCACCACATAGGCCAGCGGCAGACCACGTTTTTGCATCGTCAGGTTAACCGCGATATTGGAGCTTTGCGTGACCAGCGCTACGCCACGCTCCACCCGCTCGCCGCCATGCTGGTCCGGCCACAGCAACGCCCCATCAAGATAGTTGATGAAGCCATAGCAGTTCGGGCCAAGAATCGGCATCTCCCCCGCCGCCTCCAAAAGCGCCGCCTGCACGTCCGCGCCCCCGGCATCTTCGGCGGCCGCTTCCATAAACCCAGAGGCAAAACACACAGCCCCCCCGGCGCCGCGCGCCGCCAACGCCGTCACCACCTCCACTGTGGCAAAGCGGTTCACCCCGATAAAGGTCGCATCCGGCGCGTCCGGCAGGCTGTCCACGTCTTTGAAGGCAGGCAAGCCTGCGACCTCATTCGCTTTGGGATGCACGGGCCAGATGGCGCCATCAAACCCCATTTTCCGACACTGCTCGATCACGTGGCGACACCACGCACCACCGCCGACCACTGCGATGGTTTTCGGGCGGAAGAGGCGGGAAAGGTCTCGTGTCATTCTAAACGGTTCCGCTGTTTGAGAGTTCAGGAGCCTCCGGCGGGGATACTTTCAGCCAGAAGAAGAGTGAGGTTTGGTTTACCAGAATCGGCAACGATCAAACTCCGGTACAGGCGGGGACGCCGATGACCGCGCCAGAAGAAGGCCCCCGGGTGCGGCGCTGCCCTCCGGGGGCTGGATCTGGGGTCATTTTTCTTCTGGCCTTCTAATATCCTCGCCGAAGGCGTAATACTGCTGGGTTTCAAGGTGCCGGTCGGTCGAGGTGGCCCAAATTTTTCTCCGGGTCAATCCGGTCGCGCACGCGGGTTTTCAACTCTTTCACATCGGGAAAGCCGCCATCCCGCTTGCGTTCCCAGATCAGCTCCTGATCAACATGGATCTCAAAGATCCCGCCCATATCTCCGGGCACCAGGGTCACCCCGCCCAGCTGGTCCTGAAACGTCTGCAAAAGCTCCTGCGCCATCCAGCCGGCCCGCAGCAGCCAGCTACAGCCGATACAGTAGGTGATGGTCACCACAGGTTTCTCTTGGGGCGTCCCGGTCCGGGTCATGGATCAGCCTCCGACAGCGCGCAGCATCTCGCGGCTGATGATGTGCCGCTGGATTTCACTGGTGCCTTCCCAGATACGCTCCACCCGCGCATCGCGCCAGATGCGTTCCAAGGGCAGCTCGTCCATCAGCCCCATGCCGCCGTGGATCTGGATCGCCTCATCCGCGACCATCGCCAGCATTTCGGTGGCCTTCAGCTTGGCCATCGACATGTCGGCCTCCGTCACACTGCCCTGGTCAAACTTCCAGCCCGCCTCCCAGGTCAGCAGGTTCGCCGCCTTCAACTCCAGCGCCATATCGGCCAGTTTGAAGGAAATACCCTGGAACTTGCCGATCTGCTGGCCGAACTGCTTGCGCTCGGCGGCATATTCAACCGAATGCTGCAACGCGCGCTCGGCCCGGCCCAGGCAAGTCGCCGCCACTTGCAGGCGGGTGGCGCCCAGCCAGGTGTTGGCCACCTCGAACCCCTTGTCGACCTCGCCCAAAATAGCCGAGGACGGCAGGCGACAGTCGTCGAACTCCAGCACCGCATTGGTGTAGCCGCGGTGGCTGACATTGCCATAACCGTCGCGCACCTCGAACCCCGGCGTGCCCTTGTCGACAAAGAAGGCGGTGATCTTCTTCTTCGGCCCGCGCGGCGTATCCTCAACCCCGGTGGCCATGAAGCAGATGGCAAAATCCGCAATGTCGGCGTGGCTGATGAAATGCTTGGTGCCGTTCAGGATCCAGTCATCGCCATCCTTCCGCGCGGTCGCCTTCATACCGCGCAGGTCCGACCCCGCGTCCGGCTCCGTCATCGCCAGGCAGTCCCACTTCTCCCCCTTGATGCAGGGAAACAGGTATTTCTCTTTCTGCTCCTCAGTGCCCGCCAGCAGGATGTTCGAGGGCCGTGCAACCCCGGTCCAGTGCAGCGCGTAATTGGCGCGGCCCAGCTCCTTTTCGTACATCAGCCAGCTGAGGGTATCGAGGCCCGCGCCACCCACCTCCTCGGGCATGTTGGCGGCGTAAAGACCTGCTTCCATGGCTTTTTTCTGCACCTCGCGGATCACGTCCATGTCCAGATGACCGGTCCGCTCGATCAACGCCTCATGCGGGTACAGCTCCTTTTCGACAAAGGCGCGGGTGGTCTCGACGATCATCGACTGTTCTTCGGTCATCCCGAACTGCATGGCGGATATCCTTTGCAAAGCTGTTGCCCCGCAGGGTACGCCGCTTGCGCAGCGCTATAATGCAGGATTAGACACAATCATGCAAAGTTCGAGAAAAGATCACGCCTCAGCGCGGCAGATGGACGTGCTGCTGTTTGACGCCTTCTCCGCCCATTGCCTGGCCAACACGGTGGAGCCGCTGCGGGCGGCCAACACGCTCGCCGCACGGCAGGTCTATGACTGGCGCTTCCTGACGCTGGATGGCGGGCCTGCCGTGTCGTCTTCGGGCATGGAGGTGAGGGCGCATGGACGGTTGGGTGACTGCCGCGGGGACCTTCTGGTGGCCATGCCGTCCTATGATTTCCTGCGCCATGCTACGGTTTCGACCAGCCGGGCCCTGACCGCAGCGGCGCGGCGCTATGACGTTCTGGCTGGGTTCGACACCGGCGCTTGGCTGCTGGCGCAGGCCGGGCTGCTCGACGGGCATCAGGCAACCATCCATTGGCAGGAGCTGACCCGCTTTGCCGAGCAGTTCCCCGAGGTGCAAGCCCAGCGCGCGCGTCACGTGATGGATGGCAACCGCATCACCTGCACCGGCGCGCTGGCAGCCTTTGACACGATGATGGAGCTGATCGGCCTGCACCACGGCGCGGCCCTGCGGCTGGAGGTGGCGGCGTTGTTCATGGCGGCCGAGGCCACCGACACACAAGACCCGATCCTCGCCCGCAGCCGTCCCGTCGCCCGTGCCGTGGCGCTGATGCAGGCCAACTTGGAAACCCCGCTCCCAATCGCCGAGGTCGCGCGCCAGACCGGGCGCAGCCAAAAGGATCTGGAGCGCCGCATGCGCGCGGATCTCGGCGCGACACCGCAGGCCGTCTACCGGCGGCTGCGCCTGATCGAGGCACGAAAGCTCGTGTTAGAGACTGTTCTGAGTGTCTCGGAAATCGCGCTGCGCTGCGGCTACGACGATCCCAGCGCGCTGACCCGGGCCTTTAGGTCGGAGTTCGGCACCACCCCGCGCCGGTTGCGCGGCGGCTCCTAGGCCTGTTTCGCCGCCATCCACAGGTTCAGCCGCCACAGCCCCCAGGCCAGCGGAATCGCCGCCAGCCCGCCGATCACATAGGCCAGCGGCTCATCCGCGAAGCTTTCGAACATCTGGGTGTAGGCATGGATCGCCGCAAAACTCATACCCGCATTGAACAGCCCGCGCTGATGCCGCTGCGCCGCCCAGAAGATCACCGCCGCAAGTACAGCAGCCCACAGCACGGAATAGACGCCCTCGGAAATGAACAGCGCAGTATCACGGAAGGCGTCGCGCGCCGCGGCATAGCTCTCCCAATCGGCATAGCCGTCTCGGAAACGTCCCGGCCCCCAAACGGTCTCGCCCACCACATCGCCCCACAGCGAGCCGACCAGTGCGCAGAGATTGGCAATCACAAAGCCAAGGATCGCAAGGATGTGCAGATGCCGCGCGTCGCGCTCTGCCAGCCGAGCAGCCCCCCAGAGGCACAGGACAATCAGCGCCACCATCTGCAGGATCGTCAGCGTCGATTCCGGTGAATAGAACACATAGGCCGCGTGGAAATAGCTGGTGCCGGTCTCCAGCATCTGGGCAAAAGGCGCAATCGCCAGTGCGGTGACAAAGCGCACGTCCACCAGCCAGCCCGCCAGCGCAATCGCCGCCGTGTAATACAGCAGCACCAGATTGCGCAGCGGCGAGCCGATGCCGTGCTGCTGCAACAGCAGCTCGATGCCCGCCAGATGCATCATGAGCCCCATCAGCAGCACCGCCCCCAGCACAAACGCGGTTGACCATGGGCCCTGCCGCCAGCGCCAGACGCAGATCCCCGTCACCAGCGCCCCGGCGGGCAGCATCACCCAGCCGGCGATGTCCCCGTGCTTGTCGGCCAGCTCGATCACGGCACCGCCCAGCAGCATGCCCGCGCCGATCAAGGTGGCGGAATTGCCGAACATCCGCAGCATCGCGCCGCCCCGCGACAGCACCATCAGCCCGCCGCCCAGCATCAGCAGCCCGGTCAGCGCCACCGCCATCGGATCCGCCAGCCAGAAGATAAAGCCCGCGGTGGCGGCGATGATGCCGAAACACAGGATGGCGTTCACCGCCAGCTGCACCATCACTTCGCGTGAACGTGCCTCGATCTGGCGCGCCTGGTCCGGGCTCAGCACGCCCTCTTTGATCAGGGCGGTTGTATCGGCAATGGCGTGCATCGGCGACTCCTTGCGGCAAGTTTCACTGCCAGCATCACCCAACGGTTGCGGAAAGAAAAGTCGACGGCCTAGTGGTGATTTGCGGGCAGTCGCCCCCGTTTCATACCCCTGTGACGATCCGCGCGTAGGGGTCTTGCACCCGTCCGCGCAATCATCAACAGTAGGCCATGACAAACAAGACCTTCCCAAGCTGGCCCGACGTCGCTCCTCAACTCATCGAAACTGCTGCCGGACGCGCTGCCGCCGATACGGTGATCCGTGGCGGCAAATGGGTGAACGTCCACACCCGTGAGGTGCTGGAAGGCCACGACATTGCAATCACCGCGGGCCGCATCGCCTATGTCGGTCCCGACGCATCCTATTGCACCGGACCGGACACTCAGATCATCGAGGCCGAGGGCCGCTACATGATCCCCGGCCTCTGCGACGCCCATATGCATATCGAGAGCGGCATGCTGACGCCGGCAGAATTTGCCCGCGCGGTGATCCCGCATGGCACCACCTCGATGTTCACCGACCCACATGAGATCGCCAATGTGCTCGGGCTTGAGGGCGTGCGCCTGATGCATGACGAGGCGCTGCTGCAGCCGGTCAATATCTTCACCCAGATGCCCAGCTGCGCCCCCTCGGCGCCGGGGCTGGAGACCACCGGCTATGAAATCTCGGCCGAGGACGTGGCAGAGGCGATGAACTGGCCCGGCATCATTGGTCTGGGCGAGATGATGAACTTCCCCGGCGTGGCCAACGGTGATCCGAAGATGTTAGCCGAAATCGCCGCCACCCAGCGTGCGGGCAAAACCGTTGGCGGGCATTATGCCTCGCCGGACCTTGGCCCCGATTTCGCGGCCTATGTGGCGGGCGGCCCGGCCGACGACCACGAAGGCACCTGCGAGGCCGACGCCATTGCCCGGATGCGTCAGGGCATGCGCGCCATGGTGCGACTGGGCTCCGCTTGGTACGACGTCGAAGCGCAGATCACCGCGATCACGGAAAAAGGCCTGGACCCGCGCAACTTCATCCTGTGTACCGACGACTGCCACTCCGGCACGCTGGTCAATGATGGCCATATGAACCGGGTGGTGCGCCACGCCATTGCCTGCGGCTGCGATCCCGTGGTTGCCTTGCAAATGGCCACGATCAACACCGCCACCCATTTTGGTCTGGAGCGCGAGATCGGCTCCATCACACCCGGCCGCCGCGCCGATGTGATCCTGACCTCCGACCTGCGCGAGCTGCCGGTCGAAGTGGTGATCGCCCGCGGCCAGATCGTGGCGGAATCCGGCTCTATTAAGGTGGATTGCCCGCATCTGGACTGGCCCGCCAGTGCCCGCGGCACCGTGCATCTGGGCCATGAACTGACCGCCAAGGACTTCGAACTGACCGCGCCCGAAGGCGCCAACGCGGTCACCGCCAATGTGATCGGCGTGGTGGAAAACCAGGCCCCGACCAAGGCGCTGAAGGCAGAGCTGCCGGTCATCGACGGGCTGGTCGAGGGCACGCAGGAAGTCTGCCAGATCGCGCTGGTCGAGCGCCACCGCGCCACCGGCGGCGTCACCAACGCCTTCGTGCAGGGCTTCGGCTATGAGGGCAAAATGGCGATGGCCTCCACCGTGGCGCATGACAGCCACCACATGATCGTGGTTGGCACCGACCGCGAACAGATGGCGCTGGCTGCCAACCGCCTGGCCGAGGTCGGCGGCGGTATCACTTTGTTCCGCGACGGCCAGGAACAGGCATTGGTCGAGCTGCCGATCGCAGGCCTGATGTCCGACAGCCCCGCCACCGAAGTCGCCGCCAAGGCACAAGCCCTGGTCGAGGCTATGCAGGCCTCGGGCTGCAAGCTGAACAACGCCTATATGCAGCACTCGCTGCTGGCCCTGGTGGTGATCCCGGAACTCAGGATCTCCGACCTTGGCCTTGTTGACGTCCGCACATTCCAGAAAATCCCGGTAATCGAGCCCGCACAATGATAACAACAAAACACCCCGGCCACCCGCCCGCAGAACACTTCACCGACGCCACCGAAGCCGTCGACCGGTTGGAACTTCTGTACCGACAAGCCACCGCCTTTCTGTGTGAGGAGTTCATCCGGGCCATGGCCGACGGTGCGCCGGACAACCAGCGCATCCGCGCCTATTACCCGGAAATCCGCTTCTCCACCCTGACCTTTGCCCAGGTGGACAGCCGCCTCAGCTTTGGCCATGTCTCGGCGCCCGGCACCTATGCCACCACGGTGACCCGACCGGACCTGTTTCGCAACTACCTGATCCAGCAGATCAGCCTGCTGATCCGCAACCACGGCCAGCCGGTGACCATCGGCGTCTCCGACACGCCGATCCCGGTGCATTTCGCGGTCGCGTCGCGCCCTGACCTGACCGTGCCGCAGGAGGGCGCCGCCGGCTTCACCCTGCGCGATGTCTTTGACGTGCCGGACCTGTCGACCACCAATGACGACATCGTCAATGGCACCTTCCAGCCCGCCAATGGCACCGGGCCGCTGGCGCTGTTCACCGCCCAGCGCATCGATTATTCACTGGCCCGGCTCAGCCATTATACCGCCACCAGCGCCGAGCATTTCCAGAACCACGTGCTGTTCACCAACTACCAGTTCTATGTGGCGGAGTTCGAAGCCTACGCCCGCGCCCAACTGGCAGACCCGGAGTCGGGCTACACCAGTTTTGTCAGCACCGGCGACCACGAAATCACCGACCCGGCAACGCCGATCCCCGCTCTGACCAAACTGCCGCAGATGCCGACCTACCACCTGAAACGGCCCGACGGCGGCGGCATCACGCTGGTCAACATCGGCGTCGGCCCCTCCAACGCCAAGACCGCCACCGACCACATCGCGGTACTGCGCCCGCATGCCTGGCTGATGGTCGGCCACTGCGCGGGCCTGCGGAACACCCAGGCGCTGGGGGATTTTGTCCTCGCACACGCCTACCTGCGCGAAGATCACGTGCTGGATGACGACCTGCCAATCTGGACCCCGATCCCGGCGCTGGCGGAAATCCAGGTGGCGCTGGAAGACGCGGTGGAAGAGGTCACCGAGTTCGAGGGCTACGACCTCAAGCGGATCATGCGCACCGGCACCGTCGCCACCATCGACAACCGTAACTGGGAGCTGCGCGACCAGTCCGGCCCGGTGCAGCGACTGTCGCAATCCCGCGCCATCGCGCTGGACATGGAAAGCGCCACCATCGCCGCCAATGGCTACCGCTTCCGGGTGCCCTATGGCACGCTGCTCTGCGTCTCCGACAAACCGTTGCATGGCGAGCTGAAGCTGCCGGGCATGGCGTCGGACTTTTACCAGACCCAGGTTGCGCGACATTTGCAAATTGGCATAAGAGCAATGGAGCGATTGCGCGGAATGCCGCTGGAGCGTCTGCACAGCCGGAAACTGCGCTCCTTCGACGAAACCGCCTTCCTTTAAAGGCGATTTTCGCGATTTTCCCTGGAAAAATGCCTTATTTCCTGCGGCCAACACACACAAGAAGTTGTGTTGTCCCACAACATAACGATAATGTCTCGCAATGAGGCCCCACAGTTCGGGCAGTTTAAGGAGACGAAGAATGTCCAAACCGATGACCAAAACCCAGCTCGTTGCCGCTCTGGCCGAGGAAATGGACAGCGACAAGAAAACCGCCGGTGCCGCGCTGGAAGCGGTCTGCGCGCTGATCACCCGCGAAGTGTCGAACGGCGGCGCCGTGACCCTGCCGGGCGTGGGCAAGATCTACTGCCGCGAACGCCCTGAGCGCGAAGTGCGCAACCCGGCGACCGGTGAGAAGTTCACCAAGGAAGCCGACAAGGTCGTCAAGATGACCATTGCCAAAGCGCTGAAAGACAGCGTCAACGGCTGATCCCGGATCGCACGCCGACCCGTGTCAGGGCTGCCCATCCGGGCAGCCCTTTTCTTTTGCCCCCAACCGACTGTCGCGCAGCCCGCGGCGGCTTCTGCCTTGCACATGCGGCGCGCTTGGACGAAGCTCCGCGCGACCACCGGGATCCCCCCGGCCGTGACAGGGAAAAAGCTGGATGGACGCACGCGCAATTGCCATGGGGCTTGTCTTTGCCCTGATGTGGTCCTCGGCCTTCACCTCCGCGCGGATCATCGTACAGGACGCGTCGCCGCTGTTCTCCTTGGCGGTGCGGTTTCTGATCTCCGGGCTGATCGGCGTGGCCATCGCCCGCGCGCTGGGGCAGACTTGGCGGCTGACGCCCGGACAATGGCGCGCCACGGTGATCTTTGGCCTGTGCCAGAACGCGCTCTATCTCGGGCTCAACTTCATGGCCATGCAGTGGATCGAAGCCTCGCTCGCCGCCATCATCGCCTCCACCATGCCGCTGCTGGTGGCGCTGGCCGGCTGGGCCTTCTTTGGCGAGCGGTTGCGCCCCTTGGGCTATCTGGGGCTGGCGGCAGGCGTTGCCGGTGTGGCGCTGATCATGGGCACCCGGCTCAGCGCCGGGGTGGATCTGACCGGTGTCCTTCTCTGCGTGATCGGCGTGCTGGCGCTGACCACGGCCACGCTGGCCCTGCGCGGCGCCACCTCGGGGGGAAATTTCATGATGGTTGTGGGGCTGCAGATGCTGGTGGGCTCTGCCATTCTGTTTGTCGCGGCACCGTTGGTCGAGGAGATCTTCGTCACCCCGACCTGGCGCCTGGCGGCGGCCTTCAGCTATACCACCGTTGTACCGGGGTTGATGGCCACCTTCATCTGGGTGCTGCTGCTGAACCGCATCGGCGCGGTCCGCGCGGCTACATTCCACTTTCTCAACCCCGTTTTCGGGGTGGCCATTGCCGGACTGCTGCTGGGGGAAAGCCTGGGGCCGCTGGACCTGCTGGGGGTCGCCATTGTTACCCTCGGCATCCTAGCCGTGCAACTGGCCCGCCAGCCGCAGCCGCCCACCCGCGCCGCAACCGAACTCTCCCGCGCGACAAGATCGGGCTGACGCCCGCCCGTGCCCCTTGGGCCCGGCGCCGCTGCCGCGGCGCTCGCCCGTTGCACCCTGCCACCTCAAAAACGTAAACTACGCCCAAACCCGACAGGAGGATACCGCATGAGCGCACAACTGACCCAGGTGCTGGAGGCCATCGACGCGGCCAACGCCCAGGACCCCACCCTGGAGAACGGTCAACCTGCCGCGCTGCTCTACGGCCAACGGATGAGCGCGGAACAGGCGCGCCTGTTTCCGGACGCTTCCGACACCTTGCAGATCGCGGCTCGCGGCCAGCATGTGGAACGCTGGAAACTCCCGCGGGAGGCCTATCCCGAAGGCCGGGCCGGTTATCTGGCCTGGCGCAAGGCCGAGGCAGAGCACCACGCCGAAGTTGTCACCGCCCTGATGCAGCGGGCAGGCTACGACACAGACGCGCAGGAGGCCGTCGCCAAGATGCTGCGCAAGGAGGGCATCAAGCGCGACCCCCAGGTGCAGGCGCTGGAGGACATCATCTGTCTCGTCTTCCTGACGTGGTACTTCACGCCCTTCGCCGCCAAGCACCCCGCAGAGAAGGTCCAGCGCATTGTCGAGAAAACCGCGCGCAAGATGTCGCCGGAAGCTCGCGCGCGGGTGCTGAATGAGTTCCAGCTGCCAGAGAACCTTGCCTCTGCCTTTGCCGTCTGAACACGGGCCGAGGCGCACGGCCCCGTGAACCCCGTGTAACGCGGCATTGCAATTGCACCAATAACCCCCATCTTTCACTGCCAGAAGCAACGGCGTGAGGACCCCATGACCAGATATCACAAAGACCCCGACGCCATCGCCGCCCTCACCGCGGAAGAATACCACGTGACCCAGGAAGCCGGGACCGAACGGCCCGGCACCGGCAAGCTGCTCGCAAACAAGGCGCCCGGCATTTATGTCGACATCGTCTCTGGCGAGCCGCTGTTTGCCTCCTCCGACAAGTATGATTCCGGCTGCGGCTGGCCCAGCTTTACCAAGCCGATCGAACCGGCCCACGTGCAGGAACTGGAAGACCGCACGCTCGGCATGATCCGCACCGAGGTCCGCTCCACCCATGGCGACAGCCACCTGGGCCATGTGTTTCCCGACGGCCCGATGGACCGGGGGGGTTTGCGCTACTGCATCAACTCCGCCGCCCTGCGCTTTGTGCCGCTGGACGAAATGGAGGCAGAGGGCTATGGCGCCTATATCAACCAAGTGGAGGTCGTGAAATGAGCACCACCGAACGCGCCGTCCTGGCAGGCGGCTGTTTCTGGGGCATGCAGGAGCTGATCCGCAAGCGCCCCGGCGTCATCAGCACCCGCGTCGGGTATACCGGCGGCGATGTCCCCAATGCCACCTACCAGAACCATGGCACCCACGCCGAAGGCATCGAGATCATCTACGACCCGGCAGTCACCTCCTATCGGGAGCTGTTGGAGTTTTTCTTTCAGATCCACGATCCGACCACGACGAACCGTCAGGGCAACGACGTCGGGATGAGCTATCGCTCCGCGATCTACTATGTGGACGACACCCAGAAAGCCGTGGCCGAGGACACCATCGCCGACGTCGATGCCTCGGGCATCTGGCCCGGAAAAGTGGTCACCGAGGTCGAGCCTGTCGGAGATTTCTGGGAGGCGGAACCGGAACATCAGGACTACCTGCAGCGCCTTCCCCATGGCTACACCTGCCACTTTGCCCGCCCGGACTGGGTACTGCCCAAACGCGGCGCTGCTGCAAGATAGGCTCTAAACCGGGGCCTGCCAGCCCCGGTCTGCCAGCCTTGGCTTGCCAGTCCTGGCGCGCGAGCGCCTTCCCCGGCTGGGCGCAGCGGCCGGTCTAAGAGACGCAGCCTTCCTCTTTTCCAAACTGTCCCCGACGGAGGCAGCAGGTTTACCTGAGAAACCCGCCGACAGTCACTGCGGCGCCCCCGGCGCTACCCCCGCGCCACCCGGGGCCGACCGCTGGCTTCCACGGTGAGGGTGGCCTCGACAAAGACCTCTCGCGCCTCCAGCTGCGCAGTGCGGATGTCGCGCGCCACATGCAGCTGGATCTCTGCCGCCCCCGCCGCCACTGCTGCGCTTCGTGCTTCTGCCGACAACGCCGCCTCCAGTGCAGCCAATGCTGCGCCCTGCTCCGGGAAATCCTGCGGGCCGCTGTCCAGATGCACCCGGAACTTTCCCTCGGCCGGGGCGGTCACCGTGCCGCTGCGCCGCATCGCCACTCGCCCCGCCACCGCGCCGATGGCATTGGCCACGTCGGCATGCTCAGGCAGCACCATTCGCGCCCGCAGCCGCTCCCCGACCGCCGGATAATAGCAGGACGCCGAAGCCCCGAGACCCACCACATCCACATTCATCGCCGCGTCCAGCGCCAGCAAACCGCGATGTCCAGCCAGTCCCTTTTGCAACAAAACATGCCGCGCCAGCTGATCAGCCGGCAGTCCGAAACGCTCCGTTTCCTCCGCAAAAGCAGACTCTAACAGTGTCACGGAAGTCTGTTCCGTCAGCTGATCGACAATCATCTGCGCCAGCTCAACCGCATCCCGCGCCAGCCTGTTGCCATTGCCCGCGCGGCGGCGGGCAAACAGCGACAGCGCCTTTTCGGCTGCGTTCCGGTCCCAACTGTCCAGACGCCCCAAGACGTGGCTCGCATCCGATGGCGTCACGCCAGCCATCTGCACCAGCCCGCGATCGACCAGCCGCGTCAGCGCCGCGTGGTCGACCCGCGTGCGCAGCACCTGCCCCAAGGGCTGCACCCCGCTGCCGATCCGCGCCAGCAAACCCGCCTCGCGCGCGCCCAGACCCGCGACCGCCGCGCCCGGCAGCGCCCGCACGAACCGCCCGTCATGCTCTGCGACCGTGGTGGCGTGCAGCTGGCTGTCCAGCGCCGCATGCACCACCTCCGGCGCCTCCGCAGCGATCAGCGCCACCGGCACCAGCCGCCGCGGTCCCAGCGTGACCCCGCCCGCCAGACCGGAGGCCGTCATATGCACCTGACTGTCACCGCCCAGACCGGTGGTGCGCATCGCCACCGCCTCGACCATGGTGCGGAAATCTCCGACCTGCGCGCCGGCGGGATCAATGGCGGGCCGCCCGTCGCGGATCAGCGCCACATCCGTCGTGGTGCCGCCGATGTCGCTGACCAGCGCCGTCTGCGCCCCGGTCAGCCAGCGCGCCCCCACGATCGAGGCGGCAGGCCCCGACAGGATGGTTTCAATCGGCCGCGCCCGCGCCTGTTCCGCGCTCATCAGCGCGCCGTCGCCGCGCACCACCATCATCGGCGCGGCGATCCCCAATTCCCGCAGCATGTCCTGCGCCCGGCCGATCAGACGGTCGATCATCCCGATCAGCCGCGCGTTCAGCATCGCGGTCACCGCCCGTTTCGGCCCGTTCAACCGCGCCGACAGCTGGTGCGAACAGGTCACCGGCGCGCCAGTCATCTCGTGTATGATCCGCGCCGCTTCCAGCTCATGCGCCGGGTTGCGGGTGGCAAAGATCCCGGCAACGGCAAATCCGGTCACCCCCGCCGCCTCTTGCCGTAAAAACGCCGCCAGCGCCGCCGTGTCCAGAGGTGCGGCCTCGTTGCCCGCATGGGTGTGACCGCCCGCCAGCACCACCACCGGATCGCCCTTCAGCGCCTCCCGCAGCCCGTGCCGGTCCAGATCCGCTGCCGCAAACCCGATATAGACTAGCGCCACCCGGCCGCCCTGCCCCTCGACCAGCGCGTTGGTGGCCAGCGTGGTCGACAGCGCCGCCATCGAGACCGTCTCAGGCGCCGCCCCCGACTGCGTCAGCACCGCCCGCACCGCGCCGCCGACGCCGATCGCCAGATCGTCGCGCGTGGTCAGCGACTTGGCGCTGGCGATCACCTCCGTCTCGTCGCGGATCAACACCGCATCCGTATAGGTCCCGCCCGTATCAACCCCCAGCAGCAGCGCCATGCCCGCACCTCTCCTCTTGCCTTGCTGCATTGGGTGTAACGGCTATTTTCGGCGCGTCCATCCCGTTTGCGTCACGGCAGACGTGCCAACGCCCAGGCCGCTGCATCTGCCACCGCCGGGTCCTCATCCGCGACCAAGGCTTGCGCCGCCCCGCGCAGCTCCGCCCTGCCGGAATTGCCGATCGCATAAAGCACGTTGCGCACAAACCGGTCGCGCCCGATCCGCTTGATCGGCGAGCCCGCGAACATCGCCCGAAACGCCGCATCATCCAGCGCCGCCAATTCAGCCAGTTTCGGCGCCTTCAATTCCTCGCGCGCAACATAGCGCATGTCGCTGGCCGCCACCGCGAACTTGTTCCAAGGGCAGGCCGCGAGACAGTCGTCGCAGCCATAGATCCGGTTGCCCATCTTCGCCCGCAACTCTTCGTCCACCGGCCCTTTGTGCTCGATCGTCAGATAGGAAATGCACCGCCGCGCATCGACCTGATAGGGCGCCGGAAACGCATCCGTGGGGCAGCTGTCCAGACAGGCCCGGCAGGACCCGCAGTGGTCAACCTCGGGCTTGTCCACGGGCAGTTCCAGTGTGGTGAATACAGACCCTATAAAGGCCCAGTTGCCCCAATCTCGGCTCAGCAGGTTGCTGTGTTTGCCCTGCCAGCCCAGCCCTGCGGCTTGGCCCAGCGCCTTCTCCGGCACCGGCGCCGTGTCGACAAAGACCTTCACCGCAGTCTCTGCACCCGCCTCGGCAATCAGCCAGCGTGCCAGCCGTTTCAGCCGCTTCTTGACCAGATCGTGATAATCCTTGCCCCGCGCATAAACCGAGACCGCGCCGCGGTCGGCCTGTCCCACAACGGCCATCGGGTCTTCGTCCGGGGTGTAGCTCTCGGCCAGCATGATGACCGAGCGCGCCTCGGGCCAGAGCTTGGCCGGATCGCCCCGCCAATGTGCGCGCTCCGCCATCCAGCCCATCTGCCCATGATAGCCCGCCTCCAGAAACGCCTGCAACCGCGCGGGCACCTCCGGCACGTCCCAGGGTCGGCAGATCCGGCAGGAGACAAAGCCCTCGGCCAGCGCCTGCGCCACCAACCGCTCCTTGATGTCCGACGCGTCTTTCATCTTTCCAAAAATACTCCGGGGTAAATTGGGCCGCAGGCCCAAGAGGGGCAGCGCCCCTGCCCCGGTCTATCAGAAATCCAGATCGGTGTAATGCGGCGGCGGCCGGAACCCCGGCACCTGGTCGGCCAGGATAGAGCGGAACGCGGGCCGCGACTTGATCTTGGCGTACCAATCCTTGACCGCGGCCGAGCGGTTCCAATCCACGTCCGAGATGTAATCCAGCGAGGACAGATGCGCGGCAGCGGCAAAATCCGCCAGCGTCATCATGTCCCCTGCCAGCCAGCGTCGATGATCCAGCAGCCAGGCCATGTAATCCAGATGGTACTTGATCGCCTTGGCGCCGGCCTTGACGTTGCGGCTGTCCGGGTAGCCCTCGCCGGTGATCTTCTTGTTGACCCGCTCATACAGAAGGTTCGCGGTCACCTCGTGGTGGAACTTGTCGTCAAACCAGCTGACCAGCCGCCGCACCTCATAACGCGCCTCGGGATCCTGCGGCATCAGCCGCGGCTCGGGGCGGGTTTCCTCCAGGTATTCGCAGATCGCGGCACTTTCGGCCATCATCTTGCCGTCCAGCCGGATCACCGGGATCTTGGCGGCCGGGTTGCGGCGCAGGAAATCCGCGTCCTGCTCCCAATAGCGTTCCTCGACCAGCTCCACCTCGATCTTTTTCTCCGCCAGCGACAGCCGCACCTTGCGACAGAAGGGGGACAGGGGAACGTGATACAAACGCGCCATGGCTCAGGGTGATCTCCGATAGGTTTCAGCAGATCCCCCAGCAATGCCCCGGCGGGCGCAAAGATTCAATCCTCGAAACAGGCCGCACGCCCGTCTGCGCGGATGGTGGCTGCCCCATCCGCAATCTGCCGCGCGCGACGCTGCACGAAACTGCTGGGCTGGCGGGCAGAGCGCTCCTTCGGATTGGGCAGCACCGCCGCGATTAACGCGGCCTGGCGCGGGTTCAGCGCCTCGGGGCCAACCCCGAAATAGCGCCGCGCCGCCGCTTCGGCGCCAAAGACACCTTCGTCCATCTCCGCCACGTTGAGATAGACCTCCAGAATGCGACGCTTGCTCCAGGCGATCTCCACCACCGGGGTCAGCAGCGTCTCCAGCACCTTGCGCGGCCAGCTGCGGCCCTGCCACAGGAAGACATTCTTCACCACCTGCTGCGAAATGGTCGAGCCGCCACGGCTGCCGCCCGCCTCGATCGCGGCCTGGATGGCACGGGCGTCAAACCCCCAGTGACGGCAGAACTGCGCATCCTCCGCCGCCACAACAGAGCGCGCCAGCACCGGCGCCATCTCATCCAGCGGCACCCACATGCGGTCGACCTCGCCCAGACGGCGCTGCTCGGCCCAGATGGTATGGGTGATCGGCGGGTTGACCACCGAAAACAGCAGGATCAGCGCCAGAAAGACGGCCGCCACGCCCAGCAGCGCCCGCAACAGCCAACGCCGCAGCCGCCGCAGAGGCTGTATCTTCCCCTTTGCCGCTTTCTTGCTGCTCTTCGGTTTTTTCTTTTTTGCCACTGCCTTTGCCATGCTTCTCTATAGGACAGCCTGCCCCTGCGAACCAACCACGAAAAGAAACCCCCGCAAGCATTTGCCTGCGGGGGTTTGCGTGCTCAGTCTCTGTTGTGGGCCTATTCGGCCGGCACAGCAGCCTGCTGCTGCATCACCGGATGCGGCAGCTTGTTCAGCATCTCCTTGGGGCAGACCTGCACGAAATGGGCTCTCTCGGTATCCCAATGTTGCAGGATCTCTGCCGCCTTGCGGCTGCCGGTTTCATCCAGGTGGCGGGCAATCAGACCCTTCAGCTGGCTTTCCCAATGAGCCACCGTGACCGGGCAGGTCACCAGCGATTCCATGTTCATCAAGGTCTCGGCCTTGCCGTCAGGGTCATACAGATACGCCATGCCGCCGGTCATCCCGGCACCAAAGTTGGCGCCAATCGTGCCCAGGATCACCGCAACACCGCCGGTCATGTATTCACAGCCGTTGGAGCCGCAACCCTCGATCACCACTTTCGCGCCCGAGTTGCGCACCGCAAAGCGCTCGCCCGCGCGACCCGCTGCAAACAGGTAGCCATCGGTCGCACCATAAAGCACGGTGTTGCCGATGATGGTGTTCTCGCTTGCCTTCAGCGGGCTCACCTGCGGTGGGCGCACGACAATCGTGCCGCCCGACAGTCCCTTACCGACATAGTCGTTGGCATCGCCCGAGACCTCCAGTTTCAGCCCCGGCGCCGCAAAGGCACCCAGCGCCTGGCCGGCAGAGCCTTGCAGCTTCACCGTCAGGTGATCGGACTGGAACGAATTGCGCATGCCAAAGTTGCGCACGATGTGGCTGGAGGTGCGGGTGCCGACGCTGCGGTGGGTGTTTTGCACCGCATAGGACAGCTGCATCTTTTCACCGTCCTGCAGGAACCGCGCCGCATCGCGCACGATCTCCGCATCCAGCGTGTCGGGCACCGCGTTGCGCTCCTTGTCACGGTTGTAGACGATATTGGCAGAGCCATCGACGGTGATCAGCAGCGGGTTTAGGTCCAGATCATCCAGATGCGCCGAGCCGCGGGACACCTGGGCCAGCAGATCAGCCCGGCCAATCACATCATCCAACGACCGCGCCCCGATGGAGGCAAGGATCTCCCGCACTTCCTGCGCATAGAAAGTGATCAGGTTCACCACCTTGTCCGCGTTGCCGGTGAACTTGCCGCGCAGCTCTTCATCCTGGGTACAAACGCCAACCGGGCAGGTGTTGGACTGGCACTGGCGCACCATGATGCAGCCCATGGCGATCAGTGCGGCGGTGCCGATGCCGTATTCCTCGGCGCCCATCATCGCCGCCATGACGATGTCACGCCCGGTGCGCAGACCACCGTCGGTGCGCAGCGTCACCCGGCTGCGCAGGTTGTTCATCGCCAGCACCTGATGCGCCTCTGTCAGGCCCATCTCCCACGGCAACCCGCAGTATTTGATCGAGGTCGCAGGCGAGGCCCCGGTGCCACCGTTGTGGCCCGAGATCAGGATGATGTCGGCCTTGGCCTTGGCCACGCCCGCGGCAATGGTGCCAACACCGGACGATGCCACCAGCTTCACCGTCACCTTGCAGCGCGGGTTGATTTGCTTCAGGTCATAGATCAGCTGCGCCAGATCCTCGATCGAGTAGATGTCGTGGTGCGGCGGCGGCGAAATCAGCGTCACCCCCTTGGTCGAATGGCGTAGGCGCGCAATCAGGTCGGTGACCTTCATGCCCGGCAGCTGGCCACCCTCACCGGGCTTGGCCCCCTGCGCCACCTTGATCTCCAGCTCTTCGCACTGGTTCAGGTATTCAGCAGTCACGCCAAACCGGCCCGAGGCCACCTGCTTGATCTTGGCAGACGGGTTGTCGCCGTTCGGCTCCGGCACGAAATGGGCCGGATCCTCGCCGCCCTCGCCCGAATCCGACTTGGCACCGATCCGGTTCATCGCCACGTTCAGCGTTTTGTGGGCCTCAGGGCTCAGCGCGCCTAGGGACATGCCCGGCGTCACGAACCGCTTGCGGATCGAGGTGATGCTCTCCACTTCCTCAATCGGCACCGGCTTGCCCAGCGGCTTGATCTGCAACAGATCACGCAGGTGGATCGGCGGGTTCGACTGCATCTTCGCGGAATACTGCTTCCACATCTCAAACGAGGCACGGTTGCAGGCCATCTGCATCATGTGCATCGAGCTGGCTTCCCAGGCGTGGGTCTCGCCCGATTTGCGCGCCTTGTAGAAACCACCGATGGGCAGGATGCCCTCCGGCGCCTTCCATGCCTTGGCGTGGATTTCTTCCGCCTTGGTCTGGATACCGGTCACACCGATACCGGAGATGCGGCTGGTCATGCCGGGGAAATACTCGGCGCACATGGCGCGGGACAGACCCACCGCCTCAAAGTTCAGACCACCACGGTAGGACGACACCACCGAGATGCCCATCTTGGCCATGATCTTCAGCAGGCCCTGGTCGATCGCCTCGCGGTAGCGGGCGACGTTTTCGGTCAGGCTGCCGTCCAGCAACCCGCGGTCGATCCGGTCGGCCAGCGAATCCTCGGCCAGATAGGCGTTCACCACGGTAGCACCACAGCCAATCAGCACCGCAAAGTAATGCGGATCGATGCACTCCGCCGAGCGCACATTCAGCGAGCAGAAGGTGCGCAGACCTTCGCGGGTCAGATGCGAATGCACGGCGGAGGTCGCCAGGATCATCGGCATCGCCACCTTGCTGGCGTCCGAATACTGGTCGGTCAGCACGATGTGCCCCGCGCCCGAACGCACAGCGTCCTCAGCCTCGCTGCGGATCCGCGCCAGCGCCGCGCTCAGCGCGCCGCGACCGGGTTCAAAGGTACAGTCGATCTCGGCCATCGGCGCGTTGAAATGCTCAACCAGCGTGTCCCACTGGGCGTTGCCCACGAAGGGGCTTTCCAGCACGATGATCTCGGTCTGAGAGCTGTCCTCGTCCAGCACGTTCTTCAGGTTGCCAAAGCGCGTCTTCAGCGACATCACCCGGAATTCGCGCAAAGAGTCGATCGGCGGGTTGGTCACCTGGCTGAAGTTCTGGCGGAAGAAATGGCTCAGTGGGCGGTACATTTTCGACAACACCGCAGACGGGGTGTCATCGCCCATGGAGGCCAGCGCCTCCTTGCCGTCCTCGGCCATCGGCGCCAGGATCTGCTCCAGCTCCTCGATGGAATAGCCGGCCGCGACCTGGCGGCGACGCAGCTCCTCGCCGGAGAACAGAGGCTGTTCGGTGACACCGGCCAGGGTGCTGTCCAGATCGCTGATTTTGCTGACCCAGTCGCCGAAAGGCAGCGCCCGGGACAATTTGTCCTTGATGTCGGTGTCGTGGTACAGCTTGCCCTTGGCCATATCGACAGCCAGCATCTGGCCCGGTCCCAGCGCGCCCTTTTCAACCACGCGTGCCTCGTCGATCGGCACCATGCCCGCCTCAGAGCCGGCAATCACCAGCCCGTCGCCAGTGACCACATAGCGCATCGGGCGCAGGCCGTTGCGGTCAAGCCCGGCACATACCCAACGGCCGTCGGTCATCGCCAGCGCGGCGGGGCCGTCCCAGGGCTCCATCACCGAATTGCAGTAGGAGTACATGTCACGCCAGGCCTGCGGCAGCTCCACCGCCTGCTTGGACCAGCTTTCGGGCACCAGCATGGTCTTGGCCATCGGCGCGGACCGGCCCGCGCGCACCAGCACCTCGAACACGCCGTCCAGCGCCGCCGAGTCCGATGCACCGCTGGCGATGATCGGCTTGATGTCTTCGGCAAAGTCGCCAAAGGTCGACGAGGCCATGCGGATTTCATGGCTCTTCATCCAGTTCACATTGCCCTTCAGCGTGTTGATCTCGCCGTTGTGGGCCAGCATGCGGAACGGCTGCGCCAACCACCACTGCGGGAAGGTATTGGTGGAATACCGCTGGTGATAGATCGCGAATGCGCTCTCGAAACGCTCATCCATCAGGTCGGGGTAGAACACCGCCACCTGCTCGGCCAGCATCATCCCCTTGTAGATGATCGACCGGCACGACAGCGACGCAAGGTACAGCCCGTTGATGCCCGCAGCGGCCGCAGCCTTCTCGATGCGGCGACGGATCACGTACAGTTCGCGCTCGAAGGTTTCCTCATCCACCCCCTTGGAGTTGGAGATCAGAATCTGCTCGATCTCTGGGCGCGTGGCGTTGGCCTTTTCGCCCAGGCAGGACACATCTACCGGCACATGGCGCCAGCCATAGATGAAGTAGCCCATGCGCAGGATCTCGGTCTCGACGATGGTCCGGCACTTCTCCTGCGCGCCGAAATCGGTGCGCGGCAGGAATACCTGGCCCACGGCCATCAGCTCATCTTCATGCGGCTCATGGCCAGTGCGGCGGATCTGGTCGTGAAAGAACGGCACCGGGATCTGCACGTGAATGCCGGCACCATCGCCGGTCATCCCGTCGGCGTCCACTGCGCCGCGGTGCCAGATCGCTTTCAGTGCGTCGATGCCAGCCTCGACCACCTTGCGGCTTTTCTTGCCGTCAACGGAAACCACCAGCCCCACGCCGCAGGAAGAATGCTCCTCCTCCTCGGAATACAGGCCGTTCTCCGCCAGCCATTTGCGCTTGGCTTCTTCGGCGCGCACCCAATCTGCATCATATTTGGTCATTGGCTGTTTCCTTCTTGGCACGGGGCAAACATGTCGATCACGTCAGCACCGGTCAGTTTCCGGCTGCTGGCATCAAACGCATAGCCCGCTGGCTTCTTGTCGATATAAAGTTCCAGGCGCAGCTCGCTGCCGCCTGCGTTGTCAAACAGGCCAGCCGAGATCTGCGTCTGGCCCTGATGTTTTCCCGAGGTCATGCGGTACCACAGCGCCGAGCCGCATTTGCCGCAGAACGCCCGCTCGGCCCAGCCCGAGGAATGATAGGTCTGCACCGGGCCCAGCGCCGCATAGCCCGGCGCCGCCTGAAAGCTCAGGAACGGACCGCTGGCCCAGCGCTGGCACATCTGGCAATGGCAGGCGGCCACGGCGTCGCGCGCCGGGGTGGCGGTGACGGTCACCGCGCCGCACATGCATTGTCCCCGCAATTCGCTCATCTCCGTGTCCTTTCGCTGGCTGGGTCAGAAACGCTGACCTTTGCTGCTGCCCGTCTTATTCGGCTGCGACCGCGGCCTTGCTGTTGAAGCGCTCCAGGATCGCCTCGGCACAGTCGCGGCCGTCCTTGATCGCCCAGACCACCAAAGAGGCACCGCGCACGATGTCGCCAACGGCGTAAACGCCCTCCAGCTCGGTTGCGCCGGTCTTGAATTGCGCCTTGATGGTGCCCCAGCGGGTCACCGGCAGTTCCGACTGCCCCCACAGGGTGGGCAGGTCTTCCGGTTCAAAGCCCAGCGCCTTGATGACCAGATCGGCCTCCTCGACATAATCCGCGCCATCGATCACCTCCGGTGCCTGACGGCCCGAGGCATCAGGCTGGCCCAAGCGCATCTTCTGGACCATCACGCCGGCCACCTTGCCGCCCTCGTCGGTGAAGCCCTTGGGCGCGGACAGCCATTCGAAGACCACGCCTTCTTCCTCGGCGTTCTGTGTTTCACGCTGCGAACCGGGCATGTTGGCCCGGTCACGGCGGTACAGGCATTTGACGCTGGTCGCACCCTGACGGATCGAGGTGCGCACGCAGTCCATTGCGGTGTCACCGCCGCCGATCACCACGACCTTCTTGCCCGCGGCGTTCAGATCGCCGTTGTCAAAGGCTTCGACCTCGTCGCCAAAGCTCTTCTTGTTCGACGCACACAGGAAGTCGATCGCCTTGACGATGCCCTCGGCACCGCTGCCGGGCATCGACAGATCGCGCGATTTATAGACCCCGGTCGCAATAATGACCGCATCATGCTTGGCGCGGATGTTCTCAAACGAGATGTCCTCGCCGACATTGCAGTTCAGCTTGAACGTCACGCCGCCGTCCGCCAGCAGCTTGTTGCGGCGCTCGACCACGTCCTTCTCCAGCTTGAAGCTGGGAATGCCGTACATCAGCAGCCCGCCCGCGCGGTCATACCGGTCATAGACGGTGACCTGCACGCCCGCCTGGCGCAGCATGTCCGCCGCCGCCAGCCCGCCGGGGCCACCGCCGATGATGCCGACGCTCTCGCTGCGCTCGGCCAGCGGCGCGGCGGGCTTGACCCAGCCTTTGTTCCAGGCGGTGTCGGTGATGTATTTCTCGACAGAGCCGATGGTTACGGTGCCATGGCCCGACTGTTCGATCACGCAGTTGCCTTCGCACAGACGGTCCTGCGGGCAGATGCGACCGCAGATTTCCGGGAAGGTGTTGGTGGCCTGGCTGACCTCATAGGCCTCTTCCAGACGCCCGGTGGCAGTCAGCCGCAACCAGTCGGGGATGTTGTTGTGCAGCGGGCAGTGGCTTTGGCAATAGGGCACACCACACTGGCTGCACCGGCTGGCCTGCTCCTCCGCCTTGGCGGCGGCGTATTCCGCGTAGATCTCGTTGAAGTCTTCCTTGCGTTCGCGCGCGTCACGCTTCTGAGGCATGTCGCGTTCGATCTGCACAAATTTCAGCATCGGTTGCTTGGCCACGGGCTGGACTCCATCGTTTGTCTGGCTGCGCGGGCACCTTAGCAGGTACTGGCACGCGTTATGTCAACTATGCTGACCTATTTTATCAGCTCTTGCCCCCTGATACCCTGTTCCACGGAAATGTACAGTAATTTTAGGTCCGATGCGGTCTTTTATCAGGACTTTCATAATCAGGTCCGGGATTTATACAGGATCCCGACAGGTTATGGCCGGGGTGCGGCCGGTAAGGGACACGTTCAGAATGCCAATTTTTCAACTGGTCCTGGTGGCATTGATCCAGGGAATCACCGAGTTCCTACCGGTTTCCTCCTCCGGGCACCTGATTCTGCTGCCCGGCCTGACCGGCCTGCAAGACCAGGGCCAGGTGATCGACGTTGCCGTGCATGTGGGCACGCTGGCGGCGGTACTAATCTATTTCCGGCGCGACGTCAGCATGGGTCTGGTCGGCCTGCCCCGCGCCCTGACCGGGCAGCTGGACACACCCGGCGCCCAGCTGGCGATGGGGTTGATCGTCGCCACCATCCCCACCGTGCTGTTGGGAGCAGCGCTGCATTTCAGCGGGCTCAGCGACGGCTTGCGCTCAATCACCGTGATCGGCTGGACCATGCTGGGCTTTGGCCTGCTGCTGTACTGGGCCGACCAGAAAGGGGCCAAGGTGAAACAGGCCTGCGACTGGGGCCTGCGCGACGCGCTGGTGATGGGGCTGTGGCAGATGCTGGCGCTGATCCCCGGCACCTCGCGCTCGGGCATCACCATCACCGGCGCGCGGCAGCTGGGTTATACCCGCGAGGAGGGCGCCCGCATCGCCATGCTGATGTCGATCCCGACCATCCTCGCCTCTGGCATCCTGCTGGGCACCGAGGTGGCGCTGGAGGCCGACACCGCCCTGTTGCGCGATGCAAGCATTGCTGCGGCGCTGGCGTTGGTCTCGGCGCTGGCGGCGCTCAGCCTGATGATGCGGCTGCTGCGCTCGGTCAGTTTCACCCCTTATGTGATTTATCGGGTGATCCTGGGTCTGATCCTGCTGGCCATCGCCTACGGCAACTGAACCACAACGAAAAAGCGCGGACCTCAGCCCGCGCTTTTGCAATCACTCCGAACGTCCGGCCTGTCAGGTGCCGTTCTTGTGAAGGTTCCGCGCCGAGCTGGTCATCTCGTCATACTGGCCCGACGGGCGGAACTTCCACAGGTAATCCGGCAGCACCGCGCCCAAGGCAACCGGGCTGATGCCCAGATCCTCAAAGCCCTTGGCGCCACCCGCCACCACGTTGTCGGATTTCAGGCTTTTCAGCTGGTCGCGGGTCAGCATCTTGTTCTCGATCAGCTGAAAGCTGGCCGACTGCAGCATGTCAAAGCCCAGCGCAACCAGACTCGCCACCACCCCCGGCAGCGACACGATCAGGCGGCGGCGGTGGATCACCTCCAGCATCTGCGCCATCAGCGCGCGGAAGGTCTTCACCTCCGGCCCGCCCAACTCATAGATGCCGGGTTCTGCCGCGCCCTCCACAGCCTTGACCGCAGCCTTGGCCACATCGTCCACATACACCGGCTGAAACCGGGTGTCGCCCGCCGCGATCGGCAGAATCGGCGACAACCGGGTCATGCCGGCAAACCGGTTGAAGAAGTCGTCCTCCGGTCCGAAGATCACCGACGGGCGCAGGATCACCGCGCCTGGGAAATGCGCCAGCACCGCAGTCTCGCCCGCGGCCTTGGTGCGGGCATACGCGCTGCCCCCTTCGGCATCGGCACCGATCGCGGAGATCTGCACCAAACTGGTCACGCCTTCCTGCGCCGCGATCCGTGCGACGCGGCCCGCGCCCTCGGCATGGACGGCGCCAAAGGTGTTCTTGCCCAGCTGGTTCAGCACGCCCACGCAGTTCACCACCGCATCCGCCCCCTGCATCACCGCGGCCACGGACATGTCGTCGCGCACATTGCAGAACACCGGTTCCACCTGGCCAGGCACGCCGTAGGGTTTTACGTGCATGGCTTCGTTGGGGCGGCGGACGGCAACCCGCACCCGCCAGCCTGCCTTGGCCATGCGCCGCGCAATGTACCGGCCGACAAAGCCGGATCCGCCATAAATCGTGACCAGTTTGGACATCTTTTGGCTCCTGAACTTAGCTGCCTATATGCTCTAGCGCCGCAGGCCACGCCGAACAAGGCGCAATTCCCTGGACTGGCGCGACAATCACCGCCTGATCCTGCAAAAGCCGTTAAGCTCCACCTGGAAAACGCCGCCATTGGTTAAGACAGCCCTTACCCGCACCATCGCCCGTTTTCCGTTTGACGCCCCCGGCATTGCGCCTTATACGCGCCGTCACGACACCTGCCCAGGTGGCGGAATTGGTAGACGCGCTAGCTTCAGGTGCTAGTGTCCGTATGGACGTGGAGGTTCGAGTCCTCTCCTGGGCACCATTTCCCCGAAATTACTCCCGGATCACCCTGCCAGGCGGCGGCGGTATTAGGCATGTGTAAACCTGCCAACCTCAGCCCAGTTGAGTTTGGCCGCCAAAGTGCCTATTTCCACTGCAATGCTGCCATGCGACGCTGCCGCCGCGGTGATCATCAAAAGGGAATTCCAGTGGCCAACCACCTGTACAAGAACGACCTGCCCGACGGGCTGGACCTCGGTCCCGTTGTCGCCATCGACTGCGAAACCATGGGGCTGAACCCGCATCGCGACCGGCTGTGCGTGATCCAGATGTCCGGCGGCGACGGTGACGCCCATATCGTGCAGGTCGCCAAGGGCCAGACCGAGGCGCCGAACCTCTGCCGCATGCTCGAAAACCCCAAGGTGCTGAAACTGTTCCACTTTGGCCGTTTTGACATTGCCGCCTTGTACCACGCCTTTGGCGCGCTGACAGCGCCGGTCTATTGCACCAAGATCGCCAGCCGACTGGTACGCACCTATACCGACCGCCACGGGTTGAAGAACCTAACCCAGGAATTGCTGGGCATCGACATCTCGAAACAGCAACAGATGAGCGACTGGGGCGCCGCAGAGCTGAGCGAGGCGCAGCTGGACTACGCCGCCTCCGACGTGCTGCATCTGCATCGACTGCGCAACGCGCTGGACAAACGGCTGGCCCGCGAAGGTCGCACCGAGATGGCCCAGGCCTGTTTCGACTTTCTTCCCATGCGCGCCAAGCTGGATCTGGCTGGCTGGCCCGAAATCGACATTTTTGCCCACTCATGACCGATACAGAAAAATTCCTGGTCACCGCCCGACAGGTGATCGTCGACGAAGCCCAGGCGCTCGAAGCCCTGGCCGACAGTCTGGATGACCGGTTCGCCGAAGCGGTGCAGATGATTCTCGCGGCCAAGGGACGCATCATCATCAGCGGCATCGGCAAATCGGGCCATATCGGTCACAAGATCGCGGCGACCCTGGCCTCTACCGGGACGCCCGCCTATTTTGTGCACCCGGCCGAAGCCAGCCATGGCGATCTTGGCATGCTGTCGCAGGGTGACGTGGTGCTGGCGATCTCCAACTCGGGCGAGGCGCCGGAGCTGGCGAATCTGGTGGCGTTCACCCGTCGCTTCGGGATTCCGCTGATCGGGCTGTCCAGCAAGATGGACAGCACCCTGATGAAACAGGCCGATGTGCATCTGCAGATCCCCTCACTGGGCGAGGCCTGCGGCTTTGGCATGGTGCCGTCGATCTCCACCACGCTGACGCTGGCGATGGGGGATGCGCTGGCGATTGCGCTGATGAAGCACCGTGATTTCCGCCCCGAGAACTTCCGCGACTTCCACCCCGGGGGCAAGCTGGGCGCACAGCTCAGCCAGGTGCGCGACCTGATGCACGCTGGTGATGCGCTGCCGCTGGTCCAGGGCGATGCGCCGATGGCCGATGTGCTGATCGAGATCAGCCAGAAGGGCTTTGGCGTGGCTGGCGTTGCCGCAGCCGATGGCTCCCTTGCAGGTATCATCACTGACGGCGACCTGCGGCGCCATATGGAGGGGCTGCTGGACAAGACCGCCGCCGAGGTGATGACAGCGGCACCTGCCACCATCGCCCCCGGTGCCATGGCCGAGGAAGCCGTGAATCAGATGAACCAGCGCAAGATCACCTGCCTGTTCGTCACCGACGCCGAAACCGGCCAGCGCCCAGAGGGGCTGCTGCACATCCATGACTGCCTGCGCGCGGGTCTGGGCTGACGCCGGGCTGAGGGGGAGATCAGGATATGGACAGCCATTCCAGAACCGTCGCCTATCTCAAGGTGCTGATGCCGCTTGCGGCGCTGGCCTTGATGTCGACGCTGTTCCTGATCTCGCGCGGCACCAATACCGAGGCGGTGATCCCCTTTGCGCAAAAGGACATTGAGGACCGGATGAAGGGGCAGCAGGTGACTGCGCCGTTCTTCTCCGGCACCACGGCCCAGGGCGATGAAATCATGGTGGCCGCAGCGCTCGCACGCCCTGGCGACGCGGAAACAGCGGCGGTTGCCAGTGAAATGTCGGCCAACTTCAAACTTGCGCACGGCGGCAGGATCACATTGGTGTCCCAAACGGGCTCGATCCAACCCGGTCAGGCCACGGCTGAATTCACAGGCGGGGTGACGATTACCTCGACCCAAGGCATGGTGGTGGAAACCGAGACGTTGAACGCCGCCCTCAGCGGGTTGGAGGCCAGCACCCCCGGTTCGGTTCAGGCCACCGGCACGCTGGGCCAACTGACCGCTGGCACCATGCGCATCGCGGCAAAAACCGAGGGCGGGCCAATCCATATGCTATTCAAAAACGGGGTGAAGCTGCTATACGATCCCCAGCAACCAGAAAGATGACCTGTGTCTTATTTGCGCGCATTGATATTCTGCATCCCGCTGGCGCTGCCCGTCGGCCTGCATCCCGGCCTCGCCGCAGCCCAAAGCGCGCAGGTTGCGTTTGGCTCCGTCAAGGCCGACCCCAGCCAGCCGGTCGAGGTCACCGCTGACGATCTGGCGGTCAGCCAGGCTGATGGATCAGCGGAGTTCACCGGCAATGTCCTGATCGCGCAGGGCGTGATGCGCCTGTCGGCCGACAGGGTTCTGGTGATCTACAAGACCGCAGACGACGGCGAGACCCGCAAGGGCATCGACCGGCTGGAAGCCAGCGGCAATGTCGTGCTGGTCAGCGGTCCTGACGCAGCAGAGTCCCAGCGTGCGGAATATACCATCGACAGCGGCACCATCGTGCTGACGGGTGACGTTCTGCTGAACCAGGCCGGCAACACGCTGACGTCGAACCGGTTGGAGGTCAACCTGACCACCGGCACCGCCCGAATGGCGGGTCGGGTCAAGACCATCCTCAACCCGGATGGCGATGACTGATGGCAAAACCTAACCTGACCGTGACCGAAGGCACCTCTGGCCTCCAGATCAAGCAGCTGCGCAAATCCTACCGCAAGAAGGTGGTGATCCGTGACGTCTCGATGTCGCTGAACCGCGGCGAGGTGGTGGCGCTGCTGGGGCCCAACGGGTCCGGAAAGACCACCAGTTTCTACGCCATCGCGGGCCTCGTGTTTCCCGAGGCCGGCATGGTCAGCATCGATGGTCAGAATGTCACCGGCCTGCCGATGTACCGCCGTGCGCGCCTGGGCATTGGCTATCTGCCGCAGGAGATGTCTATCTTTCGCGGCTTGTCGGTCGAGGACAACATCTCTGCCGTGCTGGACATCTCGCAAAAGCACGAGCACAAGCGCCGCGAACGTCTGGAAGAGCTGTTGTCGGACTTCTCGATTGAACACCTGCGCCGGGCACCTGCGTTGGCGCTGTCGGGGGGCGAACGCCGTCGGGTGGAAATCGCTCGCTGCCTTGCCGCCGACCCCAAGTATCTGCTGCTGGACGAACCTTTTGCCGGGGTTGACCCGATCTCTGTCGGCGACATTCGCCACCTTGTGGCGGATCTCAAGAAACGCGGCATCGGGGTGCTGATCACCGACCACAACGTGCGCGAGACGCTGGAAATTGTCGACCGCGCCTACATCCTGCACGATGGCCAGGTGCTGATGTCCGGCAGCCCCGAGGAAGTGGTTAAAAACGAAAACGTCCGCCGTGTTTATCTGGGTGACAATTTCCGCATCTCCTGATCCTGTTCGCCGCCGGGCAGGAGGCGCAAAATGCACCTGAAACCTGCGTTTCTTTTTTGCGGCTATCCATTGACTCTCCCGCTGACTTGCCGTGGAATTGACCCATGGCATACGCGCAGACCGATGCAATCCGCTTGATGACCTTGGCGACAAGGCCCGCAACGATGCATCCCGTCGGCAAGCCATCCCCCCGGTTCAGGACCTGACCCGACACCGCCCAGGATTGCCTCGGCGGTAGGTCCGACCGCAATAATTCGTGAAGGAGATCACATGCGTTACAAAATCAGCGGCAAACAGATCGACATCGGCGAAGCTCTGCAAACCCATGTGCAGACCGAGCTGGGCGCGGTTGTACAAAAATACGCCGAACGACCGACTGACGCGGCCGTGGTCTTTTCCCGTTCTGCGCATGAATATGTTTGTGAAACCACTGTCCATCTGTCCACCGGGCTGAATGCCCAGGCCAAGGCGCATGCCACTGAAATCTATGCCGCCTTTGAAGGCTGCTGCGAAAAAATGGAAAAACAGCTGCGCCGGTACAAGCGCCGCCTGAAGGACCACCACCGCGACCGCGCCGAACCGGTTGAACATTTGGGCGCCAATTCGTATATCCTCGCGTCTGAAGAGGTGGAGTCGGAACCGGACAGCCTGCAGCCGATCATCGTTGCTGAAATGGAAACCCGCATTCCGTCGCTGTCGGTCGGGGAAGCCGTGATGCAGATGGAGCTTGCAGGAGCGCCGGTCTTGGTATTCCGCAACGAAGGCAAGGACGGGTTGAACGTGGTCTACCGCCGTGAGGACGGCAACATCGGCTGGATCGACCCGTAAACGTATCTAATGCATCGGCGCCCCCGGACGGGGCGCCGGAACGGAGCAGACACATGCAGATTTCCAGCATCCTCAAGCCAGGGGCCGTCCGAGTGATCGGTGCGGTCTCCAGCAAGAAGCGCCTGTTTCAGGAAATCGCGGATATTGCTCAAACCGCCTACGGGCTGAACGCCCAGGCCACGGTCGAGGCGTTGCTGGACCGCGAAAGCCTCGGTCCCACCGGCGTCGGCCATGGTGTTGCGCTGCCGCATGCCCGGCTCGATAGCCTCAGCGAGGTCTGCGGTGTCTTTCTGATCCTGGAGAAGCCGCTCGATTTCGGCGCCGTTGACCGCCAGCCGATCGACATCGCTTTCGCTCTTTTCGCGCCGGAGGATGCCGGGGTCGAACATTTGAAGGCGCTGGCGCTGGTGTCGCGGACCCTGCGCGAGCAGAGCTTCTGCACCAAACTGCGCGCCAACCACGAACCCGCCACGCTTTATACCATCCTGACCGAGAGCCAGTCGGTCCAAGCCGCCTGATCGGGTCAGCCCATGCCGCGTGCGGGGCTGTGCCGCGCCTATGCTGGCCACGTCCGGCGACTTCAACATCCCTTCCCGCCCGTCATCGACCGCTGTCCGGCGGTGCTCTTCCCGTTGGGCCAAGCATCGGTCACGGCCGTTGGCCCCGACAGATGCGGCGGCGCGCCACCGCGCCGCACCCCGTGCGGCGCTGGGCCCAAGCCCGCTGCGGCGGCCCGGCACAGCCGGGGCGCTGACGGGCGCGGGAGAGCGCCCTTGACCGCTAGCCGACGTTCCGTGTTCTGCTCCGCGCAGTATCCCTCCGCCCGGTGCCTCTATGGCTGCCAGGCACCAAAGCCAAAGGCCAGATAATCCCGCTGATACACCGCGGCGACCATCGCCTCCAGGTCCGCATCGTAAATCGCCTCCAGACCGTAGGGCATGTCCGGCACGGTCTCGGGCACCGGCTCTGTCGGCTGGCCACCCAATTTGCGGGCCAGCAGGGGCAAATCCTCTGCCAGTTCCGCTTCTCTCAGGATCAGATCCGGCGACCCCACCTCGGCAAAGCCGCTGAGGATCTGGCTTTGGCTCGCCCATTCCGGATCGACCCGAACGGAAGTTTGCCCGGCCAGATTGGCCTTGAGGAATGTCAGGAAGCCAACGAACGCCGCGCGGTGCTGCGCGCGCGAATACCCCGCGCCCGGCCCGTCAGCGGGCAGCGGCACCTTGAACTGGCGCCGCAATGTGTTGCGGATTGGTCCGTAACTGCCGTCACCCGCATTGAGAATGCGGCGGCAGAAGACGGCATGGGCACGCGCCGCAGGGTGCCTGAGCACCGTGAAGCTGCGAAACCCCGGGTGCGCCCGCTTCCACGCACGCAGGCGCTTTTGGTTCATACCGCTGACCAGCACGTCCGGAGCGACCTGCTCCAGCGCCGCCATCCATTGCACCACTTCAGCCTCCGGACCGCCCCGGATCGGCAGAAACAGAAACGGCACCGCCTGCCCGGCAATGTAGCCGGGCACCGCCGCCCCGCGGCGGGGCTCGAAATTCGGGGTACGGGTCAGGTTGAACTGATCCATCTCTGCCAGCGCCTGCTGCATCGCATCGGGGTTGGCGACCTTGCTGAGCACCGGCGCAGGGTTTTGCCGCTTGAGACTTTCGTCCAGAGCCTCCAGTTGCTGCGTCACGCCCAACCAGCGTGCCAGGCCATTCATCACCTCCAAGGTCTGCAGATCCTCATAGGCGATGTAGAACGCTGTCTGCCCCGTGCTTTGAAGCCGGTTCAGAAGACTGGTCTGAAACGCCTGCAGAGCCGCGACATGGGCGTTGAATTCTTCGGCGTCAAACGCGACCTTGGCTTCCTTTCGCCGCTTCAGGTTGGTCAGCTTCCACTGGCCCGTCGCCTGGGCGATTTTCCACGACACGTAGCTGTCCAGCGGATTGCGGGTCAGGATGATCTTGGCGCAGCGCGGATCCTCCAGCACTTGGTCCAGCACCCTTGGATCATGGTCGTGAAAATAGCGAAATCCGCCCAGTACCCCCGGCTGCGCTCTGATTGTGTCGATCAGGGCAGCCGGATCGGCTTCGCGCATCTCCTGGCTCACGCCCAGGATCTCGCGCTCGTTCGGGTGACCTATAAAGTGCGGATTGAACGCCTCGCCGTGGCAGCACAGCCCATCATAGGCGTTCAGATTGGCCTCCAGAAAATTGGAACCCGTACGCATCTCGGCAAAGACGACAAAATAATCAAAGGGATCAGAATGTGACATCAGGCCTCATCGCACCAAGTAGGGTTTGCGCGGCGCCTTGCTCAGACTGGCCGGGCTTTGCTCAACCGGGAAATCCCCCATCAGGTAGGGATGCATGCCCTGGTTCTTCAAATTCTGCAGAAACTGGCCGAACCCTTCAAGGCTGGTCATCCTCGGCGGCTCGTTCGGGTGGCGACCCTTGCCGGTGCCGATTTCCTCGATCACTGTCTGCAAGGGGTCCATCGGCGCTTCGGCAAATTCCGCCATGGTCCAGATCCGCACCCGCGCACGGGTCCAGGGCGCGCGCAGGATTTCCAGCTGCTTGGCCTCGATCTGCTGCAAACGCGCTGCCTCCCGCCGCAACTCCGAAAAGCTGCGACTGGAGCGGAACAGGGGGACGGCCCAGGCCCCGCTGATCACCGAGATCTGCGCGTTGACGTCCTGCGCCAATGTCCAGTTCACCGCCTGATTGTCAGCCGGTCCAAACTGAAAGCATTGGCGTTCGCCACGGCTGTTCCAGATCAGGTTCTTCAGAAAATTCTCGGGATTGTAATCACGCAAGGTCGGAGCCTCTGGCAGGCAGCCGTTTATCAGCCTCTGCCCCCGCGCGAACTCTGCCCGTTCAGGTCCAAAAATATGCCCGTGCACCCGCGCGCCTGTAGAGCGCGCCAGCCATGGCTCAAAGTTCTCGAACAGCTCTGCAAAGCCCTGGAACACCGAGTAGGGACCGGCGGTAACCGCCTGTTCGGCGCCGGTGGCGGGAAAGCGGCTTTGCATGACCAGCCCGGCGCGGCCGCGGGTACGCCGCTCCACCGCCTTGGCAAAGATGCGGTCGATCTTGCCGGGATTGGGCTCGGTCCGTTTCATGGCACCGTCGGGACCTGTCAGAAATGCTTGATAGAGCCGGTCTGCATGCGGCCAGATCTTGCGTGCAACAAAACAGTCAGAGCGGCGCAGCAGCTGCAAGTGATCGTCGTAGAAGACATGTGGCTTGCCCTGGAAATCAAACTTGGACAGCGTCAGCGAACGGCTTTCGATATTGCTGGAATGGAGCCGCGCCAGCGACTGGAAATAGCTCTCGTCCGGTATCCAGACCTTGCGGAAGTAAGCGTCATAAATCGGCCGTTTCGGATCCTCCAGGATGGCCGCCAAGGTCTGCCGCGTCAGGCACCACCACTGGCTGCCCATATGGGGCACCAGTCCCTCGGGGATGCGGCGGCGAACGCCAAGCCGCCGCTGCAAGGCCACATAACGGTCGAACAGCTGCCGGTGCCGCTTCCACGAGAACGGAAAGCGCAGGGTGAACCGCTCATGGCTGAGCCCGCCAACGATCCAAGGCACATCCGCGGTGGTGGCACTTTCGATGAAATCGGTGCGCGGGCGCGCCGCCAGATAGTCGCTCAGCTCTTCCACCGGGCGCAAAGGCAGGCAGGAGCCTGAGGCAAGATAGACGTGACGCACCTGCGGAAATTCCGCCAGCATCACCTCGCTGGCGGCCTGCGCGGCGGCAACGATGCCCCAGGTGCCCCATTCGCAGCGATGACGGCTGGAAAACCGGACAAGCGGTTCCTCCGCCAATGCGTCACGGAACGCCACAAAGGCCGGATGGCTGACATTTCGATCAACGTGCAGCACCACCGGACAGCCGCTGGCGGTCCAGTGCCGCGCCACCTGCGCCGCCCGATCAAGGGCGGTGTGCACCAGCATCACGACGCCAAGCCGGCTCATGCCCAGTTCCCCTTGGACATCAGGCCCAGGATCTCCAGCTGGCGCCAGTTGATGTATTTCTCGCTCCACTTGCACCACAGCTCCGGCTGATCCTCCAGTTTCTCGGCATAGGTGCGGTATTCGACGGACCTGGCGTAATGCTGCTTGCGGGTCAGCTCTTCCTTGGCCTTGGCGGTGAACGTGTCCAGAAACTTGGCATGCAACAGTGCGCCGCTGGCCTTTTCGCCGCCATCGGTGGCATAGACATGGTTCAGCCCGCGCGGCAGCAGCGCATGGGTTGAGCTGGCATAGGCATAGCGCCGGTCCCATTTGACCAGCGGAATCTTGTTCAGGGCCGGCGCCTTCTTGGGCTTGTCCGCAAAGAACACGCGCGCCCGTGGCCCGCCTTGAATCCACAGGTTGCCGTACTCCGGATTGCGAGAGATCATGTAGTTGCCGCTGTCGAACCACTGCGCAATCTCCAGCGGATCCTGACCAGCCTGATAGGGCACCGCGTCGATCCGCCCCTTGGGGTAGACGTCGATCAGCATCGCCGCAAAGCTGCGGATCTCGGAATTGTCCAACCAATCGGTCAGCGCCCGGATCGGTCGCGTGTCGCAGAACGGATAGATAAAGAACTCGTCCGGGTCGACCACCAGAACCCAATGGCCATGGGCATACCTGCGTTTGAGATAGTTCATCCAGTCGATGCCGAACCCCGCCCGCCGGTAGCTGGCCTCGGTCCGCCACAGGGACACGTCGTTCATCCCGCGCAGATAGTCGGCACTTCCATCGGTGGAGCCATTGTCCACGAACAAGAAATGGCCGATCCCCAAGTTGCGGTAATACTGCAGGAAATATGGCAGGCGGATTTGCTCGTTCCGCATGGTGCAGACCACTAGGATGTCATCGGGACGGATTGCGCGGGTGTTGTCCTGAACCGCCGTCAGCTCGGCGGATTTGCGCACGGCCCGGATCAGCCGCCGCTTGCGCCGCAAGCGCATCCGGTAAGAATCCCAAAGCCCCACGTCCACTCCATCCCTGCCCAAGACGCGCCCACTCGGCCCGCTCCCGGTCTGCCCGCGCCGGATTTGCACACAATATGTCACGGAGGCAGTTTATTAACAATGTGCTTAAAAACAGTTACGCGGGCCCAACGTCTGGGTGCAACATATCGGTGAGCTAGGACCAGGCGGACCGCATCAGCCCCAGCGCTGCCAGTTGCTCCGGTCCGGCGTATCGCTGCGCGCCCTCATGCCACAGATCCGGTGCCGCCGCGATCTGGTCGTAATAGTTGTCAAACTGCTGCGGCGCGTGAAAGTGCTGCTGGCGGGCTTTTTCTTGGATCGACTTGGCGACGATTTCGGGCAGGAATTTCGTATGCAGCAGCACCCCGGACGGATGGTGCCCGCCCGGCCCGCCGTACAGCCCGTTCAAGCGGGGCGGCAACAGTGAATGGGTCGAGTTCACATACACGTAGCGCCGGTTCCAGCGCAGCAACGGGATCTTGTTCAGCGTCGGTGCACGCTCTTGCTGGTCGGCAAAGAAGACCCTTTCGCGCACCCCACCTTGAACCCACAGGTTGCCCATCGGCTGCTGCCGTCTTGCCCGATAGGGACCAGGATCGAACCATGGCAGCACATCACAGGGATTCTGTCCCGGCGTGTGGCTTTGCGCGCCCAGCGCCCCCTTGGGATAGAGATCCAGCATCAGCGCGCCAAAGCCCTCGCGTCCCTGTCGCTGCAACTGTTGCGTCAGATCGTCCAGCCCATGCTGCTGCATGCCGCAATAGACCAGCAGCTCATCCGCATCCACGGTCAGGCACCAGCGCCCATGTCCATAGCGGGTCAGCAACCAGCCCAGCCAGTCCAGACCAAACCGCGATGCGCGATAGCTTGCAGCGGTTTGCCACAGCGTCACGTCGGGCTGCGCGGCCAGCAGCGCGGCGCTGCCATCATCGCTGGCGTTGTCGACAATCAGGAAATGCGCCGCCCCCAGCTGGCGGTAGTGCCGTAGGAAATAGGGCAGCCGCGCCGCCTCGTTGCGCAGCACCAAAAAGACCAGAACTCCTTGCGCCGGGATCTGCTTGCGGCGGTCCGCCAGAAGGCGCAGCTGGTGACGCGCACGCAAGCCACGCCACAGCAATCGCCGCCGCTTCCACCGCATCCGATAGGCCATCGCCAGGCCGAGGGGATGCGGATCAGGGACGGCGGGCGCGGTCATGCTCAGCGCTCGTAGTGGCCCGTCTTGTGCCATTTCCAGGCGTCGGAGATCATCGTGTCCAGGCTCGAGCGCCGCGGCTCCCAGCCCAGATCCGTGATCGCACGGGTCGATCCCGACACCAGTTTGGTACAATCACCGGCCCGGCGCGGGCCAATATTGCAGGGCACCTTCTGGCCGGTTACCGCCTCGGCGCGGTCCATGACCTCGCGGACCGAAAAACCGCTACCGGTGCCAAGATTGAACACCTGGCTGTCCTTGCCGGACTCGAGCCATTTCAGGCCCAGAACATGGGCGTCCACCAGATCGCAAACATGCACGTAATCGCGAATGCAGGTGCCGTCCGGCGTGTCGTAATCGGTGCCAAAGATGGTCAGCGCATCGCGTTTGCCCGCAATCGCATCCAGCACCAGCGGAACCAGATGGGTCTCAGGACGGTGGAACTCGCCCACTTCAGCCTCAGGGTCCGCGCCTGCGACGTTGAAATAGCGGAAAATCACCGAACGCAGCCCGTAGGCCGCGCCAAAGTCCTTGAGGATATTCTCTACTGCGTGTTTGGAGGCGCCATAGGCGTTCAGCGGCTGCTGCGGGGTGTTTTCATCCAACACCACGTTGTCATGCTCACCGTAAGTGGCGCAGGTGGAGGAAAACACGAAATCAAGGCAGCCTGCCGCCACCGCGGCCTCCACCAGATTCAGCGAGCCCCCCGTGTTATTGGCCCAGTAGCGGCCCGGCGCGCTCATGGCTTCGCCGACCTGGCTCAACGCCGCGAAATGCATCACCGCGGCCGGCCGATACTTGGCAAAGACCTCATCCAGCCGCGCGCGGTCGTTCAGGTCACCCTGTTCAAACGGGCCGAATTTCACCGCCTGCTGCCAGCCGGTCACCAGATTGTCATAGGTCACCGGCGTATAGCCTGCCGCCTTCAACGCCTTGCAGGCATGAGAGCCGATATAGCCGGCGCCGCCGGTCACGAGAATATTGGTCACTGTCCAGTCCCCTTGCGGGCCACCCCGTGCCGGGATGGCCTGTGTCGCTACATTTCAGATCGGCGGGTTATTGCGCCGCCTTGCCGACCTGCGCGATTCCGGAGATGTAGTTCATCAGGTCATCGCGCAGTTCGTCACGTGCCAGCGCAAAGGCGACCGTCGCCTGCAAGAAGCCCGCCTTGGAGCCGCAGTCAAACCGGTCCCCCTCGAAGCGGTAGCCGTAAACAGGCACATCTTTGGCGATATCCTCAGCGATGGCATCGGTCAGCTGGATTTCGCCACCCGCACCCTGCTTCATCTTGTTGAGGTTCTTCAGCACCGACGGTGCCAGAATATAACGGCCGATCACAGCCAGATTGGACGGCGCATCCTCGGCTTTGGGTTTTTCGACCATGCCATTGGCCGAAACAACCCGCCCCATGTCATCCTTCACATCCAGCACGCCGTAGGAGGAGGTCTTTTCCGGGGCGACTTCCATCGCCGCGACCATATTGCCGCCGGTTTCCTCATAGGCCTCGACCATCTGCTGCAAGCAGGGTTTTTCGGCTGCGATCACGTCATCCGGCAGGATCACCGCGAAAGGCTCATTGGCGATCAGGCGGCGGGCGCACCAGACGGCGTGACCCAGCCCCAGCGCCTTGTGCTGGCGCAGATAGGCAATCGCACCGGACTCCATGTCCGTGCTTTTCAGGATCTCCAGCAGGTCGTCCTTGCCCTTCTTGCGCAGCTCTTGTTCCAGCACCGGCGAATGGTCGAAATAGTCTTCCAGAGCGCCTTTGCCGCGCGAGGTGACAAAGATGAATTCCTTGATCCCCGCCGCCCGCGCCTCGTCAATGGCGTATTGCACCAGCGGTCGATCGACCAGGGTCATGATTTCCTTGGGAACCGATTTGGTTGCCGGCAGGAACCGCGTGCCCAGCCCTGCAACCGGAAAAATCGCCTTGGTAACTTTTTTACGCATGATCTTCTCTCAAATCCACTTTTCCGGACAGACCCGTGGCAAATGCGCTGACCGCGCTGCCTCTGGCGGGTGTCATATCCGGTCGACTCCCAAAATATCTTTACCGGCGATCGGCAGGACACACCCGCGCGTTAGAAAACCCGTCATCTCTTGTCCCATCCTCGTTACCATACTCCCGTCACTCAATCCCCATTTTCTTCATCATCGCCTCAAGGCGCGGCACATCCTCCGGGTTGTTCAGCTCCCAGAATTCACGCCCGCGCGCCTCCACCTCAACGCACAACACCTGACGCCCATTTTCCATGAACCGCAGCTGTTCCAGCCCCTCGAGCTGCTCCAACGGTCCACTGTCCCAGTCAGGATACGTCGCCAAGGCATCCGGGCGGTAGGCATATACGCCGACATGGTGAAACACCGGCGTCTTTTCGCCATCGCCGAAGCGCTTTGCACAAAACGGCAGCACCTCCTTGGAGAAATAGAGCGCACTACGGTCGGCGGCAAATACTGCAGTGGTGCCCCCGACGCGGCCCGCCTTGCGGTCGGCCAGCAGGCTGTTCAGCGTCGCGCCGTTGCAGCGCAGAACCGGCGTCGCCAGCCCCATCTGCGGCGCGGCGCGCAAGCCTGCCACCAGATCCTCGACAAACCAGTGCGGCGTCAATGGCGCATCACCCTGCAGGTTCACCACGATATCATAGCCACCGCCCAGCGCCGCATGCGCTTCGGCGCAGCGTTCGGTGCCATTGGCGCAGCTTTCGGAGGTCATCACCACCTCGGCGCCAAATCCCTCTGCCGCCTGCCGGATACGTTCGTCATCCGTTGCCACCACAACCCGGTCCACGCCCTCGACCGAACAGGCCGCCCGCCAGGAGCGCTCCACAAGCGTACGCTGCTGGCCAGTGGTGCCGGTCAACGGCACCAGCGGCTTGCCCGGATAGCGGGTCGAGGCATAGCGGGCGGGGATGACGATCAGAACGGACATCAGGCTGTCTGCAGCTCCACGGCCGGGGCATAGGCGATGAAGAACGGGTTGGCATAGCCCTCTTTGCCGTAGACCAGCGGCGTGTGGTCATCAAAGCGCACCACCTTGCCGCCCGCACCTGCCAGCACCGCGTGGCCCGCGGCCGTGTCCCATTCCATGGTGCGGCCGACGCGGGGGTAGATGTCCGCCTCGCCGGTGGCCACCAGGCAGAACTTCAGCGAGGAGCCCGCGCTCTTGCTGTCCTTCACGTTGTACTTGTTGATGTAATCGTCAGTTGCCTGGTCGCGGTGCGATTTCGACGCCACCACCATCAGCGCGGAATTGTCGCTGTCGGCCACTCGGATCGGGCGGGTTTCGCCGATGGTTTCGGGATCAAACGCACCGGTTTCCTCGACGGCACTGCCATCTGCCAGGGTAAAGAACATGCGTTCGCGGGCCGGTGCGTAGACCACGCCGCGGGTCGGCACGCCGTTTTCCACCAACGCGATGTTGACGGTAAAATCCCCCCGGCGGTGGATGAATTCCTTAGTCCCGTCCAGCGGATCGACGATCAGAAAGGTATCGCCGCGTTCCTTGTGCGATTCTGCCTGTTCCTCAGTGACCAGCATCATGTCCGGGAAGGCCGCCCGCAATCCCGCAGAGATCAGCGCATCGGCAGCCTCATCGGCGGCCGTTACCGGGCTTTCGTCGGACTTGACCTTTACGTCAAAGTCATCGGAGTTATAAATCTCCATGATCTTTGCGCCAGCTTCGATAGCCAGTCGGCGGATCACGGGCACCAGGTCTTCGTAGGTCACGCGGCTCTCCCCAAAACGGGTTTAATTGAAAATTTTCCTCTGCTCCCTTATGCTGTGCAGATAACCGGACGGCAAGCAGCCGGTTCGGATTCGAGCAGAGAATACAGACCCGATGTTTCAGCAGCGCACCCAGCAGTCCTCGCTTTCCGGCTTTCTGGCCTTTTGCGAGGTGGTGTTCCACGCGGTGGTGCGCAGCATCCGTGCCAAGCACAACAACGCGCTGATCGCGCTGGCGCTGAACATCATGCAGGCGGTGATGTTCGTCGCCGCCTTCTACGTGATGTTTGCGGTCCTCGGCATGCGCGGGTCTGCCATCCGCGGGGATTTTCTGCTGTATGTGATGTCTGGCATCTTCCTGTTCATGGTGCACACAAAAACCGTCAGCGCCGTTGCCGGTGCCGAGGGCCCCAGCAGCCCAATGATGCAGCACGCGCCGATGAACACGATGGTGGCCATCCTGTCGGCCGCCATCGGGGCGCTTTACGTACAGGTGCTGTCGTTGCTGCTGATCCTGTTTGTCTACCACGTGGCCTTCACCCCGGTTGAGATTGAGCAACCAATCGCCGCCTTTGGCATGGTATTGCTGTCGTGGATCGGCGGGGTGTCGGTCGGGTTGATTTTCCTGGTGCTGAAACCCTGGGCACCCAGCATGGTCAGCATCCTGACCATGATCTACCAGCGTGCCAACATGATCGCCTCGGGCAAGATGTTCCTGGCCAACACCCTGCCCAGCTTCATGCTGGCGATGTTCGACTGGAATCCGCTGTTTCACTGCATCGACCAGTCGCGCGGTTTCGTTTTCATCAACTACAACCCGCATTTCAGCTCCTGGCAATATGCAGGATGGGTGGCGCTGGTGTTGCTGATGATCGGACTGATGGGCGAATTCTACACCCGCCATCGCGTCTCCATCAGCTGGGGCGCGCGGCGCTGAGACATTGCGCCGGTGCCGCCTTGATCTGGCTGATATGTGCGGCACTGCCAGCCGCAGCGCAGGAGTTTCCCGCGCTTCACAGCGTCACCGGTGTACCTGCGGATGACGTGCTGAACATCCGCTGCGCCCCCTCCGGAAAGCTCTGAAATCATTGGCAGCCTGGCGCTACATCAAACCGGGGTAGGGGTCGTACAGGCTGACGACAGCGGCAATTGGGGCCTTGTGAAGAACGGCGAACGTTCAGGCTGAACCGCCCTGCGGTTTATTGCCTTGGACCCCCGGGGCGCATGGCTCACGGACAAGCGCTGGAGTGCTTCGGCACTGACCCCTTCTGGTCCCTCACACTGAATGAGGCGCCATTCCTGACCGCACGGCGCTGGATGTGGCGCGGAAGGATCCAAAATGCCACTACGCGTTGGATTGCTGAGCAAACTCCAGAATGGCCTGCCGGTCGCCCAGCGCAGGCAGGTCTTCAAGCTTCACTTGGGTTCTCCTCAGGTCACAACCCGCAGGGTCAGGTTGATGCGCCCCCCCTTGGGCAGCAGCCGCGACGACTTGAACCGGATCCGATCAACCCCGTGATAGGTCAACCGTGCCGCGCCGCCCATCACCACCACATCGCCAGAATTTAGCCAGATCGATTCCGTCTTGCCGCCGCGAGTCTGGTTGCCGATGCGGAACAGCCCGTCATCCCCCAGGCTGATCGACACCACCGGAAAGGAGAAATCCGCCTCGTCCTTGTCTTGATGCAGCCCCATGCGCGCCCCCTCGCCATAGTAATTCAGCAAGCAGCATTCCGGAGCGCGTTCCAGCCCGGTCAGCGCGTGCCAGATTTCCAGAACCTGCGCCGGAATCGTCGGCCAGTCCTGCCCCGTGGGGTGCGTGTCGGCATAGCGATAGCCCGCGGCGTCGGAATACCAGCCAAACTGCCCCGCCGAGGTCATCCGCACCGACATCTGCCCGCCGCCCGGAACGGTTGGCGAAAACAGCGGCGCCGCCTTCAGCACTGGGCGCAAGCTTTCAATCAGCGCCTCCTGCTGGTCCGGTCCCAGGTAACCTTTGTGGATTTCAAATCCGCGCACGCGCAGCAGCGTCATCGCCATTCACCCATTCTTAACCATACCCCTTGCAAAAAAGCGCATTGATTCACGCTTTGGCGCGTGTCTCGGCGCTTGCAGGGGCGTTTTCTGCTCCCTATATACGCCGAGACGCGGCAAGGTGCAGACCAAACCGCAACATCAATCGGGGTCGGGATGCCGCAACGGGTTCAGGCCTCGGGTAATCGCCTTGAGTAGTAATAAGGGATCGAAACATGAGCAAAGTTATCGGCATCGACCTGGGTACCACAAACTCCTGCGTGGCCATCATGGATGGCTCCCAGCCCCGCGTGATCGAGAACGCCGAGGGCGCGCGCACCACCCCGTCGATCGTTGCCTTCACTGACGACGAGCGCCTGGTGGGCCAGCCGGCCAAACGCCAGGCCGTGACCAACCCCGACAACACCATTTTCGGCGTCAAGCGCCTGATCGGCCGCCGGTTCGACGACGCAGCCGTCGCCAAAGACAGGAAAATGGTCCCCTTCTCCATCGTGAACGGCGGCAACGGCGACGCGTGGGTCGAAGCACGGGGTGAGAAATACTCCCCCTCGCAGATCTCCGCCTTCACTCTGGGCAAGATGAAGGAAACCGCGGAATCTTACCTGGGCGAGGAAGTCACCCAGGCGGTCATCACCGTGCCTGCCTACTTCAACGACGCCCAGCGTCAGGCCACCAAGGACGCCGGCAAGATTGCGGGCCTCGAAGTGCTGCGCATCATCAACGAGCCGACCGCGGCCGCGCTGGCCTACGGTCTCGACAAGGAAGAAACCCAGACCATCGCGGTTTATGACCTCGGCGGCGGTACCTTCGACGTGACCATCTTGGAAATCGACGACGGCCTGTTCGAAGTCAAATCCACCAACGGCGACACCTTCCTGGGTGGTGAAGACTTTGACATGCGCATCGTCAACTACTTGGCGGATGAGTTCAAAAAGGAAAACGGCGTCGATCTGTCCAAGGACAAAATGGCCCTGCAGCGCCTGAAGGAAGCCGCTGAAAAGGCCAAGATCGAACTGTCCTCCACCTCGCAGACCGAGATCAACCAGCCGTTCATCTCGATGGACCCGTCCTCGGGCCAGCCGCTGCACATGGTGATGAAGCTGACCCGCGCCAAGCTGGAAAGCCTGGTCTCCGACCTGATCAAACGCTCGATGGATCCGTGCAAGGCGGCGCTCAAGGATGCGGGCCTGTCCGCCTCCGACGTCGATGAGGTGGTTCTGGTCGGCGGTATGACCCGCATGCCCAAGGTCATCGAAGAGGTGACCAAGTTCTTCGGTAAGGAGCCCCACAAGGGCGTGAACCCGGACGAAGTTGTTGCCATGGGCGCGGCCATTCAGGCCGGTGTTCTGCAGGGCGACGTCAAAGACGTGGTGCTGCTGGACGTGACCCCGCTGTCGCTGGGCATTGAAACTCTGGGCGGCGTGTTCACCCGTCTGATCGACCGCAACACCACCATCCCGACCAAGAAGAGCCAGGTATTCTCGACCGCGGAAGACAACCAGAATGCCGTGACCATCCGGGTGTTCCAGGGTGAGCGTGAAATGGCGGCTGACAACAAGATGCTCGGCCAGTTCAACCTCGAGGAAATCCCGCCGGCACCGCGCGGCATGCCGCAGATCGAAGTGACCTTTGACATCGACGCCAACGGCATCGTGTCGGTCGGCGCCAAGGACAAGGCGACCGGCAAGGAGCAGCAGATCACCATCCAGGCATCGGGCGGCCTGTCCGACGACGACATCGAAAAGATGGTTAAGGACGCCGAGGAAAACGCCGAGGCCGACAAGGAACGCCGCGAGCTGATCGAAGCCAAGAACCAGGCCGAATCGCTTATCCACTCCACCGAGAAATCGGTCGAGGAACATGGCGACAAGGTAGACCCGTCCACCGTCGAGGTGATCGAGCTGGCCGTGGCCGCGCTGAAGGACGACCTGGAAGACGAGAAATCGACCGCCGAGAAGATCAAATCCGGCATCCAGAACGTCACCGAAGCTGCCATGAAGCTGGGCGAAGCGATCTACAAGGCGCAGGCTGACGAAGCTGGCGGCGACGGAGAGCCGACAGCCGCCGACGAGTCCGCTGGCCCGGCTGACGACGACATCGTTGACGCGGAATTCGAAGACCTGGACAACGACAAGCGCTAACGGCTGACACGCAGGCCATAGCGGGCCGGTCCGGTCACCGGACCGGCCCATTTTCGTTGAGGCAGATGGGGATATCCGATGTCAAAACGCGACTATTACGACGTTCTGGGTGTCGCCAAAGGCGCCACTGCAGACGAAATCAAAAAGGGCTTTCGCAAGAAGGCCAAAGAGCTGCATCCCGACCGAAACTCCGACAATCCGGACGCCGAGGCGCAGTTCAAGGAGGCCAACGAGGCCTATGACGTCCTGAAGGACCCGGAGAAGAAAGCCGCCTATGACCGTTTCGGCCATGCGGCCTTTGAGAACGGCACCGGTGCGGGTCAGCGTGGCGGCCAGGGCCAGGGGTTTGGCGGCGGCGACTTCTCCTCCGCATTCTCCGACGTGTTCGACGACCTGTTCGGCGACTTCATGGGCGGTCAACGGGGCGGCGGCGGCGGGCGGCAGCGAGCCTCCCGCGGGGCGGATCTGCGCTACAATCTGCGGATCTCGCTCGAGGATGCCTTTGGCGGCCTGCACAAGACCATCAAGGTGCCCACGTCCGTGGCCTGCACCGCCTGCGAGGGCACTGGCGCCGAGGGTGGTGTTGAACCCACCACCTGTCCGACCTGCTCGGGCATGGGCAAGGTGCGCGCGCAGCAGGGGTTCTTCACCGTTGAACGCACCTGCCCGACCTGCTCGGGCCTGGGCCAGATCATCAAGAACCCGTGCAAGAGCTGCCACGGCCATGGCCGGGTCGAAAAGGACCGCTCACTTTCGGTGAACATCCCCGCAGGGGTTGAAACCGGCACGCGCATCCGTCTTGCCGGGGAAGGCGAAGCGGGCCTGCGCGGCGGACCGCCGGGCGATCTTTACATCTTTGTCGAAGTGTCCCCGCACGCACTGTTCGAACGGGACGGCAACAATCTTTATTGCCGGGTGCCGGTCAGCATGGCAAAGGCAGCCCTTGGTGGCTCGATCGAGGTGCCGACCATTGACGGTGGCCGCGGTCGGGTGCAAATCCCCGAGGGCAGCCAATCCGGCCGCCAGATGCGCCTGCGCGGCAAGGGCATGCCTGCCCTGCGCGGCGGCGGCACCGGGGACATGTTCATTGAGCTGGCGGTGGAAACGCCGGTCAGCCTCACGGCGCGGCAGAAGGAACTTCTGCGGGAGTTCGAAGACATCTCCGAGGACGCCACCAACCCCGAATCCCGCAGCTTCTTTTCCTCGGTGAAGAGCTTCTGGGACGGGATGAAAGGCTAAGCCCAGGCGTGGCCCCAATAGAACACCGTCAAAAGCGCCCTCCGGGGCGCTTTTCTTTTGCGGCCCATGGCCCTCTCCGGCGCTGGGACGGGCGCGTGTTAACACTTTGTAAACCATGATGCCGCCACCATTGCCTATGGCACAGGATTCGGCATTTCAGGACATCGCCTTGCCGCTGTTTCCCGGCGGCGATGAAGCGCCGCCCGTGCCTCTGGCCACAGGTCGGCTGCCATCCTACATCAGGGATCACCGCGCCCGACTCCGCGACCGGTTCCGCCAGGGTGGCGCCGCAGCGATACCTGATTATGAACTGTTGGAGCTGGTGCTGTTCCGCTCGATCCCGCGTCGCGACGTGAAGCCCCTCGCGCGGCTTCTTCTGGAGAGCTTTGGCGACTTCAACCGGGTGGTAACGGCCCCACCCGAACGGCTGTCAGCTATCAAAGGCGTTGGCGAAGCGGTGATTACCGACCTCAAGATACTGGAGGCCGCTGCCCATCGGATGGCCCGTGCACGGGTGATGCAGCGCCAGGTGATCTCCAGCTGGGACGCGCTGTTGGATTACTGCCATACCACCATGGCCCACCGCGAAACGGAACAGTTCCGCATCCTGTTCCTGGACCGCAAGAACGTTCTGATCGCTGACGAGGAACAGGCCCGCGGCACCGTTGACCACGTACCGGTCTATCCCAGAGAAGTTGCCAAGCGCGCACTGGAATTGAAAACCAGCGCATTGATCCTAGTTCACAATCACCCGTCCGGGGATCCCACCCCATCGGACAGCGACATCCGCATGACCGACCAGATCCAGACCGCCCTGAGCGCATTGGGCATCACCCTGCACGACCACTTGATCATCGGAAAATCTGCCGAACTCAGCTTTCGCGCGCAGGGGTATCTATAGCCACCCGTAGGCGGGCTATTTCACCCAGACTTCTACCCGACGGTTGATCTGGCGCCCCCAATCGCTGTCATCGCACGCCATCGGCAAGGCCTCGCCAAAGCCCTCGGTGCGGATCTCCACTTGGCCGAAATCAGCCGTCTCCGCCGCCTTGACCACAGCATCCCGCACGGCCTCAGCGCGTTTCAAAGCGATGTTCCGGTTGCCTTCCGCCGGGCCCACACCATCGGAAAACCCTGCAAAGACCAACGTTCGGGCGTCATACTCGCCAGCCTCTAGGGCGCGGGCCAAATGTTCGATGTTGCTGCGGGACTGGGCATCGGGCCGGGCTGAGCCTGGCTCAAACCGGAAGGACACCGTCAGCCGCCGCATGCTGCGCAGTTGCGCCACCAGGCGCTGCAACTCCGCCAGCGCCCCGTCGCCCTCTGCCGCCAGAACAGCGTTGGCCAGTCGGCTGCCCTGCTGGCTGACCGGTATCCGCTCCGGCGCCTGATCGACGAAGCCGGCCCGCCGTATCACCGCCTGCGCCGCCGGACCCCGCACATAGGATAAAAAATCTCGCGCCACCTTGGGCAACCGCCGGGCAGGCAGATACAGGAACATAGGCACCGTCAGCGGATAGTCCTCTGTCTTGACCGCGCGCCGACTGGCACGCAGGGAAAAGCCGCAGGGGCCGGACAGCGTCAGCATCCGGGCGGCGCCTTTTTCTGCGTAGCTGGCAATGCCAATTGCAAACGGATCCACCAGCACCCGCTGCACCAGCGTGCTGCTGCGGTCATAGCGCTGGATTTCGTCGGAAAACGCAGCATCGGTCGGCGCCATCAACCGGTCCTCCACCGCTTGCGACAGACCGGATCCCGCGACCGGCATATGTAATGAGATCGGCGCATCGGGTCCGCCAAGCTGCTGCCAGTTGGTTATCTGCCCCGACAGGACAGCGGCCAGCTGCGGCACTGAGATCTGCTGCACGGGATTTGACGGTGCGACGACCGGCACAAAGGCATCCAATGCCAGCACCCGGCTGCGGCCCGGCCCGGTGAAATCCCCCAATCCCGCGGCGCGCGCCGCCTTTTGCTCCCACGGGCGGATTTCCCGCAAGGCCATGGCGACATCAGCCTCATCCGCAATCAGCGCAGCAAAGCCGGCGTCCGTGTTGCTGACGATAAACGTGAACCGCGCTGCCGGGCTGCTGCCACGCAGCAAAACCTGGCTGAAATTTCCATCGGGCAAGGATTCGCGGCGGGTTTGATAGCCGTTGCGCAGCGCAAAGCCTTCGACCAGCGCGGGCAACAGCACCTCCGACATGGTGGCGGATCCCGCCAGAGTCACTTCGGCGACGAAGCCGGACAGGCTGGGGCACCCCGGCCCGTCGCAAGCCACGCCGGAGCCATCCACCGTCAGCTCACCGAACTGGGTCTCTACCCGGTAGAATTCGCCATCGAAACCCAAGAGCGTGCCGGTGATTTCCACCGCGCCATCCGGCGAAGACAGGGTGACGTCCTGGGCCGCAAGCGCGCGGGAAAGAGCTGTCAGAAAAAGTGCGGCGCAAACGGCCGCACGAAAAAAGGTCATGAGGATACCTGAAGTTAGCGCAAATCAGTTGGAAGCGATTTTCAGGTCTTCTACCAGATTATTCAACACCAGAAAGCTGCCTTGTGCCGAGCAATCGGGCATTGCCATCACCAGATCGCGGCTGCTGAGCTGTCCGTCACGCAGTTGTAGCGCCTGGGCGGTGATATCGCGGCCACAGTTGATACCGGTGACCTCTGCCTCCGCGGTCACCGCAACGGTGCCGGCCTTGGCCTGTCCGGAGGTTGTGCGTGGCAGGCTATAGATCTCGGCAATACGCGGCGCCAGTTGGCTGTCGTCTCCCAGCCGGATCAACTGCCCCAGGCCCGACCCCGCTGCGGCGCCATGCCAGATGTGGCCCGCGCTGCCATAGGCTGCGCCGAACTCGCGGGCATGGATTTCAAACCCGCTATTCCCAATCCATTGCAGCACGACACGGTCTATCGCATCCAGATCATTCACCTTGGCCACGGCGACCGCCCCAAGACCACTGCCGGTTTCGGCGATGAACACAGCCGTTTGCGCCAACGCCGGAATGGAGGCCTGATAGCTGCCAGAGCGATCCAGACGCGCGGTGAAGCTGATACCGCTGTGATGGATGGTCAAACGCGCCTCCGGCTGACAGGGCGCCGAGACCGTCAGGGCAACCATCGCCATTGGCGCGGCCTCGGCACTGGCCGTCATGCGGCAGTGCACGGCCTGCTGTGGCGGTTCCGTCGACACCGGCGCCGTCGCCGTTTCCGCCGGAGCGGAGGTCAGGGTGATGTCCTCGATTTGCAGTCGGCTCGGTCCGGGCTCACCCGGCAACTGTACCGGGCCGGTTGCTGCCATCCCGGCGGCTTTCGGGGCGAGGTCGCCCTGCGGAGCAAGAGGTGCCGAGACCTGCATATACGCGCCAATGCCAATGGCACATGCCAGCGTCAGAGCGGATGTCCGCATCATCTTCTTGGTCAGCATGGGGTCCTCCTATACCGGGGTGGTAAAGAGACCCTGCCAGAAAATTCCGGCCAGTTTGTGGCCGCATGCAGAAGAGATTGCGCCAAATGCGGCGGAAGCGTCACTTTTGTTGCGCAGCGGGAAACAAACACCCGGCGGATACAACTGACCATCGCTGCGCCAGCCGGGTCCCCACGCACAGCGCATCAAGCCCGCGCAGATGGGTGCGGCGGCGTGCCGATCGCAACGCCGCCGCACGCCTTATGGGCGGTGGATCAGGCCAGCTTGCCGTGGCAGTGCTTGAACTTCTTGCCCGAACCACAGGGGCATTTGTCGTTGCGCGACGGGTTACCCCAGGTCGAAGGGTCATCCTCGACAAAGCCGTCTGCCGGCGCCTCTACCGGTTCAGCGGCGGGTTGGGCTGCGCTGCCTTGCGTCGCGGCCTGCTGCATGGCGGCCTGACGGGCCGCCATTTCCATCAGCATCTGCTGTTGCTCTTCCTCAGTCATCGGGCGCACCCGGCTGAGCTGCTGCGAAACTTCTTCGCGCAAGGAGTCGAGCATGGTTTCGAACAGCTGGAAGCTCTCGTTTTTATACTCGTTCAGCGGATCGCGCTGCGCATAACCGCGGAATCCCACAACCGAGCGCAGATGCTCCAGCGTCAGCAGGTGTTCGCGCCATTTTTTGTCAATGGTTTGCAACAACACCTGTTTTTCGATGTTGCGCATGTTTTCCGGGCCAAAGGCCTCGGCTTTCTCGGCCATCATCTTGTCGGACGCCTCGACCAGACGCTCGCGGATCTGCTCGTCGTCAACACCTTCCTCGGCGGCCCATTCGGCCACCGGCGCGTCGATCGACAGCATTTCACGCACTTTTCCCTGCAACCCCGCGGTGTCCCACTGGTCGGCGTAGGTCTTGGGCGGCATATGCGCGTCCAGCAGGTCGTCGATCACCTCGTGGCGCATATCGTCGACGATCTCGGACAGGTCTTCGGCTGCCATGATTTCACGGCGCTGATTAAAGATCACCTTGCGCTGGTCGTTCATCACGTCGTCAAACTTCAGCACGTTCTTGCGCATGTCGAAATTGCGGCCCTCGACCTTGGCCTGGGCACGCTCCAGCGACTTGTTCACCCAAGGGTGAATGATCGCCTCGCCTTCTTTCATGCCCAGCGACGACAACAGCTTGTCCAGCCGTTCGGAGCCAAAGATGCGCATCAGATCGTCTTCGAGGCTGAGGTAAAAGCGGGTGCGACCAGGGTCGCCCTGCCGGCCCGAGCGGCCGCGCAGCTGGTTGTCGATGCGGCGGCTTTCGTGCCGCTCCGAGGCCATTACAAACAGCCCCCCCGCATCCAGAACCTTCTGCTTTTCTTCGGCGTGCTTGGCTTCCTCGGCCGCGCGCAGGTCTGCCGGATCGGCTTCGGGGTTCGCGGCCAGCGCCTCCAGCACCTTCAACTCGACGTTACCGCCCAGCTGAATGTCGGTGCCGCGGCCGGCCATGTTGGTGGCGATGGTCACCGCACCCAACCGGCCGGCGTCGGCGACGATCTGCGCCTCCTGTTCGTGGTGGCGGGCGTTCAGAACGTTGTGCGGAATGCCTTCCTGCTCCAGCATCTGGCTCAACAACTCGGATTTTTCGATCGAGGTGGTGCCCAGAAGAACCGGCTGGCCCTTTTCATGCGCAACCTTGGCTTCGCGGATCATAGCCTCGTATTTCTCGCGGGCGGTGCGGTACACCTGATCGTCCTCGTCCGCACGGGCGATGGGGCGGTTGGTGGGAACTTCCACCACACCCAGACCATAGATTTCGGCAAACTCCTCCGCCTCGGTCATCGCGGTGCCGGTCATGCCCGACAGCTTGTCATATAGGCGGAAGTAATTCTGGAAGGTGACCGACGCCAGGGTGGTGTTCTCCGGCTGGATCTGCACCTCTTCCTTAGCCTCGATCGCCTGATGCAACCCTTCGGACAGGCGGCGGCCCGGCATCATACGGCCGGTAAATTCGTCGATCAGCACCACCTCGCCATCGCGCACGATGTAGTCCTTGTCGCGCTGAAACAGCTTGTGTGCCCGCAGCGCCTGGTTCACGTGGTGCACGACCGATGTGCTTTCGGGATCATAGAGCGAGGCGCCCTCCTCCAGCATCCCATGCGTGCGCAGCGTCTGTTCCAGGTATTCGTTGCCGTCCTCGGTGAAGGTCACGCCACGAGTCTTTTCGTCGATCTCATAGTGCTCCTCTGACAGCAGCGGGATCACCTTGTCGATGGTGGAATACATCTCGGAGCGGTCTTCAGCCGGACCGGAGATGATCAGCGGGGTGCGGGCCTCGTCAATCAGGATCGAGTCGACCTCATCCACAATTGCGAAGTTATGCTGCTTCTGGAACACCTGATCCAGCGAGGGCTTCATATTGTCGCGCAGATAGTCAAAGCCCAGCTCATTGTTGGTCGCATAGGTGACATCACTGTTGTAGGCGGCCATTTTCTCGGCGTCGCCCTGGCCCGACCAGATCACCCCGGTGGTCATGCCCAGCTGAGCAAACACCTTGCCCATCCATTCGCTGTCGCGCTTGGCCAGATATTCGTTCACCGTGACCACATGCACGCCCTTGCCGGTCAGCGCGTTGAGATAAGCCGGGAAGGTGGCGACCAGAGTCTTGCCCTCGCCGGTCTTCATCTCGGAGATATTGCCCTGATGCAGGAACACGCCGCCCAGAAGCTGGGTGTCAAAGGCGCGCAAGCCGAGCGCCCGCTTGGCCGCCTCGCGCACGTTGGCAAAGGCCTCAGGCAGCAGCGCATCCAGGCTTTCGCCTCCCAGCGCGCGTTTGCGCAGCTCTTCGGTCTTGGCGATCAGTCCGTCATCGGTGAGTTTCGTGAACTCCTCCTCCAGCGCGTTGATCTTGGCAATCAGCGGCCGTGTCGCCTTGACTTTGCGGTCGTTCGGCGTGCCGAAAACCTTTTTGGCGATTGTTCCGAAACCCAGCATTTTTTCTCCAGCGATCCTATGTCCGGCCTTTGCATCCGGCAGGCTTGCCGCCCGTGTCCGCAACCCATAAACAATGGTGTAAAGACGGTCCTGCCAATGGCCTCAAAGCGATGTAAGCGGCAGGGTATAGAGTGTCAACGCCGCGCCCCGCCGCGGCCAAGGAATAGGATGAATTCAATGCGCAAAGGTCTCACTTTTCTGCGGGGCATGACCCTGGTTGCCTGTGTGGCGCTGCCCCTTGCCGCCGTAGCGGCACCGCACGCCAAGACAGTGGTCGCCACCGTCAACGGCGAGGATATCACCATCGGCCACATGGTCATGGCCCGCGAAAACCTGCCTGCCCAGTACAAGCAGCTGCCCGATGACGTCCTGTACAACGCCATCCTTGACCAGCTGGTGCAGCAGACCGCGTTGAAACAGCAGCTGCACGGCGACGTGCCGCAATATGTGCAGCTATCGGTCGATAACGAAGAACGCGCCATGTTGGCCGCAAATGTGATTCAGACGGTGATGGACAAGGCCATCACGGAGGACAAGCTGCGCGCAGCCTATGATGACAAATATTCCACCGGCGAGGGCGGCGACGAATTCCACGCCGCGCATATCCTGGTCGAAAGCGAAGAAGACGCGCGCGACGTCAAGAAAGAGCTCGATGCCGGCGCTGAATTCGCGACCCTCGCCAAGGAACGCTCCACCGGGCCGACCGGCCCCAACGGCGGCGATCTGGGCTGGTTCACCACCGGCAGCATGGTGCCCGAGTTCGAAGAGGCGGTGCTGGCCATGAAGTCCGGCGAGGTCTCCGCGCCCGTTCAGACCCAGTTCGGCTGGCACGTGATCCTGCTGCATGAGCGCCGCAAGACCGAGGCCCCCGAATTCGACGAGGTCCGCGACCAGTTGGCGGATGAGCTGCGCCAGCAGGCTGTCGAGGCGCGCGTCAACGAATTGACCGCCGCTGCGGAAATTGACCGCCCCGAGATCGAGGATCTGGACCCCGCGATCCTCAAGGATCTGAGCCTGATTAGGAACTGATGATGGCTAGCAAGATACCCGTATCGCCGCTGGCACCCGCCAGCTTTCCCGATCTGCCGGCGATCGGCGGCGTGCGGTTTGCCGCCGCGGCCGCTGGTGTCAAATACCAGGGCCGCGCCGATGTGATGCTGGCGGTGATGGATCCCGGCACCTCCGTTGCCGGGGTGTTCACGCGCTCCAAGACCCGCTCGGCCCCGGTGCTGGATTGCCAGGAAAAACTGGGCGGCGACGCCACCGCCGGCGCTGCCATCCTGGTGAATTCTGGCAATTCCAATGCTTTCACCGGCCATCACGGCCAGACCTCGGTGGCAGAGATCAGCGCAGCTGTGGCCAATGCCACCGGCCTGCCCGCGGCCCGCATCTTTACCGCGTCCACCGGCGTCATCGGGGAGCCGCTGCCGCATGAGCGCATCGTCGCAAAGATCGACGAGCTGAACGGCAGGCTGGACGAGACCGCGCTGGAGGACGCAGCCAAGGCGATCATGACCACCGACACCTTCGCCAAAGGCGCCTGCGCCACTGTCGGGATCGGCGGAAAAACGGTCAAGATTGCCGGCATCGCCAAAGGATCCGGGATGATCGCCCCGGACATGGCGACGATGCTGGTCTATATCTTCACCGATGCCAGGGTTGAGCAGACCGCCCTTCAGGCGCTACTGGCCGAGATATGCGACCGGACCTTCAACTGCATCACCGTGGACAGTGATACCTCGACCTCCGACAGCCTCATGCTCTGCGCAACCGGTGCCTCGGGTGTGGATGCCAGCGGCAACCCGGAGTTCGCGGCCGGGCTGGAGCGGGTCATGCTGGACCTGGCGCACCAGGTGGTGCGCGATGGCGAGGGCGCGACGAAGTTCGTCGAGATCGAAGTAACGGGAGCGGCGTCGGACGCGGACGCAAAGGTGCATGGCCTGGCAATTGCCAATTCGCCGCTGGTGAAAACCGCCATCGCCGGCGAGGATCCAAACTGGGGCCGGGTGGTGATGGCAATTGGAAAATCCGGTGCTGCCGCGGATCGCGATCTTCTGTCGATCTACTTTGGTGACGTTCTGGTGGCGGAAAAGGGTTGGGTTTCCCCCGGCTACCGCGAGGAGCTGGGCGCGGCGGAAATGAAAAAGCAGGAGATCACCGTAAGGGTGGATCTGGGGCTTGGCAGCGGCACGGCAACCGTCTGGACCTGCGATCTGACCCATCAATACATCTCCATCAACGCGGATTACCGGTCATGAAAACGGTCCTGGTCTCCGCTGTTGCGCTGATCGACGCTGACGGCCGGGTGCTGCTGGCGCAGCGCCCGGAAGGCAAATCCATGGCCGGTCTGTGGGAATTTCCCGGCGGCAAGATTGAGCCGGGTGAAACCCCTGAGGCCGCCTTGGTGCGCGAATTGCAGGAAGAGCTGGGCATTGACACCTGGGCCTCCTGCCTGGCGCCGCTGACCTTCGCCAGCCATTCCTACGAAAGCTTCCACCTGTTGATGCCGCTGTTTGCCTGTCGCAAATGGCAGGGTATCCCGCAGGCACAGGAAGGGCAGACTTTGAAATGGGTCCGGCCGCAGGATTTGCGCGACTACCCGATGCCGCCAGCCGATATCCCGCTGATCCCTATTCTGCGCGATTGGCTGTAGCGAGAACCACCGCCCGGCGCATTTGGGTAAACAAAGCCGCGTGCCGTGAACCAATTGTTAACCAATTTGTTCGAAATTTGACCTACGAGCAAACATGGCAACATCCAAGGCAAGAGGCAGAACCAAGGCGCGCAGGAACCGGGACGCAGGGGCATAACCCGGACAGCGCAGTTTCATACAGGCACCCACACAGCTGGGAACACAGGGTGCGGGCCGCGGGATCAGGCCACAAACGCACCATTTGCCTGAGCCGCCACTCACGCCAACCAGGCACAAAGGGCAGTCCTTCGGGGCTGCCCTTTTTCATTCCCGACAAACTGCCGCCATCACAGTTGCCGAGGGACAAGTCTGTCGGAGGCGGGCAGCGAAAAGAAAAAGACCCCGGCAGTGCTGCCAGGGTCCGAATTTTCTGCCGCAGGGCACCGGATCAGTCCAGCGTGCGGGTTACCTCTTCGCGCTCGAAGATTTCGATCACGTCGTTGGGGCGGATATCGTCGTAGTTTTCGAACGCCATACCGCATTCTTGGCCCGACTGAACCTCCGCCACTTCGTCCTTGAAGCGCTTCAGGGTCTTCAGCGTCCCCTCGTGGATCACCACGTTGTCGCGCAGCAGGCGCACACCGGCCGAACGGCGGGCGATGCCCTCGGTGACCAGACAGCCGGCAACCTTGCCAACACCGGTGACCTTGAAGACTTCCTTGATCTGCGCGTAACCGATGAAGTTCTCGCGGATCTCTGCGGACAGCAGGCCAGAAGCCGCCGCCTTCACGTCGTCCACCAGGTCATAGATCACCGAGTAGTAGCGGATCTCCACGCCCTTCTGGTTTGCCGTGTTACGGGCAGAGGCATTGGCACGGACGTTGAAGCCCATGATCGGCGCACCGGAGGCTTCCGCCAGGCCGACATCGGTTTCGGTGATCGCACCAACACCAGAGTGCAGCACGCGCACGCGCACTTCGTCGTTGCCGATCTTCTCCATCGCCTGAACAATGGCCTCGGCGGAGCCTTGCACGTCAGCCTTCAGCAGGATCGGCAGCTCAGAGACGTTTTCGTCTTCCTTGGCCTTCTGCATCAGCTGTTCCAGCGTTGTCGCCGCACCAGCGGCTGCGCGCTTGTCCTTGGCGGCCTGGGCGCGGTACTCGGCGATTTCACGCGCCTGGGCTTCGGTCTCGGTGACGTTCAGCACATCGCCCGCTTCCGGGGTACCGTTGAGACCCAGAACCTCGACCGGAACCGAGGGACCGGCTTCTTCGACCCGCTCGCCCTTGTCGTTGATCAGCGCACGGACCTTGCCGTACTGCTCACCCACAACAAAGATATCGCCCTGGCGAAGGGTACCGGTCTGCACCAGAACCGTTGCCACGGGGCCGCGGCCGACGTCCAGCTGCGCCTCGATCACGGCACCCTGTGCGGCGCGATCGGGGTTCGCTTTCAGCTCCAGGATTTCCGATTGCAGTGCAATGGCTTCCAGCAGTTCGTCCAGACCCTGGCCGGTCACAGCGGAGACTTCCACATCCTGCACGTCGCCCGACATCGCCTCAACGACGACTTCGTGCTGCAACAGGTCGGTACGCACCTTGGTGGGGTCAGCCGCCGGCTTGTCGATTTTATTGATCGCCACGATCATCGGCACCTTGGCCGCCTTTGCGTGGTTGATGGCCTCGACGGTCTGCGGCATCACCGCGTCGTCGGCGGCGACAACCAGCACCACGATGTCGGTGACCTGTGCACCACGCGAACGCATCGAGGTAAAGGCTGCGTGGCCCGGCGTATCCAGGAAGCTCAGCACAGCGCCGCTTTCGGTGGTCACCTGGTAGGCGCCGATATGCTGGGTAATGCCACCGGCTTCGCCTGCGACAACCCGCGCATCGCGGATCGCGTCCAGCAACGAGGTCTTGCCGTGGTCGACGTGGCCCATGATCGTGATGACCGGCGGACGCGGTTTCAGATCCTCGTCCTTGTCCTCGATCTCCTTGATCACGTCTTCCACGTCGGAGTCGGAGACCCGAACCACTTTGTGGCCGAATTCTTCGATGATCAGTTCGGCAGTGTCAGCATCGATCGTCTGATTCTGCGTGACCATCATGCCCATGTTCATCAGCGATTTGACAACCTCGCCGACGCGCTCTGCCATCCGGTTGGCCAGTTCCGACACCACGATGGCCTCGGGCAGCTGAACGTCACGGATAACCTTTTCACGTTCGACCTGCCCACCCATAGCTTTTTGCCGGGCGCGCTCCTGCTTGCGCTTCATCGACGCCATCGAACGTTGACGGTTGCCGCCGCCACCGGTCGCCTGACCCAGTGTCAGTTTGCCCGAGCGGCGACCGTCGTCCTGGCCCTTGCCGCGGTTCTGGCGCTGGTCGCGTTCGCGATCTGCCTTGCGGGGGGCAGAGGACGGTGCAGGTTTGTTCGGAGCTGGGCGCGCAGCCTTGGGCGATTCCGCTGCAGGGGCAGACGCTGCGGCGGCAGCGCGCTCCTTGGCCACTTCGGCCTCGCGCTTCTTGCGCTCTTCGTCTTCGGCCTTTTGACGGGCACGCTCTTCGGCTTCGCGCTGTTCCCGTTCCTTGGCTTCCGCTTCGGCGCGGCGGCGCTCACGCTCTTCGGCGCGGGCCTTTTCCTCGGCTTCGCGCTGCGCGGCTTCCTCGGATTCGCGGGCCTTGGCGGCCTGCAGCGCCTTCAGGCGGCGTTCCATCTCTGCATCGCTGATGCCGGCAGGCCGGCGCCCGCCGGACCCGGCAGGCACGGCACCGCTGCCGCCCTTGCCTGCGCCCGGCTTGGGAACCACGACGCGTTTGCGCTTGGTTTCCACCACGACATTCTTGGTCCGTCCATGGCTGAAACTCTGTTTCACGTTCCCCGGACGGGAACTCCCACGCAGACCCAGTGTCTTTTTGCCGTCACTATCGCTCATAAAGCTCTTTATCCTTCCGTGCGGCCCTTGCCGCCCACCATTTCGCGCAAACCTTGCAATCGCTGCGCCTCATCTACAACACGTTTGCTGAGTCCACCAGAGGCGAGGGCTGCATGTATCACAGTTTGGCGCCCAAATGCCATTCCCAGCTCGTCCGCCGTGAGGCAGCCGATAAATTTACCCTTGTAAGGGGTGCTCAGCTTCGACTTTCCGCGCCCAGAGCCATCCGAGGCCTGGATCAACACCCGAGCCTGTTCCTTGGACAGCCAGTCCTTGACCTTTTCATACCCGGAAACCGCATCGCCGGATTTGCGGGCCAGGCTCAGCAGTTCGATCAGGCGGCGGACCACTTGGCGCTCCACCTCCTGTTCCAGGTTTGCAGGCAAGTGCACCTGCGATTTGAAGCTGCGGGCAAACAGCTTCTTTTTCACCGCCGCCGACAGCGCCGAACGGCTGGAAGAGACATAGACACCACGGCCCGGCAGCTTGCCCATGACATCCGGCACCACCTGCCCTTCAGGCCCCATCACAAACCGGATGAGCCCCTGCTTGGGTTCGGTTTCGCCGGTCGCGATGCATTTGCGTTCGCTGCCGTCGGTCCGGTCTTTCTGTGCGCCACCGCGTGTCATTCAGCTCTCCTGTGCGAAGCCCGGATCAGGCTTCGCCTTCCTCTTCGCTAGCTTCGCCATCGTCTTCGGCGACGTCGGCTTCCAGCTCGGCCGGGTCGACCCAGCCCAGCGCGATCCGCGCGGTCATCACCAGATCCTGGGCCTCCTCCAGCGACATTCCGAAGGGTTCCAGAATGCCGTCGTCCTTGATCCGTTGACCGCCGTCGTTGGTCCAGCCGCCGGCCAGTTCCCAGTCGGCGCAGGTGGCGAAATCTTCCAGCGTCTTAACGTCGTCCTTGGCCAGTGCTTCGACCATTTGCGGGGTCAGACCCTCGAACTGGATCAGGCTGTCTTCAGCGCCCAGCTCGCGTGCGGCTTCCAGCGCCGCCTTGGCCTGGGCCTCCAGGTAATCGCGGGCACGGGCCTGCAGCTCCTCTGCGGTGCCTTCGTCGACACCGTCGATGACCAGCAGCTCGTCCCGCTCAACATAGGCCACCTCTTCGAGGTTGGTAAAGCCCTCGGAGACCAGCAGCTGGGCGAAGAATTCGTCGAGATCCAGGGTTTCGATGAACAGCTTGGTGCGCGCCTCGAATTCCTTCTGGCGACGGGCCGACTCTTCCTCTTCGGTCATGATGTCGATGTCGAGGTTGGTCAGCTGCGACGCAAGGCGCACGTTCTGGCCGCGTCGGCCAATGGCCAGGCTCAGCTGCTCTTCCGGCACCACGACTTCGATCTTGCCAGCCTCTTCGTCCAGCACCACCTTCGAAACTTCGGCCGGTTGCAGCGCGTTGACCAGGAAGGTCGGCTGATCTTCGTTCCACGGGATGATGTCGATCTTTTCACCCTGGAGTTCGTTCACCACGGCCTGGACACGGCTGCCGCGCATACCGACGCAGGCGCCGACCGGGTCGATCGAGCCGTCATAGGAGATCACCGCGATCTTGGCGCGCGAACCGGGGTCCCGGGCCACGGCCTTGATCTCGATGATGCCGTCATAGATTTCCGGCACTTCCATCTTGAACAGTTCGGCCATGAACTCCGGCGCGGTGCGAGACAGGAAAATCTGCGGGCCGCGCGGCTCGCGGCGCACGTCCTTGATGTAGCAGCGCACACGGTCGTTGGGGCGGTAGCTTTCGCGGCCGATCTTCTCGTTGCGGCGCAGGATGGCTTCGCCCGCACCCACATCGACGATGACGTTGCCGTATTCCTCGCGCTTGACCAGCCCGTTGATGATGGTGCCGGCGCGGTCCTTGAATTCCTCGTACTGACGGTCGCGCTCTGCTTCGCGGACCTTTTGCAGGATGACCTGCTTGGCCGACTGCGCAGCGATGCGGCCCATTTCCACCGGCGGCACTTCCTCGACGTAGGTCTGACCGATCTCGGGGTTGGCCATGTACTGGCGCGCCTGCTCCACGGTCAGTTCAGCCTGATAGTTTTCCAGGTCCTCGTCGGCAACTACAGTGCGCACGCGGGTAAATGTGGCGCGGCCGGTCTTGCGGTCGATCGACACCCGGATGTCCATCTCGGCGCCGTAACGGCTCTTGGCTGCGCGCGACAGGCTTTCTTCCATCGCCTCGATCACCAGACCGGGGTCGATCATCTTTTCGCGCGCCACGGCCTCGGCGGTTTGCAACAGCTCCAGCTGGTTTGCAGAGGTGATAGCCATTACTTGTTCTCCTCGTCAGACTCTTCGGTCTCGATTTCGTCGAATGCGTCTTCGTTCAGCGTGCCGGCCTCTTTGCGCTGGCGCAGCATTTCCTTGATCAGTTCATCAGTCAGAACCAGCTTGGCGTCGCTCAGCCAGTCGAATTTCAGACCAATGGTCACCGTCTCACCCTGATCCTCGATATTGATCAGAACCTCGTCACCTTCCGTACCGGCCAGCTCGCCCTTGAAGCGGCGGCGGCCGTCGACCAGCTCTGCGGTTTCCAGCTTGGCCTCGTACCCTTCGAACAGAGCAAAATCCTTCATCCGCGTCAGCGGACGGTCAATGCCGGGGCTGGACACTTCCAGCGCGTAGGCGTCGATGATCGGATCCTCGACATCCAGCACCGCGCTGACCGCGTTCGAGATTTGGGCACAGTCGTCCACCTCGATGCCGCCTTCAGGCTTTTCCGCCATGATCTGCAGCGTCGTGGCCTTGCCGGACATCAGCCGGATGCGCACCAGCTCATAGCCGAGATCCTCGATCACCGGGGTGACGATCTCGGCCAGGCGCCGGTCGATGGCAGCTTTGGCAATCAGGTCGTTGGTCATCTGACCTCCACTTGGGGTCGCAGGAACACTCCTGCAAGCACAAAAAAACGGGCGCGCGGCCCGTTCACATTCCCGGTGGAGCCTTGAACCAGGGTTCAACGCGCCGCTGTTGTCAAAGGCATATAGGGGCAATCGGGGCAAACTGCAAGGCTTGTCTTTTCGGCCCCCCGCAGCAGTCCGTCAGACCAGCCACCACCGTTCGGCGATACGGCCGTCATCCAGCGGCGCACGCTGGCCGATCCGACGCGGCAGGCCAACGCTAAGGCGCGCCGCCAGCGCCATATCACTGGCCGAAGGATGGTACAGGAAGTCACCGCGCTTCAGCAGCCCGCGCGGCTCCGGCAGGGCTGCCACGTCGACATAGCCATCGCGCAGGGCTTCGGCCCGCACCGCGGCGTCGGGGATCACGATGATCTCCACCGCATCGGCCCAGCCTGCCGTGCCGACCTTGTAATGGTCCGCCACCTTGGAGGCGCGGAAATGGCGGCCGTCCTGCGCGCGCTCGACCCGATAGCATCCGGTGCCCACCGCGGCGCCCAGCGCTGCCACCGGTTCCCCCCCCGGCACGATCAGCTGCTCCGCAGAGGCCAGCAGATAGGGCAGATGCGGGTTCGGCGTTGACAATTCCACCAGCAGGCGGTGAGCGCCCAGCGCGACGGCATCCCGCAAATCCGTGTTGGCAATGCCCTGCGCCCGCAGCGAAGCGGCGGCATCCTCAGCCGACAGTTCGCGGCCGTCATGAAAGGTAACCCCCTGACGCAGCTCGAAGGTCCAGCTGCGGGCGTCGGGGGCAGACTGCCAACCGGTGGCCAGCTCTCCCCGCAGCAGCCCGTCGGGGGCAATTTCGGTCAGACTGTCGTAAACCGCCCCACGCGCCGCCTGCTCCAGCAGCCCGCCATCCCGCGGGACCGCCAGCCGCAGGGCGCCGCCCGCCTTAGGCGCCGCATCAACCGAGCCACCCGCAGCCGCCAGCAAGGCAGCCGCAGCACCCGAGGTGAACAGCGCGCGGCGGTCAATGCGCGTCATGACACAAGCTCTCCTGCGATCCGGTCCATGGCCCGGACCAGCTCCGCGCTGATTCCGGGCTCCGACAAAGCATGACCCGCATTGCGCACCATCTTCAACTCCGCATTTGGCCACAGCTCGTTCAGACGCCAGGCCGAGGACGGCGGGCAGATCATGTCATAGCGCCCCTGCACAATGATGCCGGAAATATGCGAAATCCGCCCCATGTTGGCGAGGATCTGCCCGTCATAGTCCAAAAAGCCCTGGTTGATGAAGTAATGGTTCTCCAGCCGGGCGAAAGCGCGGGCGTAGTCACCGGGGCTGTCGCCGCTTTGGCCATTGGAATGCACCGACGCCAGAGCATTTTCCCAGGCGGACCAGGCGCGGCCAAAGCGTATCTCTTCCTCAAGATTTCCGGAAAACAACCGTTTATGATAGGCTGCGATCATGTCGCCGCGTTCGTGGTCCGGTACCAGTGAGACAAAGCGCGACCAGTTTTCCGGCCAGAACTTGCCCGCACCGCCGCCGTAGAACCAGTCCAGCTCAGCCGCGGTCATCAGGAACACCCCGCGCAACACGATGTGGTTGACCCGGTTCGGGTGGGTCTGGGCGTAGATCAGCGCCAGCGTGGCGCCCCAGCTGCCGCCAAACAGGATCCAGCTGTCAATATCCAGGTGGCGGCGAATCAGCTCCATGTCCGCCACAAGATGCCAGGTGGTGTTGTCTTCACAGGCCGCATGCGGGCGCGAACGGCCACAGCCGCGCTGGTCGAACAGGATGATTCGGTACATGTCCGGGTCGAAATAGCGCCGCATCGCCGGGCTGCTGCCTCCGCCCGGGCCGCCATGACACACGACAACGGGTATGCCATTGGGGTTGCCGCTCTGCTCGACATAGATGCGGTGGCCCTGGCCTGCGTCGATCATGCGCTGGTCAAAGGCTTCGACCGGCGGGTAAAGATAATGCACTGCGCGCTTTTGGTCGGGGTATCTATCCATTACTGACCTTAGTGAGACGTCAGACTACAAAAGAGCACACGGAGACAGGAATGCAAGCGCCTCAATCCACCGTCGACCCGGCAGAAATCGCCAAATTCGAGGCGATGGCCGCGGAATGGTGGGATCCGCATGGCAAGTTCAAGCCGCTGCACATGCTGAACCCCTGCCGCCTGGACTATATCACGCGCCAGATCGCGGGTGAATTTGGCCGCGATCTGACGTCACAGCGCCCGTTTGAGGGGCTGCGCCTGCTGGACATCGGCTGCGGCGGCGGATTGCTGAGCGAACCGATGGCCCGGCTGGGCGCCACCGTGGTGGGCGCGGACGCCGCCGAAGGCAACCTGCCGGTCGCCCGCATCCATGCCGAACAATCCGGTTTGGAGATCGACTACCGCCACATCACCGCCGAGGCGCTGGCCGAGGCGGGCGAACAGTTCGACGTGGTGCTGAACATGGAAGTGGTCGAACATGTCGCAGATCCGCAGGGCTATCTGACCGCCACGCGGCAGCTGCTGAAACCGGGCGGGTTGCAGATCTGCTCGACGATCAACCGCAACGCCAAAAGCTATGCCATGGCCATTGTCGGCGCCGAGGTCATCATGCGCTGGTTGCCGCGCGGCACCCATGACTGGGCCAAGTTCATCACCCCCGACGAGCTGTTCGATCTGCTGCGCCAGGCCGGGCTGACACCGGTGGATCGCAAGGGGTTCGTGTTCAATCCGATCACCTGGAGCTGGTCCATTTCCGAACGCGATCTGTCGGTGAACTATGTGACCGCCAGCACCAAACCCAAGTGACCGCACAGAGAAACACCGCATGACTGCGCCACCTATCCCATCGGATAGGTGGTAATCCCTATGCGTTCTTTTGCGTGTGGCCGTCTCTTGCTACTCTACGATTACGGGATCAAACTGATCTTTGCTCCACCCAGAGGTCGCGCCTGTCGGAGCCGGTTGATCCAGATCCGCCTCTGGCGGGCTACCCAAAGGTTGTCGCACCGCCACTCACGGACGCATGGGGACCGATGGGAAAAAGGGCGCCTGATCGCAGGCGCCCTTTTTGCATTCGCAACCATGCAATCTGGTGCGCGCCCGATTAACCGGTGTCTTCCAGCTTGCCGCGCAGCTCCCGCAGGATTGGTAGGGTGGCGCGCACGCGGTCGCTGCCAAGTTCATCCACCACGTCCGAGATCAACGGAATAATCCCCGCCAGCGCGGCATCGCGGGCCTGCTTGCCAGCCGGGCTGATCGCCACCATCTTGCGCCGGGCGTCATCCCAGTCGGGCCGCACATGGATATAGCCGGCCACCTCCAGCTTGTTCAGCGTGTTGGTCATCGCGCCCCGTGTCACGTGAAACGCCTTCGCCAGCTGCGCCGGAGAGCGTTCCAGCCCCGCACGCCCCAGATGATTCAGAACCGAAAAATGCGACAGCTCCATGCCTTTGGGCAGCACTTTGCTCAGCCGCGCGCGGGCCAGCTGATCCGCCATCAGGATCTCGCTGAACAGCGAGACAGCCAGAGAGTGATTTTCATCCATCAGGGTCCGTCAAACTCCCGGTCGTGGGTCAAAGAAGGCACGCGCCTGCGGGCTTCTTCCACTTTTTCGAGATCGAGATCAACGACACACACGCAGGCTTCGGTGCCCGCATCGGCCAGAATCTCGCCCCAGGGGGCCACCACCAGCGAATGCCCATAGGTCCGGCGGCTGGGACCTCGGCTGGCCGCATGCGTTCCGGTCTGGGCTGGGGCCAGCACGAAACAGCCGGTCTCGATCGCGCGGGCGCGCAGCAGCGTGTGCCAATGTGCAGCACCGGTGACATGCGAAAACGCCGCCGGCACCGTCAGGATCTGTGCCCCGGCCCTGGCCAGCGCCCGGTGCAGATAGGCAAAGCGCACGTCATAACAAATGCTCATGCCGATTTTGGCGAAAGGCGTGCCTGCCACCACCGCGCGCGATCCCGGTCGGTAGCCATCAGACTCGCGATAGGTCTCCTCGGGCGAGACCTCGACATCGAACATGTGGATCTTGTCATAGCGCGCTGCAATCTCTCCGGTCGGGGAAATCAGGAACTGCCGGTTGGCGAAACGGCCATCACGATCCTGCGTCTTCAACCCCAATGAACCCAGCAGCAACCAGACGCCGTGCCGGGCAGCCGCCGCGCGCAGGGCGGCCAGCGTCGGGTCGTCCGACTCGGGGTGCAACACCTGGTTCTGGTGGGTCCGGCTGCCAGACAGGCAGTTGGTCACCTCCGGCGTCAGCACAAAGCCCGCGCCCTGTTCCACAGCCTCCTGCAACATCCGCTGCACCGTTTGCAGGTTCTCAGCCGGATCATCGGAGGAGGTCATCTGAAGCAGTGCGGTGCGCATTTTGGAGTCTCCGTTCTCAGGCTGACAGCAGCGGATCCAGCTTACCTGCCTGCTCCAGCGCAAACAGATCGTCGCAGCCGCCCACGTGGGTCTCACCGATGAAGATCTGCGGCACCGTACGCCCCCCGTTGGCGCGCTGGATCATCTCCGCCTTGCGCTCCGGCTGTTCCAGCACGTTGACCTCGGCATAGGTCACGCCTTTCTGATTCAACAGGCGTTTGGCCGCGTGGCAATATCCGCACAGGGGCGAAGTATAGATTTCAACCGGTTTCATTCGCGTTTCCTTAATCTGATGGCGATGCTTGTGGAGGAATTGGGTATCCATTGCAACAATTGCCAGTGGTTGGCCCATGGCCTCACGCTTGCGTGACCCGGGCCAGAACCGCCACCCTCACCTCTGCAGCACCGGCCCCCAGACAAACGTTGGCGCAGGCGCTCAGCGTGGCGCCGGAGGTCATCACGTCATCCACCAGCAGCACGGTCCGCCCCCGGATCAGCGCGGCCCGTCCCGGATGAACTGCAATCGCGTCGCTCAGAATCTGATAGCGCTGCGCGCGTGTCTTGCCCTCCAACGTTGGCGTGCGGCGGGTCCGGCGTAGCAGGTCCGGGCAATGCGGCAAACCCGCGTCACGGGCCAGCGCCGCCGACAGCAGCGCCGACTGGTTGTACCTACGCCGCATCAGCCGGCTCCAATGCAGCGGCACCGGGCAGATCAGCGGGTCATCGTGCAGCAACGGGCGCGCTGCCCGCGCCAGCCAGCCGGCGGCAACCGGAGCAATTTCGGTGCGGTCGCCATGTTTCAGCGCCAGCACCAGCTTGCGCCCTTGCCCCTCGTACAGAAGCGCCGCGCGTCCCCGGCGCCAGGGAGGCGGATCGCGCAGGCAGCTGTCGCACTCGATACGGTGCCCGTCAGCCTCCCCCGGCAGCGGGAGGCCGCAGCCGTCGCAGACTGTCCCGGCGACAAAGTGCATCTCCGCCCAACAGGGACCGCACAGGCCAAAGTCGCTGTCCACCAATCCGCCGCAGCCGATGCACCGCGCCGGGTAGATCAGGGAAACAGCGGTTTGAATTCCCCTCAGCAGCATCTAAACAGCCCTCATGACACACGCACCCGCGCAACTCTTCGACCGCACAACCCTGGCCGCCCGCCGCGCCCGGCACCGACCGGAGGCGCTGTTCCTGCACCATCTGGCGCGCGACGAAGCCGAGGATCGCCTGAGCTTGGTTAACAGAACCTTTACGGCGCCTGCGGTGGTCTGCCCCTTCCCGCAGGTCTGGGAGGGCTTCCTGCCGGATGTCACCGTGGTTGCAGACGACGACGTGCTGGCATTGGAGCCGGACAGACATGACGTTGTGGTCCATGCAATGGGTCTGCATTGGGCCAACGACCCGGTTGGTCAGCTGATCCAGTGTCGCCGCGCCCTGAAAGAAGACGGGCTTTTGCTGGTGCTCACCCTCGGCGGTCAGACCCTGCATCAGCTGCGCGCCGCCATGGCCGAGGCGGAAACCGCAGTTCTGGGCGGCCTGTCGCCCCGCGTGGCCCCGATGGGCGAGATCCGCGACCTTGGCGGGCTGTTGCAACGGGCCGGCTTTGCGCTGCCGGTGGCCGATCTGGTGCCGCTGACGGCCGAATACCGCGATCTCACCCACTTGATCCACGATCTGCGCGGCATGGGCGAAACCAACGCCCTGACCCAACGCCTGAAACAGCCTGTGCCGCGGGCGCTGTTCCAGCTCGCCGATCACATTTACCGCAGCCATTTTGCCACCGACGAAGGGCGGCTGCCCGCGACCTTTGACCTGGTCTGCCTGACCGGCTGGACGCCGTCGGACACGCAACAAAAGCCGCTGCGCCCGGGTTCGGCCAAAATGCGACTGGCGGATGCGCTGAAAGTACCCGCAGCCAAGCGCGACCCGTGATAGGTTCGGATTATGGCTGCGCCAATGTGATCCAATTGGCCTTTCCCACGTAAAGACAGTACCTTCCTGCTCATTCACCCACCTCTAAGCCGCACAGGACCTGCACCATGCTGGACGCCGCCCGGACCGCCAAATGCCCTGCCCACGCCCCCGCCGACCACCCTCCGGTTGCGGCCGAAAAGGTCGGCATCCTGCTGGCAAACCTCGGAACACCCGACGATTATACCTACTGGCCGATGCGCCGCTATCTGAGCGAGTTTCTGTCCGACAAGCGGGTGATCGATTATCCGGCCTGGAAATGGCAGCCGCTGTTGCAGCTGATCATCCTGGCCAAGCGGCCCTTTGCCTCCGGTGCGGCCTACAAATCCATCTGGAACCACGACAAGGGCGAAAGCCCGCTGATGACCATCACCAAGGATCAGACCGCTAGGATGGCGGAGGTGATGAAGGCGCGTTATGGCGACCAGGTGATGGTCGATTTCTGCATGCGCTACGGCAACCCCTCAACCAGATCCAAGGTGCGCGCCATGGTCGACGCGGGTTGCCGGAAAATCCTGTTCGTGCCGCTTTATCCGCAATATGCCGGGGCCACCTCTGGCACCGCCAACGATCAGTTCTTCCGCGCGCTGATGGCAGAGACCTGGCAACCCGCTGCCCGCACCATCGATCCCTATTTCGACCAGCCCGCCTATATCGACGCGCTGGCCCGCTCGGTCGAGGAAGCCTATGCCAAGGCTGACACGCGCCCCGACATTCTGGTGGTCTCTTACCACGGGATGCCGAAACGCTACCTGATGCAGGGCGACCCCTACCATTGCCAGTGCCAGAAAACCACGCGCCTGCTGAAGGAACGGCTGGGCTGGGACGATACCCAGATCACCACCACCTTCCAGTCCGTGTTCGGGCCGGAGGAATGGCTGAAGCCTTACACCGTCGATCACGTCGCCACGCTCGCCAAGGAAGGTAAGAAGAACATCGCGGTGATCGCGCCCGCCTTCTCTGCCGACTGCATCGAAACGCTCGAAGAGATCAACGAAGAGATCAAGGAAAGCTTCGAGGAGGCCGGCGGCGAAGACTTCCTCTATATCCCCTGTCTCAACGATGACGCGGATCATATCGCCGCACTTGCCGGGGTAATCGAACAGAATCTGAAAGGCTGGCTGGACTAATCCAAGCTCCTCGGTCCAAATGGGATCCAATATTGGATCGCTGCAATTGGCAGCACACCGGGGAGAGTTTGAATGACGCTGGCGCATTGGGCGGATGCCCTTGAACGGCATTGGGGAATCAAGGCGGAGCTGCACCGCCTTGATGGCGAATACGACCTGAACTTTCTGGCCAAGACCGCAGACGGTCACGGCTATATCCTCAAAGCGATGCGCCCCGGCTGCGAACGCTGGCTGGTGGACATGCAAGTGAAGGCCTTCGCCCATATCGCCACGCGCCAGCCGGATTTGCCCTGCCCGCGGGTGATTGCCGCAATCGGCGGTGATGCTCTGCTGACGGTCATGGATGAGACCGGCCAGGAGCGACTGGTGTGGCTGCTGAGCCAGCTTCCCGGTCGCTGCTATGCCAAGGTGGAACCCAAAAGCGACGCGCTGATCCAAGAGGTCGGCCAGGTGCTGGGTGGATCCGCCACGGCGCTGGCGGATTTCCAGCACCCCGGTCTGGACCGCGATTTCAAATGGGACCTGATGCAGGCGGGCTGGATCGCCGATCAGCTCGGGTGCATCAGCGATCCGTCCCGACGGGCCCTGCTGGGGGATATCGCTGCCGATTTCGCCAAGTTAGAGCCTGTTCTGTCGGCACTGCCGAAACAGGCGATCCACAATGACGCCAATGACTACAACATCATGGTGTGCGGCCAACTAGGGGAGCCGCGCCGGGTATCCGGGCTGATTGATCTGGGCGACATGTGCGTCGCGCCGAAGATTTGCGACCTCGCCATCGCCGCAGCCTACATCGTGCTGGACCACCCGACACCGGAGGCAGCGCTGGCTGCGCTGGTCGCGGGCTATCACGCAGCCAACCCGTTGACGGCCGCCGAACTGGATATGCTCTGGCCCCTGCTGCGCGCGCGGCTGGCGGTCAGCGTAGTGAACTCCACCCTGATGGCGGCGGAAAACCCGGATGACCCCTATGTCACCATTTCGCAAGCACCTGCCTGGCGCTTCCTTGAGGGCACCACCCTGCACCCAGGTCTGCTGCGCGCCCGCCTGCGCGCCGCCTGCGATTTGCCGGTGGTTGACGGCGCCGACCGCGTGATGGCTTGGCTGGAACAGAACCGCGGCCGCTTTGCCCCCTTGATGGGGCAGGATCTGAACGACGCCCCGATGGGTACGCTGTCGGTGGAGGAGTCCACTTGGCCGCAGAACCCCTTTCACATGCCGCTGGAGGAAGCCGCCCGGGTTGGCGAAGAATTCGAAGACGGTGACGCAATCTGGCTGGGCTACTATCACGAACCGCGCTTGATCTACACCGAGCCAGCCTTTCGCAAGGGGCCATGGAAGGCCAGCAACCGGCGCACGGTGCATCTAGCGGTGGATGCCTTCGCCCCGGCAGGCACGCCGATGTACGCCCCCTTGCGCGGTGAGGTCTTCGTGGCCGAAAACCGCAACGGGCATCTGGACTATGGCGGCGTCATCATCCTGCGCCACGAAACGCCCACGGGTGAGCCGTTTTATACGCTCTATGGTCATCTGGACCCGGAGTTCCTGACGGATCTGAAGCCCGGCGACGTGGTGGAGCAAGGCGCGGAATTCTGCCGCCTGGGTGCAGCTGACCAGAACGGCGGTTGGGCGCCGCATGTGCATTTCCAGCTGGCCCTGACCACCGAAGGCATCGAGACCGACTGGCCCGGGGTTGGGGACCCGGACGAGATGTATCTGTGGCGGGCACTCTGCCCGAACCCAGCGGCGCTGCTGAACCTGCCCGATGACAAGGTACGCTACACGCCCACGGACAAACGCACCGTTCTGGCCGGTCGGCACGCGCATTTCGGCGGCAACCTCAGCCTGACCTACGACGACCCGGTGATGCTGCTGCGCGGCTGGAAACACCACCTATTTGATGAATGGGGCCGTCCCTATCTGGACGCCTACAACAACGTCCCGCACGTGGGCCACGCACATCCGCGCATCCAGGCGGTGGCGGCGGACCAGCTCAAGCGGATGAACTCCAACACCCGCTACCTGCACCCGGCCCAGACCGCCTTTTCCGACAAGATCCTGTCGAAACTGCCCGACCACTTTGAGGTCTGCTTTTTCGTCAATTCCGGCACCGAGGCCAATGAGTTGGCGCTGCGTCTGGCCCGCGCGCATACCGGCGCCAAGGGCATGGTCACCCCCGATCACGGCTACCACGGCAATACCACCGGGGCGATCGACCTCTCGGCCTACAAGTTCAACAAGCCCGGCGGCAGCGGCAAGGCAGAGTGGGTCGAACTGGTCGAGGTCGCCGACGACTATCGCGGCTCCTTTGGGCGGGATGACCCGGACCGCGCGCAGAAGTTTGCCGACCTGGTGGACCCCGCCATCCGCGCCCTACAGGCCCGCGGCCACGGCATCGCCGGCTTCATCGCTGAGACCTTTCCCTCCGTCGGCGGCCAGATCATCCCGCCCAAAGGCTACTTGCCCGCAGTCTATGACAAGATCCGCGCCGCAGGCGGCATCTGCATCGCCGATGAGGTGCAGACCGGCCTTGGCCGACTGGGCGAATACTATTTCGGGTTCGAACACCAAGGCGCGCTGCCAGACATCGTGGTGATGGGCAAACCAATCGGCAACGGCCACCCGCTGGGCGTGCTGGTCACCACCCGCGAGATCGCCGCCAGTTTTGACAATGGTATCGAGTTCTTCTCCACCTTCGGCGGCTCGACCCTGTCCTGTCGGATGGGCAAGGAGGTTCTGGACATTGTCGACGACGAGGGTTTGCAAGCCAATGCCCAGGCCATGGGCGCACTGCTGATGGACGGATTGAAACGGCTCCAGCACGACCATGCTTGCGTCGGCGATGCGCGCGGCATGGGGCTGTTTCTGGGTCTGGAACTGATCCGCCCCGACAGATCAGAGGCGACGGAGATCTGTTCTTATGTGAAGAACCGGATGCGCGATCACCGCATCCTTATCGGCAGCGAAGGCCCCAAGGATAACACCCTGAAAATCCGTCCGCCGCTGACCATTGAGGCGGACGACGTGCAGATGCTTCTGGACACTCTCGGCAAAATCCTGCGCGAAGTGGAGGCGGCCTGACGGCCCCTCTCCCGCGGCGTTCACCGGCTGTCTGGGCCGCAACAAAAAAAGGCGGTGGATCTCCACCGCCTTTTCCATGTTCGTGTATCGAAACTTAGTTCGATGCGACAGCCGCGCCAACCAGAACCAGCAGCAGCAGCGGCAGCATGATGCCGCTGGAAGAACCCTGAGCTTCTTCGACGATGACCGGCGGTTCTACAACCGGCTCGGACAGGTTGCCAGCGGTGGCGGTCGAAGCAGCAGCGGTCAGCGCAGCAGCGATAACGAGTTTTTTCATGTTAACCTCCAGAATTAGCGCGGCCCAACGATCTGCGCCGCGCACCCAAGACTTACCTCGTATTTTTTTCTAACCAGCAAATCTGCGGGATTGCAATTGCTTGTTATCACTATCAGCCTAGCGCTGAAGGTGCTGTCGTCAAATTAGCAACACCTGCGTGCCCACTTTGACCAGTCCAAACAGTTCGGCCACATGTTCATTGTACAAACCGATGCAGCCGTTGGATGATTTGCGGCCGATCTTTCGTGTGTCATGGGTTCCGTGGATGCGGTAATACTTCCAGCTGAGATACAGCGCATGGGTGCCCAGCGGGTTGTCCGGGCCCGGCGGAATATAGGCGGGCCACTCCGGATTGCGCTTGCGCATATTCGGCGTCGGGGCCCATCCCGGCCCTTCGACCTTGCGGATAACCTTGGTGCGACCACGGCGGGTCAGGTCATCCGACAGCGGCACCGAGGAGGGAAACAATTTATAGGTCTGCTGATCCTCGGACCAGTAGTGCAAGGCGCGGCTGTCAATATCGACCAGAATGGCGCCGCGGCGCAGATTGTCGAAGTACGGCCGCCAGGATTTCGCCCGAAACGCGGAGATGTTGCGCTGAACTGGCGGTTCTGGCTCTGGCGGCGGGCGCAGCGGATCATAGTCCTGCTGGTCGTCGCCCACCTGGGCCTGAGCCAGTGCAGGGGTGGAAATCACGGCAGCGCTACCGGCAAGAAATTGCCGCCTGCCAAGTGTATCAAATGATTTTCGGGGCATGACTCTATCCAAATTGCGCGGTCGGGTTCCGGGGTGCAGGTATTTTATGGCCTGAAAGCCGCAGTCGCAAATCAATCCGCCGGTTTCGCTCGCATATTTCCGCTGCGCCATTTGCACCCACGCCACAGGAAGGCTAAGTGCATCAGGCAACTGACAGAACGAGAGTGCCACATGAACCGCGTTTTTCTGCTGATGGCGGCTGCAATCCTGACCGCGGTCGCGGCCTGTACACCGGTGACCGACACTGGCGGGGGTTATCGCATCCGCAATGCGGACAAGGTCCAGCTGCGAATGCTCGATTCGGTCAACGCCCTGCGCTCTGCCGCCGGCGCACCGTCTGTTCAGCTGAATGCCCAGCTGACCGCCGCCGCCGCAACCCATTCCCGCGACATGTCGGTGCAGAACCGGCCCTGGCATTTCGGGTCTGACGGCTCCTCGCCCTTGGATCGCATCGCCCGCGCCGGATACACTGGTTCGCTGCTCGGCGAAAACATCTCCGAGACCTATGAGAATGAGCAGCAGACCCTGGCGGCCTGGCTAGAACAACCCGCAACCCGCGCGGTCATTCTGGACCCCAAGGCTGTGAACATGGGCTTTTCCTGGTTCCAGGAACCCGGCGGCAAGATCTGGTGGACGTTGGTGATGGCCAACTGAGCCATCCGGACGGGTGCCGCCCGGCCCCGCCGGGAGGCTGCGCCGGAACGGCGCCACGCCCAAGACTGCCAGGATGTAGCGGCGCAGCCGATGCAACCGCAGACGCGGGAGCGCGCCGCTCAGTCGCTCAGAGCTCGGTGCAGCCTGGAACAGGACACCGCCCCCCCCCGGGTGAGGAAAGCCGATGCGGCCGCCCTCAGGGGCGCAGGGCGATGGATGTTCCCTCTGACACCATCGCATAGATTTCCTCGATCTCTTCGTTCGACACGGCAATGCACCCGGCTGTCCAGTCATCCACCCGCGCCGCACGTCGGCGCTCCTTGCCGTTGTTGGGCTCGCCGTGGATGAAGATTTCGCCGCCGGGACGTTTTCCTTGGGCCGTCGCACGAACACGGTCCAGCCCGTTGGGATAGGAAATCCCAACCGACAGATGGTAGCGGCTGTTGGGATTGCGGCGGTCGATCAGATAGGTGCCTTCCGGGGTCTTTCCGTCGCCCTCGAACTGCTTGTGCCCTTGCGGCGCAAAGCCGAGGTCAACCTTGTATTCCCGCAGCACCTCGTCGTGATGCAACAAATACATTCGGCGCGCGCCCTTGTTGACCACGATTGAGGTTACCTCAGGGCCGTCATAGGTTTTGAACCTGTCATCCCGTGCGCCACCGCCGCTGCACCCGGCCAGCCCAAGGCTGGCAACAGCGCCGAGACCAAATGCCCGTCTGTCCATCTGTGTTGAGCCTGTTTTTTTATTTGCCTCGTCTCAGGCAATAACGCGAAACCGGCTGCAAGGAAATTCACAATTTCCTATCAGTCTCATTCTGGCTGGAGATCTTTCGCTCGATGGCCTCCAGACGCGTCAGCACCTCGTCCCGGTAGGCATCCGTGCGCACGCCTTCTTCCTCGCCGTGGGCGTCCTGCATCGAATTCACGATCAGGCCCACCAGCAGGTTCACAACGGCAAAGGTGGTGACCATGATGAAAGGCACAAAGAACGCCCAAGCGTAGGGGAAGACCTCCATCACCGGCCGCACGATGCCCATCGACCAGCTTTCCAGCGTCATGATCTGAAACAGCGAATACGCACTGCGGCCCAGACTGCCGAACCATTCCGGAAAATCATGGCCGAACAGTTTGGTCGCGATCACGGCACCGATGTAAAAGATGATTGCCATCAGCAGAAAGACCGATCCCATCCCCGGCAGCGCGGTGATGAACCCCTCCACCACCCGGCGCAGGCGCGGCGCCACCGAGATCACCCGCAACACCCGCAGGATCCGCAGGGCGCGCAGCACCGACAACCCCTGCGCACTGGGCACAAGAGCGATGCCGACAATCACGAAATCAAACACGTTCCAGCCGCTGGCAAAGAACCGCAGCCGCCGAACGTAGAGCTTCGCCAGGATCTCCACCACAAAGATCGACAGGCACAGATGGTCGATCAGATAGATCAGCCCACCGGCCCTCGCCATCACCGCAGGCGCGGTCTCCAACCCCAGCGTCACCGCGTTGATCAGGATCACGGCGGTGATGAAACGGCCAAACATCTCACTGTCGAGAATGGCGGCAAGTCGGCGTGTGGGTGTCATGGCGTGGGTATCGGTCATCTCAGTCTTTCAGGGTGAATTTCGCGGCCAGCTCGGTATGGGCGGACCAGCGGAACTGGTCAACAACCTGCACCCAGTCAAGGCGATAGCCCGCCGTCACCAGCGTCTTGGCATCGCGGGCAAAGCTGACCGGATTGCAGGAGACATAGGCAATTACCGGGGTGCGGGCCTTGGCCAGCTGCGCGGTCTGGGCCTCGGCACCGGCCCGCGGCGGATCAATCACCGCGGCATCAAAGGCGGCGCCAAAGGGATTCAGGTCTTCCGGCAGCAGTGGGTTTCGGAACAGATCGCGCGCTTCGGTGGTGACCTTTTTCACCCCGGTTGCCCGACGCCAGCCCGCGTCCAGCGCGGCGATCATGTCACGTTCACCCTCGACCGCGTGGACCTCTGCCAGGCGGGCCAACGGCAGCGAAAAGGTTCCGCAGCCCGCAAACAGATCGACAATCCGACGCGCCCCATGGGTAATTTCCAGCACCGCCGCCAGCAGCGCCGCCTCGCCATCCCGGGTGGCCTGCAGGAAACTGCCCGGCGGCGGGCAGACCTGGGCCGGACCAAAGGTCTGGGTGGGCGGCTGTTCCATCGCCACCGGTTCGTCGTCCCATGTCAGCCGCGCGATGTGATGCTTCTCTGCCAGTTGCGCCAGGCTGATACGCAGCGGGCCGTCCAGCGGTTTGCCGTTGCGCACCAGAATGTCCAGCCCGGCAGCCGAGGTGGTGACCGTCACCGCCAGCGGTGTCTTGCGGCTGGCACCGGCCAGCGCCAGTGCCTCAGCCACCGGCAGGGCCGCGATCAGGGCCGGGTCCAGCAACTGGCAGTCCGGGATGTCGGTAATCACACCAGAGGCCCGGCCGTGAAAGCCGGCCATCGCGCCCTTCTTGGTCCGGCGCACGGCAAAGGTCGCCCGCCGACGCGAGCGCGGTGGCGATGTGTGGATCGGGTGGAACACCGTCTCCAATCCCTGCGCCTGCAAGGCAGTGCGCACAACGTCGGTTTTCCAGTCTGCCACGAAGGCATCGCTGGCGTGCTGCAACTGGCAGCCACCGCAGGATTTATAATGGCGGCACGGCGGCTGCACCCGATGTTCGCTGGGGGTTTCGATCCGCACCTCCGTCAACCGGTCGCCCTGGACGATCCCCGACACGGTCTCGCCCGGCAGGCTGCGCGGGACAAACAAAGGGCCATCGGCCACGCCATCACCTTGATGGCCCAGCCGACTGATTGTTGCTGTGGTTCTGGCTGCATCAGTCATGGCCGTTCATTACAGCGGCTGACGGGTCAGAAAAAGCGAAATACGCCGCGGAAGCTCATTCAGCGGCAGCGCTCTGCGCGTCATCGGTACAGATAAAGCCGCCGGACTGCCGCGCCCAGAAGGCCGCATAGAGGCCATCCTGCGCCAGCAGCTCCTCGTGGCTGCCGCTTTCGGCGATCCGACCCTCCTCCATCACGATGATGCGGTCCATCTCGCTCAGCGTCGACAGCCGGTGCGCGATGGCCAGAACCGTCTTACCCTCCATCACCCGGTGCAGGGCTGCCTGAATGGAGGCCTCGACCTCCGAATCCAGCGCTGAGGTCGCCTCGTCCAGCACCAGGATCGGTGCATCCTTGACGATGGCACGGGCCAATGCGATCCGCTGGCGCTGACCCCCGGACAGCTTGACCCCGCGCTCGCCCAGATAAGCATCATAGCCATTGCGGCCCTCGCCATCCTCCAGCGCCGCAATAAACGCATGCGCCTCCGCCTTGTCCGCAGCGGCGACCATGTCATCCTCGCTGGCACCAGGGCGACCATAGAGAATGTTCTCGCGGGCCGAGCGGTTGAACATCGCAGTTTCCTGGGTGACCATGCCGATCTGGCTGCGCAAGGAGTTCTGGGTCACCGCTGCGATGTTCTGTCCGTCGATGCGGATCTGCCCTTTTTCCCCGTCATAGAGGCGCAGAAGCAGCGAAACCAGGGTCGATTTCCCCGCCCCGGAGGCGCCGACGATGCCCAGCTTTTCGCCCGGTTTGACGGTCAGGCTGATGCCGCGGACGCCGCCGACGTCACCGCCATAGGAAAATTCCACTTCGTCAAAGACGATCTCGCCCTGTGTCACCTGCAACGGTTTGGCCTCCGGCGCATCCTCGACCCGATCCTCTACCGACAGGGTCTTCATGCCGTTTTCGATCTCGCCGATGTTGGAATAGATCGCCATCAGGGTGAAGCTCACCCAGCCGGTCATCTGGGCAATGCGGATCGAGACGGCCCCCGCGGCGACGATGTCACCCTCGCTGGCCATGCCGCCGCGCCACAGCATCAGCGTGACACCGATCAGCAGCACCGGCAGCACCCCGGCAAGGCACATCAGGCAGAAGCGGAAACTGGCCGCCACGTAGCCAAATTGCAACGCCTTGTCGCGGAAGGTCACCATCGCATCCTGTGCGGTGCGCTCCTCGTGGTCGGCATGGGCGAACAGCTTGACCGTCTTGATGTTGGTGATCGAATCCACCACCTGTCCGGTGACCATCGCCCGCGCCCCGGCCCGCGCCCCGGAGCGTTGGCGGATGCGCGGCAGATACCAGCGGATCAGCGCGAAATAACCCACCAGCCAGATCAGAAACACCGCCGTAATCCGCAGATCTATAGAGCCTAACAAGGCCAAAGATCCCGCCAGAGAGGCCAGGGCGAAGGCCACCACGTTGATAACCTCGGTCGCCACCGACGTGACGGCATTGGCGGTCTGCATCTGTTTCTGGGCGATGCGGCCGGCAAAATCTTCGTCGAAGAACCGCACCGACTGGCCCAGCGTCCAGCGGTTCAGCCGCGACAGCACCAGCGGGTTCACATTGGGCCCGACAATGATCGCGTTGGAGGCCGCCGACAGCCCGAACAGCACCGGCCGCAGCAGCAGGAAGAAGCCCAGCGCCGCAGCGATCACCGACAGGTTTTCGGCCGAGAAGAACCGCTCCGGCCCGCTGCCGATGGCGGTGTCGATCACCAGCCCCAGGATATAGGCGGTGCCTGCCTCCATCGCGCCAGCCAGCGCCGAAAACCCCGCCGCCAGCCACAGCATCGGCCAGGCACCGGACAGGCACCAGCGCAGGAATCCACCCAGCTGGCGCGGCGGCGGCCCGTAAGCGGGGCGGAAGGCGTCGATCAGATTGCCAATGTTCATTCTGCGGCCTCGATGTTCAGGAACCCGCCGGATTGACGCGCCCAGAGCTGGGCGTAAAGCCCCTGCGCCTGCAATAGCGCGTCATGGCTGCCCTCTTCAACAATACGGCCCTGATCCATCACAAGGATACGGTCCATTTGCGCGATGGTGGACAGCCGGTGTGCAATAGCGATCACCGTCTTGCCCTGCATCATACCATAGAGGGTCTCCTGAATCGCCGACTCGACCTCCGAGTCCAGCGCCGATGTCGCCTCATCCAGCACCAGAATCGGCGCATCCTTCAGGATGACCCGCGCCAATGTCACCCGCTGGCGCTGCCCGCCGGACAGCTTCACTCCGCGTTCGCCCACATGGGCGTCATAGCCGCGGCGTCCCTGCGGATCCGCCAGATCAAGGATGAAGTCATGCGCTTGGGCCTGTTTGGCGGCGGCGACCATCTGCTCTTCGCTGGCATCCGGGCGGCCATACAGCAGGTTGTCGCGCACAGATCGGTGCATCAGCGCGCTGTCCTGCTGCACCATTCCGATGTTCAGCCGCAGACTGTCCTGAGTGACGCTGCGAATGTCCTGACCATCAATCAGGATCTGGCCCTTCTCAGCGTCATAGAACCGCAGCAAAAGCTTCACCAGGGTTGACTTACCGGCCCCGGAGCGGCCGATCAGGCCGATTTTTTCGCCCGGTCGGATGGTCAGGTTGATCCGGTCCAGACCACCTGCCTCGCGACCATAGTGATGGGACAGGTTGCGCAGCTCGATTTCCCCGTCTGTCAGCCGCAGCGGCTGCGCATTGGCGGCGTCCACCAGATCAATGGGTTGGGCGATGGTCTCCATTCCCTCCGCCACCACCCCCAATTGGCGGAAAAACGAGGTCAGCGCCCACATAATCCAGCCGGTCATCGCGTTCAGACGCAGGGTCAGCGCGGTGGCCGCAGCCACCAGCCCCACGGAGGCGGTGCCCTGTGTCCACAACATCACGGCCCATCCAACCACACCGACGATCAACAACCCGTTCAGCGTCACAAGGGTCGCATCCATGATGGTGAAGATCCGCATCTCCGCCTGAAACGTCTTGCGGGTGTCCTCGATCGCATCGCGGGCATAGGTCAGCTCGTGGTGATGATGGGCGAACATCTTGACCGAGTGAATGTTGGAATAGCTGTCGACGACCCGCCCGGTCACGGTGGAGCGCGCGTCGGATGACGCCTGGCTGGCCGGACCCACCCGGCGGACCGTCCACAGCACCAGCAGCGCATAGAGAACGAACCAGACGGCAAGCGGCAACATCAGCCGCACATCCGCAACCCACAGCAGCACCGCCGCCCCCACCAGATAGGCGAGCGAGAAGGTGATGGCGTCAAACACCTGGAAAATCACCTCACCGGCGGCAGGCGGGGTCTGCATGATGCGGTTGGCGATACGGCCGGCAAAGTCATTCTCGAACCAGCCGACCGACTGCCGCAACACATGCTTGTGCGCCCGCCAGCGGATCAGCGTGCCAAAGTTCGGCAGGATCGCATTGTTCAGCAGCACCACATCCAAAAGCTGCAACACCGGCCGCAGCAACAGGATGAACAGGGCAACCAGAATCAGCTCGGTGCCGTGGTTTTCCCAGACCTCCGCCGGGGTGCCCGACATCAGGTCCACCACCCGGCCCATGTAATAGATCAGACCGACCTCGATCGCGGCCACGACGACGGACATCAACGCCGCCAGCACAAAAACGGTTTTGAACGGTTTCGAATACTCACGCAGAAACGGCCACAACCGCGTCGGCGGCGTGTCCGTTTCTGCATAGCTGCAATAGGGGTCAATCAGGTTCTCAAAATAGCGAAACATGCGGTTGCTCCAGATGGTGAGCAGTTTGGAATACGAATGCAGACAGCGGACAGCCCAAGGCTCCCACGTCAAACGGGGCAGGTCTCAGGCGTTAAAGAAACCAGATCCCGTAATACATCAGCATTCCTCCGTCATGTGGTGGCTGCCGATTTTTTACGCCGGAAACGCTGTCTTGTCACCCCCCAAGGTTGCACGACGCAGCACCCCGCCTGTCAGCCAAGAGAGTGCAGCAGATCCTCGCGGCTGCGGCTGAAGCCTGACGCGATCCACTCCGCCTCCAACTGCTTTAGCGCGCGGCCCAGCTGTGGGCCTTTCAGGCGCGGCAGAAGATCCCGCGCTTGGACCGGAAACTTCGCGGCGGCGCCACGGGCGATATCAGTCTCCAACCCGGGAGACACCGGCTGTTCCATCAAGGCCGCGCGCAACAGCATGGCGTCCAGCGCCGTCTCTGCCCCCAGCCTGTAACCCAGCTCTGCCGGGCCGGCCGAGGCCGCAGCAGCCTGCCGGATCTGGGCCAGATGTGCCGCCTGCGCCTTGCTCAGCCGCAGCGCATCCTGCAAGTTTTCACCGCCCAGCGCCGCCAACCGCCGCAACGGCGAAACAGAGCGGGTGCCCTCCAGATGGACCAGCGGTGCCAGCGCACGGTCGTCGGTGCCGGGCAGGATGTGCCCCAACACCCCCGCCTGGCGCATCGCCGCAACCGCCGGCGCAGGATCGGCGGCCCCCAGCAGTTTCAGCATCTCGGCACCGATGCGTTCGCGCGACAGGCTTTGCAACCCGTCCAGATTGTCGGCAATCGCTGCCAGCGCGTCGGCGTCGAACCCCTGGCCGGGGTCGCCGTACCAGGCATGAAAGCGGAAGAACCGCAGCGAGCGCAGGTAATCCTCGCGGATGCGGTTTTCGGCCGTGCCGATGAAGCGCACCCGCCGCTGGGTCAGGTCCGCCATCCCGCCCAGCGGGTCGACCACCTCGCCGTCGGGGCGGGCATAGATCGCGTTCATGGTGAAATCGCGACGGCGGGCATCATCCGCGATGTCACTGGCAAAGGCTACAACTGCGCGGCGCCCGTCGGTGGCGACATCCTTGCGGAAGGTCGTGATCTCATGCGGTATGCCTTCGCGGATCAACGTCACGGTGCCATGGTCGATGCCGGTCGGCACCGCCTTGATACCCGCGCGTTTGGCCAGCGCCAGCACCTGATCCGGGGTGGCATCGGTGGCAATATCCATATCCGACGCCGGCTCCCCCAGCAGCGCGTTGCGCACGCAGCCACCGACAAACAGCACCTCAGCTCCATCCGCCCCTACCGCCGCGCAGACGGCTTGGGTGGCTGGCGCGTGCAGCCAGGGCTGATCAACCCGCAAGCTCACAGCATCCGTTCCGCAAAGCCGCGCAGCATCCGCGCGGTGGCGCCCCAGATGTAATAAGGGCCATATGGCACCGTATAATACCGACGCCGACTGCCGCGCCAGCGGCGGGATTCCACCACATAGTTGCGCGGCTCCAACACATGCTCCAACGGCACCGAGAATACTTCGGCAACCTCACCCAGCTCGGGGCGCGCGGCAAAGCCCTCGCGGATCAGCGCCACCACCGGTGTCACGGAAAAGCCCGTCACGGTCTCATGCGGCGGCAGACATCCGATCACCTGCGGCAGATCTTGCGGCAGCCCGATTTCCTCCCACGCCTCGCGCAGGGCGGCGGCGGTTTCATCGCGGTCGCCCGGATCCACCTTGCCGCCGGGAAAGGCGATCTGGCCGGGATGGTGCTTCAGGGCCGAAGAGCGCTTGGTCAGGATCAGCTGCGGGCTGCCCGAGGCCAGCGAGATCGGCACCAGCACCCCGGCCGGGCGCAATTTGCGCCCCTCGGGCAGCACCGTGCCGGGGTTCAGGTCAAAATCAGACGAGCCGTGGCCCTGTCGCTTCAGCGCCGCGGCTATCCTGCCCGATAGATCCTGCGCAGCGTCAGGCACTGGGCGGGTTGTCCGCATCAAACCCCAGCGAGGCAGGGTCCAGATTGTAATGCGCGCCGCAGAACTGGCAGTCGGCGGTCACCCGGCCGTCCTCCGTGGTCATCGTCGCGATGTCCTTGGCGGAATAGATCGACAGGCTCTGCCGCACGCGCTCCTCTGAACAGGTGCAACCAAAGCGCACCGGCTGGAAGTCGTAGACCCGCGGTTGTTCCTCGTGAAACAATCGCACCAGCAGGTCGGCGGGGGTCACCGAGGGGCCGATCAGCTCCAGGTCCTCGACGGTGTTCAGCAGCACGGTCACCCGGTTCCAGTTTTCCTCCTGGTCGCCGGAGACCAGATCACTGGCCTGCAAGGTTTCGCCGGACCCTTCGCCCTGCGCCGCAAAGGGGGAAGCCTTTGGCATGCTTTGCAACATGATCCCGCCTGCGCGCCAGTGCTCGCCTACGCCCGGCTCGGATGACTTTCCAAAGCTGAGCTTGAACATCGTCGGCAGCTGTTCGGACTGGGCAAAGTAGGATTCGGCGCAGGCACTGAGCGAGCCCTGTGCCAGCGGCGTGATGCCCTGATAGGGTTGGGTGCCGTTGCCCTGGTCGATCAGGATCGCAAAATAGCCCTCGCCTACCTGATCAAAGGGGGCGCCGTCCGTCAGCCGGTCACGGTCAAAGCTGGCATAGGCGCGGATCTGGCCGATCTCGCCTTCTTTTTGCGGCGCATAATAATCGGTGGCAATCATCCGCACCGCGCCCTTGGACTGCACCTGCAACGACAATTTCCAGCGCAGCGAAATGGTCTGGCCAATCAGCGCCGTCAGCAACGCCATCTCCGCCACCAAGGCCTCGACCTGGGGCGGGTAGTCGTGCTGTTTCAGGATACCGTCCAGCACGCCGTCAAGCCGCGCAACGCGGCCGCGCATGTCCGAGGCATCAAGCTGGAAGGGCAGGACGGTGTCGTCCCACGCGATTTTCGAACCAAGAGTCATGGGGTTTCCTTACGCGCCGGGGGTTGGCATACCGGGGCTATATAGGCGAATTGACGGCAGAGTGAAGAGGCGAGCCCATGATCCGGCGATTTGGCAGCAGCCCCGAAAAGGGCCAGATCTACACCCGGCGGCCCGGTGTCTATGCGCTGTTGCCGCGCGACGGGCGGCTGCTGCTGACCTGTCAGCATGATCCGGGGCCAGACATTCAATTGCCCGGCGGCGGCATTGATCCGGGCGAATCGCCCCTGCCCGCACTGCACCGCGAGGTGTATGAGGAAACCGGCTGGAAGATCGCCTTTCCACGCAAGCTGGGGGTGTTTCGCCGCTATGCCTATATGCCCGAATATGACCTGTGGGCAGAGAAGATCTGCCATATCTACACCGCGCTGCCATTGCGCGCGGTCGGCCCGCCGCTGGAGCCAGCACATGAAGCCTTGTGGATGGCGCCGCAACAAGCCGTCAGTCAACTGGGCAACGCCGGCGACCGGCATTTTGCCGCGATGCTGGTAAAACAGCTTTAGCGGCGCTGCTGCGACTTACGGCCCCTGAAAATCAAACAGCGTGGCAGAGACGTCGTCTTCCAGCCCGTGTTCCTTGCTCATCACCTGAGTCAGGTGCCAGTACAGGTCATCCAGGAATTCCTTGCCGCCCTGGCCCGGGCTGCATTTGCCGACCAGGTCCAGCAGGCCCTCTGGCTCCAGCATGGAGCCGTCCTCCAGCCGTGCCTCGGTAAAGCCGTCGGAGAACAGCAGCAAACGGTCGCCCTTCTCCATCACGAATTCTTCCTGGCTGTAGCCGATATCTGGCACCAGCCCCACTGGCACGCCGCCTTTGCCGATGAATTCCATCTCGCCGTTCTTGCGCAGCAGCAGGGGATGCGGATGGCCGGCCTGCACCATCTTGACCACGCCGCTGCGCAGATCGGCGATGCAGTAAGCCATCGTAAAATACTCTTCGATGCCGGTGTCGGCGATCAGCCTTGCATTCAGCATGCTGGCGACCTCCTCCGGCTGGCGCAGGGCGTAGAACCGGTTGAACCGCTTCTCCATGCCAACATTCTGGTCAAAGTAATTCGACGACAGATAGCCGCCCAGACGCGCCGTCATCATCGCCGAGGTGATCCCGTGGCCGGACACATCAATGGAGTAGAATCCGATCCGGTTAACGCCCGGCGAGAACATGCCCACCAGGTCGCCACCGATGTGGCCGCAGGGTTTCAGCAACAGGCTGACGGTCGAGGAGCCAAAAGATTTGGACAGCTCCGGCACCAGCGATTCCTGGATCTTGCGCGCCTGGATCAGATCCTTGTCGATGGCATCATAGACCCGCTGCAACTCTCCCAACGTTTCCGAAACGATGCGGTTCTTCTCCGACAGCTCGCGCTGCATGCGCAGGATCCGCTCGCCCGCCGAAATCCGCGCCCGCAGCTCGTCAGAACTGACCGGCTTGGTCAGGAAGTCATCGGCGCCGGCATCCAACCCCTCCGCCACCTCGTTTTTCTCGCTCTTGGAGGTCAGAAGGATAAAATAGGCATACTCCGTGCTGCTGCTGGCGCGGAAAGCGCGGCAGAATTCCAGCCCGTTCATGCCGGGCATCATCCAATCGCTAAGAATAAGATCGGGTGTTTCCGCCTGGCAGATTTCCATCGCCGATTCGCCGCTGTCCGCCTCGACGACATCAAACCCCCACTTTTTCAGCGAGGCCACAAGAATGCGTCTTTGCAGTCGGCTGTCGTCGACAACCAGCACACGGCGTATGGTTCCGGCCACTGTGTGGTCCTCGTCGTCGATCGAACGTTCTGGCAGCACCGAAGGCACCTCACAATGGAAAAATCAGATGATCTTGTGATACTATCGGGGCAGAACTTTAACAGGCAGTGAAGTTTAAAACTTGAATAGAGCCCTTTCTTTCACCATCTTTTTACGGCAATCAACTTAATAAATCACACGTCGCAACAGACTTTGGGAACAAGCACATGATTGACTGGCCACGTGTGAGCGAGCTGCGCGAGGAGGTAGGCGCCGAGGATTTCGACGAAGTCGTTGAAATCTTTTTGGAAGAAGTCGAGGGCGTCATCACCAAGCTGGAGGCTGGCGATCGCGCGGAGTTGGAGCAGCAGCTGCATTTCCTGAAAGGCAGCGCCTTGAATCTCGGGTTTCAGGATTTCTCCGCCCTGTGCCTCGACGGTGAACGCAAGGCCGCGGAAGGCGCGGCGGACAGCGTCGATGTCGCTGCCATCCTTGCCAGCTACCAGGCCTCAAAATCCAGCTTCCTGAGCGGGATGACCGAAAAGTTCTGACCCTTCGGGTCGCCCGTCAGATAACGAATTGCGCCAGGGTTTCATCCTGCGTGATGTCGGTGAATGTCATCCCGGCCGCATCCAGACGCGCAAACAGCTGCTCAAAGTTTTCCGGCCGCTTGGTTTCGATACCGATCAGCACAGAGCCGAAGTTGCGCGCAGATTTCTTCATGTACTCAAACCGGGCGATGTCGTCCTCTGGGCCCAGTATGCCCAGAAACTCCTTCAGCGCACCGGGCCTCTGCGGCAGCCGCAAAAGGAAGTATTTCTTCACCCCGGAATAGCGCTGCGCGCGTTCTTTCACCTCAGGCAGGCGTTCGAAATCGAAATTGCCACCGGAGGTGACGCATACCACGGTTTTGCCGCGGATCCAGGAGCGCACATCCTGCAAAGCCTCCACCGACAGCGCGCCGGCCGGCTCCAGCACGATGCCTTCGACATTCAGCATCTCAATGATGGTGGCGCAGATCCGATCCTCGGCCACGCTCAGCACATCCGGCAGCGGCACGTCTTTCAGGATATCGAAGGGCTGTTGTCCAATCCGCCCCACCGCGGCACCGTCGACAAACGTATCGACATGGTCCAGCGGTACCGGCTTGCCTGCACTCAGCGCCGCGCGCAGGCAGGCACCGCCGTCAGGCTCCACGAACAGGCTGTGGACCGCGTCGCCAAACCAGGAGAACACCCCAGCCGACATGCCACCGCCGCCCACTGGCAGGATCACGTGATCGGGCACCGCGCCCAGCTGCGCCTCGATCTCCACCGCGATCGAGGCCTGGCCTTCGATAACGTCAGCATCGTCAAAGGGTGACAGGAAGTGACCGCCCTCCTTGGCGCACCACTCCTGCGCCGCCGCCAGGCAAATGTCAAAGTAGTCGCCAACCAGATGGATCTCGATATTGTCGCCACCAAACATCCGGGTCTTCTGGATCTTCTGCTGCGGTGTGGTCACCGGCATGAAGATCACCCCGCGCTTGTCCAGGTGGCGGCACATAAAGGCCACGCCCTGCGCATGGTTGCCGGCCGAGGCACAGACGAACAGCTCCTGATCCGGCTGCTTGCGCATCGCATTCAGCGCGCCGCGGATCTTGTAGGAGCGCACCGGGCTCAGGTCTTCGCGCTTGAGGTAAATGTCGGCGCCGAAACGCTCCGACAGGTGCACGTTACGTTGAAGCGGCGTGGGCGGGAACACATCGCGCATCGCCGCCTCGGCCTCTCTGGCCTGGGTCTTGAAATCGCTCATGAGCCATTCAGTGGCGCAAGCCCGCCCCCAAGGCAAGGGGCGGGGGTGAAAGCATACATAAGAATACCGGCTGGTGCCCCCGCCGATCAGATCGGGCGCCCCTCCACGTAGTGGCCATAGAAGGTGGTGACGACGCTGACGTTGACCAGCGTTGCAACCAGTGTTGCAAAGATCAGGAACACGATGCCAAGCGGCGCAAACACCGCCATCGACAGATCAACAAGCAACTGCAGCAGCACGTTGAACACCGCAATCAGAACCACCAGCACCACGATTGTGCCGGTGGTGCCCCGCGTCTTGTCCCAGGCATCGCGCAGCTTCAGCGGTTGGTTAATAGCGGCGGCCGGCAGGATGGGCGTCAGCCGGTACATTGTGACAAGCGTGAAGAGAAAAAATATGACCACGACAGCCACGACCAGCACCGCCCCACCGTTGCCTGCGATTCCAGCGACCAGCGCCGAGATGACCCCGGCCGGGATCATAACCGCGCACGCAACAAGAACGAGTAGCAGGAATTGCCCGAAATAGGCCAGCATACGGTCCCCGCGAAACGCTGGCAGCAGGCCTCTGGGGTATTCCTCCAGCAGCACAAAACGGTGCCAGGACACGAACACCCAGATCTGCACCGCAAAAATAATTAGAAACACTACCAGCAGCGTCAGGCCAAAGCCGCCTGCCGCCAACACCTGCGACACCGCCTGCTGATCGGTCATCAGCGTCAGCGGCAGACCGGCGCTTGCCAGCAACGCAAAGACGGTGGCCAGCCCGATCAGCACCGGCCCGGCAGCGATCCTGACCGCGTAGTTCAAATTCCGCATTACCATGCGGACAGAATGCACAAAAATTGTCCAGCCTTTCATTACGGCCGTCTCCAAATGATTAAATTCTATCGTCCGCACCCTAGACACAGTGCACGGCGCAGAAAACCCCGGACAACCTTGCTCTTTCAGCCAAAACCCGCTACGCCCCAGACGTTCTGACCTGAGAGGGAATTCCATGTCCGCGCCCAAGAAAGTTGTGCTCGCCTATTCCGGCGGCCTCGACACCTCGATCATCCTGAAATGGCTGCAAACCGAATACGGCTGCGAAGTTGTCACCTTCACCGCCGACCTCGGCCAGGGTGAAGAGCTGGAGCCCGCCCGCAAGAAAGCGGAAATGCTGGGCATCAAGCCGGAAAACATCTTCATCGAGGATGTGCGCGAGGAATTTGTCCGCGACTTCGTCTTCCCGATGTTCCGCGCCAACGCGGTCTATGAGGGTCTCTATCTGCTGGGCACCTCGATTGCGCGCCCGCTGATCTCCAAACGCCTGGTTGAAATCGCCGAGGCGACCGGCGCCGACGCGGTCGCCCATGGCGCCACCGGCAAGGGCAACGACCAGGTCCGTTTCGAGCTCGCGGCCTATGCGCTGAACCCCGACATCAAGGTAATCGCGCCTTGGCGCGAATGGGACCTGACCTCGCGCACCAAGCTCTTGGAGTTCGCCGAAGAGCACCAGATCCCGGTTGCCAAGGACAAGCGCGGCGAGGCGCCCTTCTCGGTTGACGCCAACCTGCTGCACACCTCCTCCGAGGGCAAGGTTCTGGAAGACCCGGCGCAGGAAGCGCCCGATTACGTCTACCAGCGCACCGTCCACCCCGAGGACGCGCCCGACACGCCCGAATACATCGAGATCGGCTTTGAGAAGGGCGATGCGGTCAGCATCAACGGCGAAGCGATGTCGCCGGCGACCATCCTGACCGAGCTGAACGAATACGGCCGCAAGCACGGCATCGGCCGTCTGGATCTGGTCGAGGGCCGCTTTGTCGGCATGAAGTCCCGCGGCATCTATGAAACGCCCGGCGGCACCATCCTGCTGGAAGCGCACCGTGGCATTGAATCCATCACCATGGACCGCGGCGCGATGCACCTGAAGGACCAGCTGATGCCGCAATACGCAGAGCTGATCTACAACGGCTTCTGGTACAGCCCGGAGCGCGAGATGCTGCAAGCGGCGATTGACGCCAGCCAGACCCATGTGTCCGGCACCGTGCGGGTGAAACTGTACAAAGGCTCCGCCAATACTGTTGGCCGCTGGTCGGAGAACTCGCTCTACTCCGAGGCACATGTGACCTTTGAAGAAGACGCTGGCGCCTACGATCAAAAGGACGCCGCCGGCTTCATCCAGCTGAACGCGCTGCGCCTGAAACTGCTGGCCGCCCGCGCGCGCCGGATCAAGAAGTGAGCAGATACGACGACATAGACGGCGACTTCGAAGACGATTTCGCGGAAGAGCTGGAGATGTTTGTCGAGGCTCAGGACACTGTCTGGGCAGATGTCCTGAGCGAGCTTGCCGCCGGCAAGAAGACGAGCCACTGGATGTGGTTCGTCTTTCCGCAGCTGGCAGAACTGGGTAAATCCCACATGGCGCAGCTCTATGGGATTGAGGATCTGGCTGAGGCCAAAGCCTATCTCGACCACGAGATCCTGCGCGCCCGCCTGTGCGAGGTCTGCCAACTGATGCTGTCCCACGCCGGCACCGATCCGGCCGCCATTCTCGGCCCGGTGGATGCCAAGAAACTGCGCTCCTCCATGACCTTGTTCGCCGCCGTGCCCGGTGCACCCACCGAATGCCGCGAGGTTCTGGACAGGTTTTACGGCGGCGTTCCCTGCCCGCTGACCCGGACGGCGCTTGCCGATACGTAACCCCGCGTCTTTCCCGCTGGGTCAATGTTGCGCCCCGCGTCCGGTCTGCTCTACCTTTTGTGCAGGTATAGAAGGGTCAAGACATTGGAAGACATCGCAGCCGGCATCCGCCAAAACCTCGCAGACCGACCGTTTGACGGCTCGCTGAAATTCGACTGCGGCGCGGACGGCGTCATCATTCTGGCCGACGGCACCGCCAGCACCGTGGACCGCGACACCGACTGCACCCTGCGGCTCAGCCCAGAAAACCTGTCCAAACTGCTGGCCGGCAAGCTGAACCCGGCCACTGCGGTGATGATGGGCAAGATCAAACTCTCTGGCGACATGGGCGTGGCACTGAAGCTCAGCAAGCTGATCGGCTGAGCCAAGGCCCTCATCTTTCCGGAAAATACTCTGGGCTGAATTGCCCCTGCGGGGCCAGAGAGGCAACGCCCCTGCACCGCCGCGACCGCCCTTAGCAACAGTGCGGGTCTGCACGGCGCGTTCAGTAACTTGCCATCACCAATCGGTGACCCCACCCGACCAAGGCTTGAGCGCGGTGCCGTCGGCGGGCAGGCTTGCCACAACCCACGTCGGAGGCAATGATGCAGCTTGTGAACCAGATGAAATCCTTGGCCCTCATGGGTCTTCTTGTGCTGGGCGGTCTGGCAAAGGCCCATCCGCTACAGGCGCAGGACACCCGGACGCTCACCGTCGCCGGCGGCTGCTTCTGGTGCGTCGAAAGTGATTTTGAATCAGTGCCCGGCGTTATCGAGGCGATTTCGGGCTACACCGGCGGCAGTACCAAGAACCCGACCTACAAATCGGTGACCCGCGGCGGCACAGGGCATTACGAAGCGGTACAGATCACTTTTGACCCGTCAAAAATCTCGCGCAGGCAGCTGCTTCGGATGTTCTTCCGCTCCATTGACCCCACTGATCCCGGCGGCCAGTTCTGTGATCGCGGCGACAGCTACCGGACGGCGGTTTTTGTCTCTGACAAGGCGGAAGAGGCTCTGACGCTGGAGGTAAAGGCACAGGCGCAGGCTGAGCTGGGCCAGGAGATCGTGACCCCTGTCCTGGAGAGCAGCCGGTTTTACCATGCCGAGGACTATTATCAGGATTATTATAAGGGCGACAGCCTGGTCCTGACCCGATTTGGCCCCAAACGCCAGGCCGCAGCCTATAAACGCTACCGCCAGGCCTGCGGGCGCGATCAACGGGTGCGGCAGCTGTGGGGCGATGCGGCGCCATTTGCCCGCAAGCAGTGAAGGGCCATCGCGCCGGGGGGCTCTGCCCCCTTGGCCTGCGGCCAATTCCCCCGGAGTAGTTTCAGTCAGAAAGAAACCGGGATTGTCAGAACCGGGCGGCCGTCACCTCCTGAAGGGTCGGGATCACATCCGCGGTGCCATGGCGTGTGACCATCAGCGCCGCGGCCCGCGCGGCCTGGGCCATCGCCTCTGATATCGTCAGACCACGGTCCAGACCTGACAGCACGTAGCCGGTGAAGGTGTCGCCGGCCCCGGTTGTGTCGACAGCGGTGACCGGAAGCGCCGGGACATCCGACACCGCGCCGCTGGCCCCGTCGATATGGCGCGCGCCCTTGGCGCCCAGAGTGATGATCACATCACGAACCCCCAGATCTGCCGGTGACTTGCCACTGGCCTGTTGCAACTGGTCCGCCTCGATCTCATTCAGGATCAGGAAGTCCAGATGGGGCAGCACCGCCTGCACCGCCGTGGCATCAAAAGGCGCCGCGGCATAGCAGACCCGCAACCCCTTCGCCTTGGCGAGCTGCGCTGCCTCGGCTTGCATATTGGTCTCATTCTGCATCACCAGAATGTCGCCGGAACGGGCCTCGTCAAGCGCCCGGTCCAGCTGGTCGGCTGAGATTTCCCGGTTGGCGCCGGGGAAGAGAATGATCAGGTTTTCACCATCCCGGTCCACCGCAATGATGGCATGTCCCGTCGGCATGTCGAGCCGGGCAACATGGCGAACATCCACATCATAGGCCGCCAGACGCTCCACCGCCCAGAGGCCATCCGCCCCGACCGCGCCGATATGCATCACATCGCTGCCGGCGCGGGTGGCGGCCACGGACATATTGGCGCCCTTGCCCCCCAGGAACCGCTGCATCCCGCCGGCGGCCAGGGTCTCCCCCGCCGTCGGCAGATGCGGCATGGCATAAACCATGTCCGCGTTGATGGATCCGAGGTTCCAGATCGCCATGTCAGATCACCCGATGTTGCAGGCGGCCAGCACCGCCATGTTCAGGATGTCATTTGCGGTCGAGGTCGTCGAGCAAATCTGCACAGGCTTGTCGATGCCAGACAGGATCGGGCCAACCACCGTGGCGCCACCCATTTCCTGCATCAGCTTGACCGAAATCGACGCCGAATGACGGGCCGGAACGATCAGGATGTTGGCGGGACCCGTCAGCCGCTGGAACGGGTATGCCTCCTGCGCGGCAGCGTTCAGGGCGACATCCACGGTCATCTCGCCCTCGTATTCGAAATCGACCCCGCGGTCGTCCAACACGGCCGGCGCGCGATGCATCTTCTCAGCCCGCTCCGAGACAGGGTAGCCAAAGGTCGAGAAGCTGACGAAAGCGACCCGAGGCTCAAGCCCCATGTGTCGGGCCACGACCGCGGCCCGTTCAGAGATATTGGCAAGGTCGTTCTCGTCCGGCCATTCATGCACCAGCGTGTCGCCGATCAGCACGATGCGCCCCTTGTGCAGGAGGGCTGTGACACCCGCCGCACCGTGGGCTGCATCTGCATCAAAGACATGATTGATCCGATCCAGCACATGCGCCGATTTCCGGGTAGCCCCGGTGACCAAGCCGTCGCCGTGGCCATGCGCCAGCATCAGCGCCGAGAACACGTGCCGGTCGCGGCCAACCAAGCGGTGGATGTCCTTGCGGTCGTGGCCACGGCGGTTCAGGCGGTTGTAAAGGAAGTCCTTGTAGGTTTCGAAATGCTGGGTGTTGGCGGCGTTCACCACTTCCAGCTCGCGGACGGCATCGCCGAGGCCCGCCTCTTCGAGTTTTTCCTTCACATCATCGGGTCGGCCCACAACCAACGCCTTGCCGAACCCGGCGCGTTGGTACATAACCGCGGCCCGCAGCACCCGCGGGTCGTCGCCTTCGGCAAAGATCATCCGGGATTGGGCAGCGCGGGCGCGGGCGTTGAGGCCGCGCAGAACCGATTGCGTCGGGTCCATGCGACCGCGCAGCCCGTGTTCATAGGCGTCCATATCCACGATCGGACGGCGCGCCGCACCGGTGTCCATGCCCGCCCGGGCCACGGCCGGCGGGATGCGGTGGATCAGGCGCGGATCAAACGGCGTTGGGATGATGTAGTCGCGACCAAAGGACAGCGACTTGCCATAGGCGAGCGCCACCTCGTCCGGCACATCCTCGCGCGCCAGAGCGGCCAGCGCATGGGCGCAGGCGATTTTCATCTCATCGTTGATGGCGCGGGCGTGGATGTCCAGCGCGCCGCGGAACAGATACGGAAAGCCCAGAACGTTGTTGACCTGGTTCGGATAGTCCGACCGGCCGGTGGCGACGATGGCATCGACACGCACCTCATGCGCCTCCTCCGGGGTGATTTCGGGATCCGGGTTGGCCATGGCAAAGATGACCGGGTTGTCGGCCATGGATTTGACCATTTCCTGAGTCACAGCCCCTTTGACAGACACGCCCAGGAACACATCCGCCCCGCGCATCGCCTCTTCCAGCGTGCGCAGTTCGGTGGTGACCGCATGCGCCGATTTCCACTGGTTCATGCCCTCGGTGCGACCCTGATAGATCACCCCCTTGGTGTCGCAGACGATGCAGTTCTCGTGCCGCGCGCCCATGGATTTCAGCAGCTCGATACAGGCGATACCCGCGGCACCGGCGCCGTTCAGGACGATGCGCACGTCCTCGATCTTCTTGCCCGACAGATGCAGCGCGTTGATCAGGCCGGCCGCGCAGATCACCGCGGTGCCGTGCTGGTCGTCGTGGAACACAGGAATGTCCATTTCTTCCTTGAGCTTTTGCTCAATGATGAAACATTCCGGCGCCTTGATATCCTCAAGGTTGATGCCACCGAAGGTCGGGCCCATCAGCTTGACCGCTTCGATGAACTTGTCCGGGTCTTCGGTGTCCAGTTCGATATCGATGGAATTCACGTCGGCAAAGCGTTTGAACAGGACCGACTTACCCTCCATCACAGGTTTGGAGCCAAGCGCGCCCAGGTTGCCCAGACCCAGCACCGCGGTGCCGTTGGAAATCACCGCGACCAGATTGCCCTTGTTGGTGTAATCATAGGCCGTTTCAGGGTTTTGCGCGATTGCCTCGCAGGGGACGGCAACACCGGGGCTGTAGGCCAGCGACAGGTCGCGCTGGGTGGTCATCGGAACGGTTGCGTTGATCTCCCACTTGCCGGGAGACGGTTCCAGGTGAAACGCCAGTGCTTCTGCGTCGGTGATCTTTGTTTTGGGCATTTGGTCCTAGTCCTCTCCACATCAGTCCCGTCTTATCCCAGCCGCGGGCACCTCTCAATCCGGGGTTTCAAGAATCTGTATCTTCCGAAAATAGATAAAAACCGCTAAATCCCCATGACGTCTGCCGCATTTTCGCCACATTTCGGGCCTGCCTCGGCTGCATTTATTTATCAATCATTAACCTGCACCTGACCGTCAGGTGGCGCTGCGGCACGCAATTTAGGTGCCTGTCATGCATCCGTCAGAAAGGCGGCTGTTCGCCCGCCCTTCGGGCATGGTTTCAACTATGGGAACAACGCGGAATGATAAGTTTCAACAATAATTCCGGCGCGCTTGTGGCTTTGCAGACATTGGGCGGCACCAACAGCCAGCTCGAGGCTGTCCAAGACAGCGTTTCCACCGGCCAGACAGTGAATACGGCACAGGACAACGCCGCCCTCTGGGCAATTTCGGAACTGATGAACTCGGATATTTCCGGGCTGCGGTCGGTCTCGGACTCGCTGTCACTGGGCGAAGCCACGGTTGCCGTTGCCTCCGCTGGCGCGGAACAGATCACCGACACGCTGTCGGATATGCGCACGCTTGCGATACAGGCCAGCAGCGGGATGGGCGATTTCAGCAAGTATGAAGCCGCCATGGCGAAGAAAGTTGAACAGATCAGCTCCGTCATATCCGCCTCGGAGTACGGGGGCGTGAACCTGCTCAAGACAGATGTTGATGGCGCGGGCGGCACCGGGCTGACCGTGGCATCCAATCTTTCCAACAGCCTCGGCCTCTCTACGATCACCGTTTCGGGCGTGGATTTTGAAGGCAGCCCGAAATTCGATCTCGGTAATCGCACCACGATCACGGACAGTGCCAGCGCTTTGACTGCACTGGAGGAAATCGAAGGGTTCCTGTCCTATGCCATCAACAGTTCCGCAGCGCTGGGATCCGGCGCCGGCCAACTCGCCGAACAGGGCACCGTTGTCAGCCGGATGTCGGATTCGATTACCCGTGGCGTCAGTTCAATGATCGAGACCAACATCGAGGAAACCGCAACCAAGATGCTGGCGCTTCAGGCCCAGCAGCAGCTCAGCAGTGTCGCGCTGTCGATCGCCAACACCATGCCGGACACTCTGCGCAACCTCTACTGACAGCAATCCACCGCCGGCCTTACGCCGCCGCCGGGACATCCGGGTTTTCCTCGGCCCGCCCCCATTGTAGAAGTCTGGCAATGACAGACCGGGGGACCTTTCATGACCGTAACGCCCATGATGGCGCAATATCTCGAGATCAAGGCAGCGCATGCGGATGCGTTGCTTTTTTATCGGATGGGCGACTTCTACGAGATGTTCTTTGACGATGCCGTCAACGCCGCAGAGGCGCTGGACATCGCCCTGACCAAGCGCGGCAAGCACAACGGCGAGGACATTCCGATGTGCGGCGTGCCTGTGCATGCTGCCGAAGGCTACCTGCTGACGCTGATCCGCAAGGGGTTTCGCGTGGCCGTGGGCGAACAGCTCGAAAGCCCAGCCGAAGCCAAGAAACGCGGTTCCAAATCAGTGGTCAAACGCGATGTGGTGCGGCTGGTCACCCCCGGCACCCTGACCGAGGACTCCCTGCTGGAGGCGCGGCGGCACAACTTTCTGGTCTCCTATGCCGAACTGCGGGACGAGGCGGCACTGGCCTGGGCCGACATCTCCACCGGTGCGTTCCACGTGATGCCGATTGCGCGCGTGCGTCTGTCGCCGGAACTGGCCCGTCTGGCCCCGTCCGAGCTGATCGTCGCCGATGGCCCCGCCTATGAGGCCACCCGCCCGCTGGCCGATGAATACAAGATCCCGCTCACCCCGCTGGGCAAGGCCAGCTTTGACAGCACCGCCGCCGAGAAACGCATTTGCACCCTGTTTAACGTCAACGCGCTGGACGGGTTTGGCACCTTCACCCGCGCCGAAGTGTCAGCGATGGGGGCGCTGATCGACTATCTGGAGATCACCCAGAAGGGCAAACTGCCGCTGCTGCAACCGCCCCAACAGGAGGCACAGGACCGGGTCGTGCAGATTGACGCCGCCACGCGGCGCAATCTGGAGCTGACACGCTCGCTGTCCGGCGGCCGCGCAGGCTCGCTGCTGGCGGTGGTGGACCGCACCGTGACCCCCGGCGGCGCGCGGCTGCTGGAACAGCGCCTGTCCAGCCCCTCGCGCAGCCAGGACGTCATCCTGAACCGGCTCGCCGCGCTCGACTTTGTCGTGGATCAGGCACCTCTCAGCCAGGAGCTGCGCGACGCCCTGCGCAAGACCCCCGACCTTGACCGCGCCCTGTCACGCCTGGCGTTGGAGCGCGGTGGCCCGCGCGATCTCGCCGCCATCCGCAATGCCCTGTCGCAGGCGGAAATCATCACCGGTCTCTGTGGCGGTCTGGATCTGCCCCAGCTGATGCGCGATGCCATCGGCGATCTACAGGGGTTTGACGAACTCCTCTCCCTGCTCGATGCCGCGCTGATCGCATATCCCCCGCTGATGTCGCGCGATGGTGGCTTTATCGCCGCGGGCTATGACGCGGAACTGGACGAGGCCCGCACCCTGCGCGACGAGGGGCGCGGTGTTATCGCGGCGATGCAGCAGAGATATGCCGAACAGACCGGCGTTGCCTCACTGAAGATCAAGCACAACAACGTGCTCGGCTATTTCATCGAAACCACCGCAACCCACGCGGACAAGATGATGTCGCCGCCGTTGAACGAGACGTTCATCCACCGCCAGACCACCGCCAACCAGGTACGCTTCACCACGGTCGAGCTGAGCGAGATCGAAACCCGCATCCTGAACGCGGGCAACCTGGCGCTGGAGATCGAAAAGCGGCTCTACAAAAGGCTGACGGACTCTATTCTGGATTGCGCGGCCAGGCTGAACACCGCCGCGCGCGGCCTGGCAGAGCTGGACCTGCTGACCGCTCTTGCCGATCTGGCCCGTGGCGAGGGCTGGACCCGCCCCAAGGTCGACAACAGCCGCACGTTCCACGTGGAAGGCGGGCGTCACCCTGTGGTGGAACAGGCACTGCGTCAGCAGGGCGGAGAGACATTTGTCGCCAATGACTGCGACCTCAGCGCCAGCGATGGCGCCGCGGTCTGGCTGCTGACAGGTCCCAACATGGCCGGTAAATCGACCTTCCTGCGGCAGAACGCGCTGATTGCGCTCTTGGCACAGATGGGCAGCTACGTGCCCGCCGAACGCGCCCATATCGGCATCGTCAGCCAGCTGTTCAGCCGCGTTGGCGCGTCCGACGATCTGGCCCGCGGCCGCTCCACCTTCATGGTGGAAATGGTCGAAACCGCCGCCATCCTGAACCAGGCCGACGACCGCGCGCTGGTGATCCTCGACGAAATCGGCCGCGGCACCGCCACCTATGACGGCCTGTCGATCGCCTGGGCGACGCTGGAGCACCTGCATGAGGTGAACCGCTCTCGTGCGCTGTTTGCCACCCATTACCATGAGCTGACCCAGCTGGCCGCCAAGCTGGAGGGTGTCGACAACGCCACCGTGGCGGTCAAGGAATGGGAGGGCGAGGTGATCTTCCTGCACGAGGTGCGCAAGGGCGCCGCCGACCGCTCCTATGGCGTTCAGGTCGCGCAGCTTGCGGGGCTTCCCCCATCCGTGGTTGCCCGCGCGCGCGATGTGCTGGACATGCTGGAGCAGGGCAGCCGCGAAGGCGGTGGCAAGGTCCAGATCGACGATCTGCCGCTGTTTGCCGCCGCCCCGCCGCCCCAGCCCAAGCCCGCCGCAGGTCCCTCGCCGGCGCAGGCGCTGCTCGACAGCATCCACCCAGACGAGCTCTCCCCGCGCGAGGCGCTGGACATGCTCTACAAACTGAAAGAAGCGGCCGAATAAACCAAAAGCGGCCCCATCGGGACCGCTTTTCATCTTTCCCAAAATACTTCCGCCGGAGCCACAGGCCCACCTGGGCCTGCTTCCAGCGGTAGGGCTGCCTCAGCTGGCCGGCGTCGAGGACACCCCGACCTGCGCCGCACGGAGCAGCCGGTCGTGCAGCATGAAGCCTTCGGCGGAAACCTGGATGATCTCGCCTGCCTTGGTGCCCGGAACCGGAGCCTCGAACATTGCCTCATGCACCTGCGGATCGAACTTGTCACCCACCTCGGGTGAGACGATGCGCACGCCATGTTTTTCAAACACACCCAGCAACGAGCGCATGGTCAGCTCAACGCCCTCGATCAACGCTGCAGAAACCTCGCGCTGCTCTTCGGTGGCGGATTCGATGGCGCGTTTCATGTTGTCATAGACCGGCAGCATGTCGCGGGCCAGTTTCGAGCCGCCGTAATTTTCGGCCTCGCGGCGCGCCTTGTCGCCACGCTTGCGGGCGTTCTCGGCATCTGCCAGCGCCCGCATGAACCGGTCCTTCAGCTCATCCCGTTCCGCCCGCAGCGCGTCGATTTCCAGCGAGGCGTCATCAAACTCCTCGGTCTGCGCCGCCATCTCCTCCGCCTCGGCGGCGGCGATGTCATCCAGAAAGTCTTCGTCCTTGAGCTCTGCCATGTTTCACCTCTAACTCCGGTCCGACAACAGTTTGCCGACCAGTTGTGCCGTATAGTCTACAATCGGCACAATCCGTCCGTAATTCAGGCGCGTCGGGCCAATGACCCCCACCGCACCGATGATCTTTCGATCCGCGTTCATATAGGGAGACACCACCAAAGAGGAACCCGAAAGTGAGAAAAGTTTGTTCTCCGAGCCGATAAAAATACGCACGCCCTCGCCGTCTTCGGTCAGTTCCAGAAATTCGGCAATGTCCCGCTTACGCTCCAGGTCGTCGAACAGGGTGCGGATGCGTTCCAGCTCCTCTGCGGCGCCGGTTTCAGCCAGTAGATTCGCCCGGCCGCGCACGATCAGCCTTGCCTGATCGCTACCGTCGTCCTCCCAGGCCGCCAGTCCGCTTTCGATCATTTGATGCGCCAGGCTGTCGATCTCCTGTCGGCGCGCCGAAATCTCCTTCTGGATCTGACGCTGCACATCGCTCAGCGTGCGCCCCTCAATCAGCGCGTTGAGGAAATTCGCAGCCTCCCGCATCGAACTGGGGGTCTGCCCCGGTGGCGGCTTGAACAGGCGATTTTCCACGTGACCGTCGGAAAACACCAGCACCACCAGCGCCCGGTCATGGGCAAGCGATACAAACTCAATATGGCGAATCTCGGCCTCATGCTTGGGCGTCAGCACCAGGGACGCCCCCTGCGTCACCCCCGACAGCGCCGCGCCGACCCGGTCCAGCATGCTGCCCACATCACCGCCATTGCGGCCCAACGTGGCGTCGATTTTCTCGCGGTCGTCGACCTTCAGATCCTCGACTTCCAGCAGCCCGTCGACGAACATCCGAAGCCCCAGCTGCGTCGGCACGCGGCCGGCGCTGACATGCGGACTGTCCAGCAGCCCCATGAATTCAAGATCCTGCATCACGTTGCGAATGGTCGCGGCACTGACCTTTTCGCTCAACGAGCGGGTCAGCGTCCGGCTGCCCACCGGGTCGCCGCTCTCCAGGTAATTCTCGACCACCGTCCGGAACACTTCACGGGACCGGTCGTTCAGATCCTCCAGTATGTTGTTCACGTCGTTCATCGGTTTTCCTGCTCCACATCCGGTCTCAACATAGGAACCCGGCACCGGAATGTCATTAAAGAGCAGCAGCGCAAAAGGTCAATCGGGCTTGCATCGCCGCAGGTCCGGGGGCTATCCCCGGCTCAACAAAACAAAGGATGTGACATGCGACCCTCTGGACGAGAACTGAATGAGATGCGCGCCGTCTCGATCGAGACCGGCTTTACCAAACACGCCGAAGGCTCCTGCCTGATCAAGGTTGGCGACACCCACGTCCTGTGCACAGCCACCATCGAGGACCGTGTGCCGCCGTTCATCAAAGGCACCGGGCTCGGCTGGGTTACCGCAGAATACGGCATGCTGCCGCGCGCCACCAACACCCGGATGCGCCGCGAGGCGGCCGCGGGCAAGCAGGGCGGCCGCACCGTTGAGATCCAGCGCCTGATCGGCCGCGCCCTGCGCGCCGGTGTGGACCGGGTCGCCCTCGGCGAGCGCCAGATCACAGTCGACTGCGACGTGCTTCAGGCCGATGGCGGCACCCGCTGTGCCTCGATCACCGGCGGCTGGGTCGCACTGCGTCTGGCGGTGAACAAGCTGATGAAGGCGGGTGACGTCAAAATCGACCCGCTGCTGGATCCTGTCTCTGCTGTTTCTTGCGGTATCTATGCAGGCCAGCCGGTGCTGGACCTCGATTACCCCGAAGATTCCGAGGCTGGCGTTGACGGCAACTTCATCATGACCGGCTCCGGCCAGCTGATCGAAGTGCAGATGTCCGCCGAAGGCTCGCTGTTCTCGCGCGACCAGATGAACGAGCTGATGGACCTTGCGGCCAAGGGCACCTCCGAACTGGCCGAAATGCAAAAGGCCGCCTGCGCATGACCCGCAAACTGGAAGGCGGCAAGCTGCTTGTCGCCACCCACAACAAGGGCAAGCTGGCCGAGATCACCGAGATCCTGACACCGCACGGTGTCAGCGTCATCGGTGCCGCCGAGATGGAGCTGCCCGAGCCCGAGGAAACCGAGGATACGTTTGTCGGCAACGCCAGGATCAAGGCGCATGCGGCGGCTCGGGCCACCGGCCTCCCTGCCCTATCCGATGACTCCGGCATCACCATCGACGCGCTGAACGGCGCCCCCGGTGTTTACACCGCCGATTGGGCCGAAACGCCGAATGGCCGCGATTTCGCGTTGGCCATGACCCGGGCCAATGACGCGCTGAACGCGGCTGGCGCCAATGCGCCGCGCACAGCCCAGTTCCGCTGCACCCTCGTCGTCGCCTGGCCCGACGGCCACGACGAGGTCTTCGAAGGGGTGATGCCCGGACAGCTGGTCTGGCCGATCCGCGGCGCGCATGGCTTTGGCTACGATCCAATGTTCCAACCCGACGGCTACGACATCACCTGTGGCGAGATGGATCCGGCCGAAAAGCACAAGATCAGCCACCGTGGCCAGGCCTTGGCCCAGTTCGTTCGGGGTTGTTTCGGTGGATGACTGGCGCAATGGGGGCTTTGGCCTGTACGTCCACTGGCCGTTCTGCCAGGCCAAATGTCCCTATTGTGATTTCAACAGTCACGTCACCTCTAAAATAGACCAGAAAGTCTGGCTTAGAGCCTATCTTGTGGAACTTGATAGAGTCTCAGAGCAGCTGTCGGGCCGAGTTCTAAACTCCATTTTCTTTGGCGGCGGCACACCGTCTCTGATGCAGCCGGAAACCGTTGCCGCCGTGATCCAGCGCGCACGTGAAATCTGGCCCTTTGCCAATGACATAGAGATCTCACTTGAAGCAAATCCCGGCTCTGTCGAAGCCGGACGCTTTGCCGGCTACCGTGACGCCGGGGTGAACAGGGTCTCCATGGGCATTCAGGCTCTGAACGATGAGGATCTGCGGCGTTTGGGGCGACTACATACCGTCGTAGAGGCCCGTGCGGCCTTTGACATTGCCCGAAAGTGTTTTGATCGGGTCAGCTTTGACCTGATCTATGCGCGCCAGGGGCAGACCCTTGCTGCGTGGCAGACCGAACTCACCGACGCGCTGTCCATGGCGATCGACCACCTCTCGCTTTATCAGCTGACGATCGAGGAAGGCACCGCCTTTGGCGACCGCTACGCACGCGGCAAACTCCGCAACCTGCCCCCTGATGACACAGCAGCCGACATGTACCAAGCCACGCAGGAAATCTGCGCCCGACATGGCATGCATGGCTACGAGATCTCCAACCATGCCAAACCCGGTGCCGAATCTCGTCACAACCAGATCTACTGGCGCTATGGCGATTATGTCGGTATCGGCCCCGGCGCACATGGCAGACTTACCTTGAATGGTAGACGCTTCGCCACTGAGACCCACCTCGCCCCCGGCGCCTGGCTCAAGGCGGTAGACGCCGGTAATGGTGAATCCCTGCGCGAAACCCTGACAGCCGAAGATGCAGCGGCGGAATACCTGATGATGGGGATGCGCCTTTCAGAAGGTCTGGATATGGTGCGCTATGCCCAGCTTTCCGGCCAAGAGATGTCACAGGCGAAACTGCGCGACCTTGCAGATCTGGGCATGGTGACTATCTCTGGTGACAGGCTGCGTGCCACCGATCAGGGCCGCGCTGTTTTGAATGCGGTTCTCCGCGAGCTATTGGTGGATTAAGCCTATGCGCTTCATATATGCCGGCCTTGGACTGCTCAGCGTGGCCTTGGCCGTCATTGGCGTCGTTCTGCCACTGTTGCCGACGGTTCCGTTTCTGCTGCTCGCGGCCTTCTGCTTTGCCAACTCTTCTGAACGCCTGCATGGCTGGCTGCTGGCGCACACGCTGTTCGGTCCAATGATCACTGACTGGCAGGACCACGGCGCGATCCGCCCAGCCGCAAAAAAGGCGGCAACCGTGTCGATTGCCGCCGTCTTCCTGATCTCTGTCCTGCTTGCCGCGCCATCCCACGTGTTGGGCATTCAGGCCGTGGTTTTGCTCGCCGTTCTGACCTTTATCTGGTCACGCCCTAACGGCTGAGCAGATTGCACAGCTCATCCAGCTGATCCAGAGTCTCGTAGCTGATCGTCACCGACCCCGCTTCGCCACCGGGCTTGTGATCGATCGAGACTTTCATTTTCAGAACCGCTGACAGATCGCCCTCTAGGGCCCGAGTGTCCGCGTCCTTTTCTTCGGTCTTTCTTGGCTTACGAGGCTTCGCGGCTGTATCTCCCGTCGCCGCCTTTTTGACGAGAGCTTCGGTCGCCCGCACCGACAGACCGCCTTTGACAATCTTTGCAGCCAGCTCCGATGCGTTATCCGAGGTAATCAGCGCCCGCGCGTGACCGGCCGACAGTTTGCGCTCCTGAACCAGTGTCTGTACATCCTCCGGAAGGTGCAAAAGCCGTACCAAGTTGGCGATATGGCTGCGGCTCTTTCCCAAGGCTTCGGCCATCTTCTCCTGAGTATGGCCGAACTTGTCCATAAGCTGCTTATAGCTCTGCGCCTCTTCCATCGCGTTAAGGTCAGACCGCTGGATGTTTTCGATGATGGCAACTTCCATCATCTCCAAGTCTGAATAATCCCGGATCAGAACAGGTACTTCATGCAGCTTCGCGGCCTGCGACGCCCGCCACCGCCGTTCCCCCGCGACGATCTCGTACTTGCCATCCGATCGGGGACGCACGATCAAAGGCTGAAGAACCCCCTTCTCCTTGATCGACGCTGTCAGGTCATCCAAATCCTCTTGCAGAAACTGCCGACGCGGCTGATTCGGGTTGGCGATCACCTTCTCGATTGGCACCAGGATTTCAGCGTTGCGCGGGGCCTCTGCCTGGGTACTCACAGGCGCCGGGTTCACATCTGCCATCAAGGCTGACAATCCTCGACCCAGACCGCGCGGTTTTGCCTTTTTTTCTGCCATTGTTGCCTCCGGTATTTTTCTTTCATTATGCCGCTATCTTGTGGTGCTTGTTTAGGATTTCTTCTGCCAGCGCCCGGTAGGCCTTGGCCCCCAATGAGTTGGAGTCGTAGTTCAGAACCGGCAGCGCATAGGACGGCGCCTCGCTGACCCGGACGTTGCGCGGAATCTTGGTGCGAAAAACCAGATCGCCCAGATTCTCTCGCGCGTCCAGCTCAACCTGTTGCGACAGGTTGTTCCGCCGGTCGTACATCGTCAGAACGATACCTTCTATCCGCAGATCAGGGTTGGCGGATTGCCGGACTTCGCGGATTGTCAGCATCAGCTGCGTGACCCCTTCAAGCGCAAAAAACTCGCTCTGAAGCGGCACCAAAACCGAATGCGCGGCGACCATAGCATTCACTGTCAACAAGTTCAGCGAGGGCGGGCAATCGATCAGGACATAATCCCATTCGTATTCATCCATCGCCGTTTGCCGCAAGGCGTCATGCAGAAGGAAGCTCCGCTTTTCATTGGTGAAAAGCTCAATATCCGCCGAGCTAAGGTCTACAGTCGCGGGGATGATGCACAGGTCCTCGATGTCCGTCTCGCGGATTACATCCTTCAGGGCTGCGTCCTCCACCAAGAGATCATAGGTGGTCAGCTCCCGGTCCGTGGGTTCAATACCCAGCCCGGTCGAGGCGTTGCCCTGCGGATCAAGGTCGACCACAAGGACCCGCAACCCGCATTCCACCATGGCAGCAGCCAGGTTGATGGTTGTTGTGGTCTTTCCCACCCCGCCCTTCTGGTTTGCTATGGCGATGATCCGAGGCCCGTCCGGACGCGAATAATCAGACACGTACCACTCCCCTGATTTTCAGGATTACTGCTTCTTCTTCTGTCAAACTTCTAACGGGTTCGGCCTCAAACCGCCATTGCTCCCGCGCGTTATCCACTTCTTTTTTCCACCTCTCCCCCTTTGGGAACAACGAGATACCGTCAGGTTTCAGATGTCGTTCCGAAAACGCCAGTAAGGCGGACAGGTCAGCAAGGGCACGGGCGGACAACACATCCGCCTGCTGCGGCTCCGCCTTCTCGATGCGTTCTGAAAGGACCTTCACCTTGACGCCACATTCCCGCGCGGCAGTGCGTAGGAAAGCGGATTTTCTCTGATCACTCTCGATCAGCGTCACATCCGTATCCGATGATTCATCCGCGCAGAGAATTGCGATAATTAGCCCCGGAAACCCGCCCCCGCTGCCGATATCCACCCAGGTTCTGGGCGGCTCGACGCAACGAAACACCTGGATCGAATCGAATATATGCCGGGTCCACAGCTGGTCCAGGCTGGACCGCGACACCAAGTTGATTCGTGGGTTCCATTTCTGGATGACCTCCTCGAAAATCTCCAGACGGTTATATGTTTCACGTGAAACATCCAGGGTCTTCAGCAGATCGTCTTTCTTCATGCGCGCTGCCCCTTGCGCTGATCCGTTCTGCGCAGCCGCGCCAGCAGAATTGCCAAGGCTGCCGGCGTCATACCATCGATCCGCGCAGCCTGCGCCAGCGTTTCTGGCCGCACCCGCGTCAGCTTCTGTTGCAGCTCCCAGGACAGACCCTCAATTCCCTCGTAGGTAAACTCAGCAGGGATCTGATACCCTTCGTCCCGCTTCAGCGCCGAAACTTCCCGCTCCTGCCGTGCAATGTAATTTGCATAGAGCGCGTCCCGCTCCACCTGCCGTCGGATGTCCGCGGGAACATGTTCCAACTCCGGCAGGAGCGGTAAAACGTCTTCGAACGCCACATCCGGGAAGGCCAACACATCCAACCCAGTTCGTTTGTTGCCATCCTGGTTGACCCGGATGCCGGCCGCTGAAACTTGCTTGGGCGTGAATGTCTGGCCTTCCAGAATATCGCGCGCCGCCGTCAGACGCTCTTGCTTGGCCAGGAACGCCCGCTTCCGCTCCTCGCCGGCGCAGCCCAACTCAAGCGCCAACGGCGTCAGCCGCTGGTCTGCGTTGTCCGCGCGCAAGGACAGCCGGAACTCCGCTCGAGAGGTGAACATGCGATAGGGCTCGGTGACGCCATTTGTGGTCAGGTCATCAATCATCACCCCGATGTAGCTGGTGGAGCGACCAAAGATCACTGGGTCGCGATCAGAACTGCGGAGGGCGGCATTCAAGCCGGCAACCATGCCCTGGGCAGCCGCCTCTTCATAGCCTGTAGTGCCGTTGATCTGCCCCGCCAAGTACAGTCCCGGCACGTCCTTGACCGCAAGCTCAAGCGACAGCGCCCTAGGGTCGACGTAGTCATACTCAATCGCGTAACCGGGCTGCAGGATCTCTGCTGCTTCAAGTCCACGAATGGACCGGACGTAGGCTTCTTGAACATCAACCGGAAGGCTGGTGGAAATTCCGTTGGGATAGACCGTGTGGTCAGTTACCCCTTCCGGTTCCAGGAAGATCTGATGCGAGTCTTTGTCGGCGAAGCGCACGATCTTATCCTCGATCGAAGGGCAATAGCGGGGGCCGACCCCCTCAATATGGCCGCCATACATCGCTGAACGGTCGAGGTTCTGCCGGATGATGTCATGGGTTCGCGCGTTGGTGTGGGTAATCCCGCACGGAAGCTGAGCTATGTTGAGGGACGTGCTGAGGAAGGAGAAAAAGACCGGGTCTTCGTCTCCGGGCTGCGCATCCAGAATATCCCAGTTGATCGTACGCCCATCCAACCGCGGCGGGGTTCCGGTTTTCAACCGCCCCAGAGGCAGGGCAAAATCATCGAGCCGCTCTGCCAGGCGCACAGAGGGATTGTCGCCCATCCGCCCGCCCGGCCGCGCTTCGTCACCGATGTGAATGACCCCACGCAAGAACGTGCCAGACGTCAGAACCACCGATTTGGCGGGGATTTCGCTGTCATCTGCCAAGCGCACACCCGTCACCGCGTCGGCTGTCATCAGAAAGTCGACAACTTCACCTTCGACGATCTCAAGGTTGGGCTGCGCTTCGGTGAGACTTAGCATTTCTCGGCGATAGACCTGACGGTCAGATTGCGCCCGTGGCCCCTGCACGGCGGGCCCCTTGCGCCGGTTCAGCAAGCGAAATTGCAGGCCTGCCAAGTCGGCAACCCGACCCATGACACCGTCCAAGGCATCGATTTCGCGCACCAAATGGCCTTTCCCCAAGCCGCCAATGGCAGGGTTGCAGGACATGACGCCGATGCCGTCCTTGCTGAGCGTCACCAGCGCCGTGCGCACGCCCATGCGGGCTGCAGCATGGGCCGCTTCGGTGCCGGCGTGTCCGCCGCCAACAACCACAACGTCAAAACCTGAATGTTTCACGTGAAACACTCCTCTATTTACCTAGGCAGAAACTCGAGAAAATCTCATCCAGAAGATTCTCTACCCCGATACGCCCCACCAAGAGTTCCAAGGCGCGAATTGCAGAGCGCATCTCCTCGGCAGCTATATCATAGAACTCCGGGCCGCACTGCAACACTTGCTGCGCTTCGCTGAGGCTCGCAAGTGCGGTGACCATGGCATCCCGATGGCGGGCCCTCGTCGCAATGCCAGCCTGGGCCGACCGCCGCGAAAGAACCGAGGACACATGCGCGACCAGCGCATCCACCCCCTGCCCCGAACGTCCGGAAATTGCGCCTTCTGCATCGCTGCGCAAGTCCGCCTTCGGACGCAGCCGAATATCCCCGTCGCGCAGCTCAACATCAAGGACTTCTTCGTCCTCGGCCAGGAATACTCTCAGATCAGCGTTCTCCGCCCGCTGCCGTGCCAGGGCAATGCCGATGCCCTCGACGTGATCGTCCGTTTCCCGCAGGCCGGCCGTATCCAACAGGGTCACCGGCAGCCCGGCAAGATCCATGCGGACCTCGATAATATCGCGCGTGGTACCGGCATATTCCGAGGTAATCGCGGCCTTGCGGCCTGCCAGCGCATTCAAAAGCGTTGATTTTCCGACATTTGGTGCGCCGACGATTGCCACCTCAAACCCGGACCGGATTCGCTCGGCAATCTTCACCCCGGCGGTTTCGGCTTCCAGATCTTTTTGAACTTCAGCCAGAAGCGCTGTGACCTCAGGGGTTACATCTACTGGCACCTCTTCATCGGCAAAATCTATCGTGACCTCGATCAGAGACGCCGCGCGGATCAGCTTTTCGCGCCAGGTTTCCGCCAACTTGCCCAGCCCGCCGGCGAGGATGACCTGCGCCTGCTTGCGCTGCGCTTCGGTTTCCGCGTCAATCAGATCCGCCAGACCTTCGACCTGGGCCAGATCCAAGTTGCCGTTCTCCAGCGCCCGCCGGGTAAATTCCCCGGGCTCTGCCATTCGTAAACCGTCAATACCGCGCAATGCTTCCAGCACGGCGGCCACCACCGCAGTACTTCCATGCGTTTGAAATTCAACAACATTTTCGCCAGTAAAGCTGTTCGGCGCGGTAAAGCTGAGAACCAGCGCCTCGTCCAGCCGCGCACCCTCAGCAGCGCGCAGGACGCGCAAGCGCGTGCCCCGTGCCGGCAGCGGCCCACCACACAGTTGTTCGCCGGCGGTCAGGGCGTCCGGGCCGGAGACGCGGATCACCGCAACCCCGGCTTTCCCCTGGGCAGAGGCCAGCGCAAAGATCGTGTCCATGTGGTGGCCCTTCTCTCTCGCCGGCCCTGATCAGGTGTTCATTGAATCGAAGAATTCCGAGTTCGACTTGGTCTGCTTCAGCTTGGACAGGAGGAACTCAATCGCGTCGGTGGTGCCCATCGGGTTGAGGATCCGGCGCAGCACAAAGGTTTTGGCCAGATCGCCCTTGTCGACCAGCAAATCCTCTTTTCTTGTACCGGATTTGAGGATGTCGATGGCCGGGAACACGCGCTTGTCGGCGATCTTGCGGTCCAACACGAGCTCCGAGTTGCCGGTCCCCTTGAATTCTTCAAAGATCACCTCGTCCATCCGGCTGCCGGTGTCGATCAGAGCGGTGGCGATAATGGTGAGCGAGCCGCCCTCTTCGATGTTCCGCGCCGCGCCGAAGAACCGCTTGGGGCGTTGCAGCGCGTTTGCATCCACGCCACCGGTCAAAACCTTGCCCGAGGACGGAACGACCGTGTTGAAAGCCCTACCAAGTCTTGTGATCGAATCAAGGAGGATGACTACATCTCGTTTATGCTCAACCAGACGTTTGGCTTTTTCGATGACCATCTCTGACACCGCAACGTGGCGGGTTGCCGGCTCGTCAAAGGTAGAGGAGACCACCTCGCCCTTCACCGATCGCTGCATGTCGGTCACCTCTTCCGGTCGTTCGTCGATCAGCAGGACGATCAGATAGCACTCGGGGTGGTTCTTCTCGATCGAATGGGCGATGTTTTGCAGGATCACCGTTTTACCGGTCCGCGGCGGTGCCACGATCAACGACCGCTGGCCCTTGCCAATGGGAGCCACCAGGTCGATCACGCGGGCGGAGCGGTCCTTGATGGTGGGATCCTCGATCTCCATCTTCAGGCGCTCGTCCGGGTACAGCGGGGTCAGGTTGTCAAAAGCGATCTTGTGCCGCGCGCCTTCCGGCTCTTCAAAATTGATCTTGGTGACATTGGTCAGAGCAAAATAACGCTCGCTGTCCAGCGGCGCCTTGATCTGGCCCTCTACCGTGTCACCGGTGCGCAGGGAGTACTGACGGATCATGTCGGGCGAGACATAGATGTCATCGGGGCCCGGCAGGTAGTTTGCCTCGGGCGACCGCAAAAAGCCGAATCCGTCCTGCAACACTTCCAGCACACCGTCGCCGCCGATTTCCCAGCCCTCATCCGCGCGTTCGCGCAGGATCTGGAACATCATTTCGCCCTTGCGCATGGTTGATGCGTTTTCGATCTCCAGCTCTTCCGCCATCGCCAGCAGGGCTTTGGGGCTTTTCGCCTTGAGATCAGACAGGTTGAGGGATTGCACGGTCATATAGATACGGCCTCTACTCCCCCGCTTCACCGAGGGTTTGTCAGACGACAGGTTAGGAAAACACGGATGCCCGGACGGGCGCGTTGCGGCCCATACATAGGGACTCGTTTCGGACGAGTCAAACCCCGGCTGTGCGGCTTTCGCCGACACAGCCCAGCTCTGTGTGTCGCTGCGTCAGAACTTGAAGATAACAGAGATCACGATCACCACCATCAGCAGCGTCGGCACCTCGTTCATCAGCCTGTACTGCCGTCCGGTCAACCGGTTCTGCCCGCCGTTGAAGTCGCGGTAGCGAAACAGCAGCCAGTGGTGAAACCAGGTCATGGCAATCACAGCTGCGCCCTTGGTCCAGGGCCAGATGTAGCTCCAGTCAACGATTCCGGGCGTCAGTACGATGAACAGCCCGGCCAGCCAGGAGACATACATCGCAGGACGCATGATGAGCCGCAGGAGCTTGTCCTCCATGGTCAGGAAGATCGCCGGGGCATCCTGAACCTTCTCTGCCTGCTCCACGTGGTACACGAACAGACGGGGCAGATAGAACAGCCCCGCCATCCAGCTCAGCACTGCCATGATGTGCAGTGACTTGGCGTATGGGTACAGCGTGAACATCAGGCTGTTCAGGTCCATCGGCGTTCTCCCCGGTCTGATCGGTCCTCCCTAATAATTATAAGAATATTAGAAGGATGATGTTTTTGTAGGGTGCAGTGACTCCAGTGGATAAGTCACTCTTCCTCCGCTTATCCCCAGCAGGGATAAGTTTCCAGCGCCGGCGCGCGCGTTCGGGGAAAAATCCGCCGGCGCCATGTATTTAAGGGCGGTTAAGGAATGCGTCATCTTTATGGCGTTGGGGATAACCGCGGGATGAACCGGGAAAACCGGATTATCCACCATTTCAAAGTTATCCAGATTCACAAAGGACGACTCGGCCGGCTGAATCCTGAGATTTGCGTCAACCCCTGGAGTCTTTACTTGGGCGTGGAAAACCATACAAAACGTCCTGCACTCTTCAGCGTTTTTCCCACGGGGTTTTCCACATGACTGCCCACATTGTTCTGGCATCCGGTTCCGAAATCCGCGCGCATCTGCTGCGCCAGGCGGGGGTGGATTTCGACATCGACGTGCCGCGCCTGGACGAGGCCGCAATCAAGGCAGCCCTGCTGGCAGAGGAAGCACCGCCCCGCGATATTGCCGATGCCCTGGCGGAGGCAAAGGCCCGCAAGATCAGCATGCGCCATCCAGGCCGGCTGGTGCTGGGTTGCGATCAGGTGCTGGACTTTGAGGGGCAGCTGTTGTCGAAACCCACCGGCGCCGCCGAAGCGTTGGAGCAGCTGAAAGCGATGCGCGGCAAGCGACATATGCTGTTGTCGGCCGCAGTGATCTATCGTGACGGCGAGCCGATCTGGCGCCATGTGGGCCAGGTGCGGCTCTTGATGCGTAAATGCTCCGACAGCTATCTGGCCGACTATGTGGCGCGCAACTGGGACAGCATCCGCCACGCGGTGGGGGCCTATAAACTGGAAGAGGAAGGCGTGCGGCTGTTTGTCAGCATTGACGGGACATACTTCAACGTCTTGGGTTTGCCGCTGATGGAGCTTATCAGCTATCTCGGGCTGCAAGGGGTGATCGACCAATGACCATGACAAAAATTCCGCTCGCCGGCGTGATTGGCTGCCCGGTGGCCCAGTCCAAGTCGCCGCAACTTCACCGGCATTGGTTGGTGAAACACGGCATCCCCGGCCATTACGTGCCAATGCATGTGGAGCCGGAGGATCTGGCGGACACCATCCGGATGATGCCGAAGATGGGTTTTGTCGGCGCCAATGTGACGATCCCGCACAAGGAAGCGGTGATACAGATCGCCGATCAGGTGACCGACCGGGCAAGGGTCATGGGCGCGGCAAACACGCTCATCTTCCGCCCGGACGGCAGTATCCTGGCGGACAACACGGATGGCTATGGGTTTATCACTAACCTGACCCAGGGCGCGCCGGACTGGGATCCGCAGTCCGGGCCGGCGGTGGTGCTGGGGGCCGGCGGCGCCTGCCGTGCGGTGGTGGCCTCGCTGCTGGAGGCCGGGGTGCCCGAAATCCTGCTGACCAACCGCACCCGCGAACGGGCCGAACAGTTGCAGGGCGACTTTGGTAACCGTATCCGGGTGGTGGAATGGGTCCAGGCTGGCAACGTGATCGAGGAAGGCGCGCTGGTGGTCAACACCACCTCCCTCGGCATGGAGGGCAAGCCGCGGCTGCGGGTGCCGCTGGACGGGCTGCGCCGCGACGCGGTGGTGACAGACCTGATCTATGCCCCCCTGAAAACCGAACTTCTGGCCTATGCAGAGGAGGTCGGCTGTACCGTGGTCGACGGGCTGGGCATGTTGCTGCACCAGGCGGTCCCGGGATTCGAGCGCTGGTTCGGCCAGCGCCCCGAGGTCGATGCGGACACCCGCGCCGCGCTTCTGGCATGAGCTTCTGTCTCGGTCTCACCGGTTCCATCGGCATGGGAAAAACGGCCACAGCGCGGCTGTTCGCGGCGCAGGGCTGTGCAGTTTGGGACGCCGATGCGGCGGTGCACCGGCTGTACGCTGCCGGTGGGGCCGCGGTTGCGCCCATGCAGGCGGCTTTTCCGGATGCGGTCAGGGACGGCACTGTCAGCCGCCCTGCCCTGAAACAGATCATTGCCGCCGATCCCACCGCCCTCGCCCGGATCGAGGCCATCGTGCATCCACTGGTGGCCGCGGACCGGGCGCAGTTCCGCGCCACGGCAGCCAGCCCCATTCTGGTGTTCGACATTCCGCTTCTGTTCGAAACCGGCAGCGATGCAGAGATGGATGCCGTGGCCTGTGTCACCATCGACGCCGACATCCAGCGTCAGCGGGTTCTTGCCCGCGGCACGATGACATCCGCGCAGTTCCAGCATATTCTGAACAAACAGATGCCGATCGAAGACAAGCGCGCCCGTGCCGACTACTTGATCGAAACTGACACCCCAGAGCACGCCGCCGCGCAGGTGGCACAGATCCTTGCCGACATCAGGAGCCGCCTGCCCCATGCGTGAAATTGTTCTCGATACGGAAACAACCGGCTTTGACCCCTTCTCCGGCGACCGCATTGTTGAAATCGGCGCGGTGGAACTGCTGAACCACATGCCCACCGGCAATACCTTTCATGAATATATGAACCCGGAACGCTCGATGCCGGCAGAGGCCTTCGGGGTGCATGGCATCGGTCCCGACCTGCTGGAGCCGCCGCAGCAGCCCGGTCCGGGCGCGGTGACCCTGCGGGACAAGCCCGTGTTTGCCAAGATCGGCCAGAAGTTTCTGGATTTCGTGCAGGATTCCAAGCTGGTCATTCACAATGCCAGCTTTGACATGAAGTTCCTGAATTACGAGCTGGACCGCATGGGGCTGCCAAAACTGCCTATGGATCAGGCGGTGGACACATTGGCGATGGCGCGCCAGCGCTTTCCCGGCTCGCCGGCGACGCTGGATGCGCTGTGCCGCCGATTCAACATCGACAACTCGAACCGGACCCTGCATGGCGCGCTGCTCGACTCCGAGATCCTGGCGGATGTCTATCTGGAGCTGATCGGCGGGCGGCAGCCGGATTTCGGCCTGTCCACGCAGCGCTCCAGTAAATCGGTCGAGGTCGAAGATGATTGGCGCCCGCAGCCGCGCCCGGCCCCGCTGCCCGCCCGTCTGACCGCCGAGGAACAGGCGGCCCATGCAGAGTTCGTCGCCAAGCTGGGCGATGACGCCCTGTGGAACAGCACCAGCTGACACCGCGCCAGTTCGGCAGCGCCGCGCAACAGAAAAACGCCGCTGGGAGCCAGCGGCGTTGATCTTCATCGGACCTGTGCGGTCTGAAACCTTACTGTGTCGGCGCGGCGGCTGCGGCCTCGGACTGACGGCGCGCCAGCTCGTTGCGGTAGATCGCGACGAAGTCGATGTTGTCCAGGTTCAGCGGCGGGAAGCCGCCATCGCGGGTCACGTCCGACACGATGCGGCGCAGGAACGGGAAGGTCATCCGCGGGCATTCGATCAACAGGAACGGGTGCAGCTGGTCTTCCGGCACGCCGACGATGTTGAACACGCCAACATATTCCAGCTCCAGAACAAACAGCACATCGCCGCCTTCCTTGTTCTTGGATTCGACGGTCAGCTTGGTGACCACCTCATACTGGTTTTCAACCGACCGCTTCTTGGCATCCAGATTCACCTGAACGCTGACGTCGGGCTGTACGTCGCCGCCAGAGCCTTTCTGCGCCATCACGTTTTCGAACGACATGTCGCGGATGAACTGGCCCAGAATGTTCATCTGGACCTGGGGCTGCTGTTGGGCTTCGCCGTTTTCGGCCATGGAGGTGCTCCTGCATATAAATTCTTTTGCCCGTGCTTAGCAGCTTGGTCCGGCTATCTCAACGGGGGCCGTCAACCCAACCAGATGGGCCGTCGCGGCGCTGGCCTGGCGTGACATCTTCATAGTCACCGTCGATCACATCCTCGCGACCGCCCGCACGCCCCTGACCCTCGGGATAATGCCGTCTCTGCATGGGGTCCGGCCCCATCTGGAATTGTGCCACGCTGATCTTGGACCGCAGGAAACGGTACATCGCCAGCCGCACCGGCGGCATCAGCAGCGCAAACCCCACTGTATCGGTGAAAAATCCGGGCGTCAGCAACAGCGCGCCGGCGAACAGGATCATCGCGCCATGCGCCAGTGGCTCCGCCGGGTCTGACAGGTGCTGGAACGACGAGCGCAGTTGCCCCATCGCCAGCCGACCTTGCGTTTTGACCAGCCAGGTGCCCAGCACTGCGGTCAGCACGACGATACCCAGCGTCGGCCACATCCCGATGGCCCCGCCGACCTGGATAAACAGGGCGATTTCAATGATGGGAACCATCAGAAACGCAAGAAATAGATACATAGGGCTTTCCTCGAGATCATTCGCCGGAGCGGTAGACTTGCCCCCGCCCGTCACCTACATAAGGTCTGACCGCTTTGGTTTCAAACAAAGCACGAACGCCTAACATGAGGTTTCCATGGAGTCGCCTGTGATTCAGCTTTTGGTTCTGGCAGGAATTGCCGTGTTTCTGATCCTGCGCCTGAAAAGCGTGCTGGGAACACGCGAGGGCTTTGAAAAGCCGCCTGTGCCCCAGTCCGAGGCGCGCAGCCGTCGCCCCGAACTGGAGGTGATCGAGGGCGGACCCGACCGCGACATCACCGACTACGTCGACGAGGGCAGCCCGCAGGCGCAGGCGCTGGCCGCGATGAAACGGACAGATCCGTCGTTCCAGGTGCAGGACTTCGTGCAGGGCGCGCGCGGCGCCTATGAGATGATCCTGATGGGATTTGAACGTGGCGATCTGGACAGCATCCAGCCCTTCCTGGCCGAAGACGTCTTTGACAGCTTTGTCGAGGCGGTGGCGCAGCGCGAGGATCAGGGTCTGAAGATTGAGGCCGAGTTCATCGGCGTGCGGGAAACCAACCTGACCGACGCCCAGTTCGACGCTCAAACGGGCCGCGCCGAAATCACCATGCGGTTCAAGGCCGAGATGACCTCGGTGGTGCGCGATCGCGGCGGTGATATCGTCGAGGGCGATCCCAAGGCGGTGAAACGCCAGAAGGACACTTGGGTCTTTGCCCGCGACATGGGCAGCGACGATCCGAACTGGCAGCTGGTTGCGACGGACGCATGATTGCGGCGCTTCGCGGGGCACTTGGGGCCGCTGCATTGGCAGCGGCCGCGATGACCGCCTCCGGGGCGCAATCCGAAACCGTGTACAGCATTCTCGACTTCTCGCAATTGGATGGCTGGGCCGAGGATGACCATGCCGCTGCCTTGCAGACATTTCTGGGCACCTGCGGCGATCTGAAAGACCCCGACTGGAAGGCGCTGTGCAAGACTGCCCGCGCGCAGCGCCCAGAAGGCGCCCGTGCCTTCTTTGAGCTGTTTTTCCGCCCCGTGCTGGTCGAGGATGGAAATCCCGCCCTGTTCACCGGCTACTTTGAACCGGAACTGAACGGCTCTCGTCACCGCAGCGCGCGCTATCGCTACCCGGTTTACAGGATGCCGCCAGAGGCCCGGCGCACGGATCTGTGGCTGCCCCGGCGCGACATTCTGAACAGCGGCGTCATGCAGGGGCGCGGGTTGGAAATCGCCTGGGTCGACGACCCGGTTGAGCTGTTCTTCCTCCAGATCCAGGGGTCTGGGCGGATCCGCCTGCCGGATGGTTCGATGATCCGGGTCGGCTACGGCGGCGCCAATGGCCACACTTACAGATCCATCGGCAAGGAATTGGTGCGCCGCGGGATTTACAACGCCCATCAGGTCAGCGCCCAGGTCATCAAGGCCTGGGTCCGGCGCAACCCCAGTGCCGGCCGGGAACTGCTGCTGCACAACCCGTCGTATGTCTTCTTCCGCGAGGTCCGCAAGGTGGCCGCCTCCAAGGGTCCGCTGGGGGCGATGAACCGTTCCGTCACGTCGATGCGCAGCATTGCGGCGGACCCCGCCTATACCCCGCTGGGCGCGCCGGTCTGGGTCGAAAAGGAGGGGCACATGCCGCTGCGCCGCCTGATGATCGCTCAGGACACCGGCTCTGCCATCAAGGGCGCGCAGCGGGCGGATATCTTTGTTGGCACCGGCGATGCTGCGGGCGAGATTGCTGGAACCATGAAAGACCCGGGACGGATGGTGCTGCTGCTGCCGATCCAGCGGGCCTATGCGATGTTGCCGGAAGACCTTTGAATGAGCCGCCGGAAGCTGACAGAAGATGAAATCGACCTTTGGAAGAAGGTCGCAAGCCAGACAGAGCGCCTGTCACCGGCCGCAAAGTCGCTGCCGCCCTACCCGGCGCAGCCAAAGCCCAAGACGGCCAAGCCGCGCGAACCACAGGCCCAGCCGCTGCCCGAGCGGTTCGAAATCGGCAGCCGGGCCAGATCCAAACCGGTAAAACATGATCTCAAACCCTCGCTGGCGCGCAGCCTGGCCAGCGATCCGGTGCAGATGGATGACAAGGCCTTTCGCCGCATGAAACGCGGCAAGCTGCGCCCCGAAGGCAAGCTGGACCTGCACGGCATGCGCATTGATGCCGCGCACCCTGCCCTGACCCGGTTCATTCTGTCGGCGCAAGGATCCGGCAAGCGTCTGGTGCTGGTGATTACCGGCAAGGGCAAGGATCGCGACGAACCCGGCCCGATGCCGGTGCCGCGCGGAGTCTTGCGCCACAAGGTGCCGCAGTGGCTGTCGCTGCCGCCGCTGGCGCAAGCGGTGTTGCAGATCACCCCCGCGCATGTCAGCCATGGCGGCAGTGGCGCCTACTACGTTTACCTGCGCCGCATCCGCTGAGCCGCGCCTTACCGGTCCTCGCCTGCCGGAGGGGACAATGCCACCTTGACGGCATTGTCCCGGATGACGATCTGCCCCGGAAAGATCTTTTGCAGCACATCCGGGGTGCGCGTGAAGGCGGCGGTGGTTTCACGGGCGCCATTCAGCAACGCAATCAGGGCCGGCGAACTGGCGGCGACAAAATGCTGCGACTCGGCCTCGTCGGAAAAGGCTGTCGTATCGACGAACTCAATCGGCAGATCGCTGATTTCGTCAATGTTTGCAAGGTTGCCCAATCTGCCGCGCCCGTCCAGCCCGCGCAGACGCTGCGACAGGGTCAGCACCGTGTCCTTGCGCGAGGAGAAGATCAGAAAGGGTTGCGGCACGACGGTGAATTTCTCCATCTGCGATTTGAAGACGTCGACGTCCAGATCCGGGGACATCAGGATCACCCCGCCGAGGTGTCGGGCGCTCCAGCCGGGCGACTTGATTTCGATCTGGCGCAGGGTCTCCATGGTCAGCAAACCGCCCATGGAATGCGCCACGACCACAACGCGGCGGGCGCCCGCGTTTTTCAGGCTGCGCAGCAGATGTTCCAGACCGTCGCGGGAATAGAGCACGCTGTCGCCGTCATAGGCGTAGCCAAGCGCCTTACCCTTGCTGGGCCAGGAATAGATCACGGTTGCGCCTGGGATTTCGATGTCATGGGTCAGCTGTGCTGCGCGAAATGCGGTTTCGGCCTGGGTCGAATTGTAGCCATGCACAAAGATCGTCACATCCTTTTCGTCGTATGGAAGCTTTGCCAGTTCGCGGCGCAGCCTGGCGGAGAACGCGGCTTCGCTTTCGAACTGGTGGCGGCCTGCCATGGTGAACTCCGTTGCCGGATCAGGATCCGCATAGCCAAACTTCAGGGTGCCGGGCTTGTGTTCAGGCGGAATGGAGACTGTGAGCTCCAGCAGGCTGATGCCGTCGGAACGCTGGGCGCCGTAGTTTCCATTCGGCAGCGCGCCGCGGTTGGTGGCGGCAAAAATGGTCTTTGGGGTGCCCAGATCCAGCGCCTCTGGCACCGTGGGGGTGAAACTTCTGTCCGTGCAGGACGCCAACAGCAGCAGGGCGATGCCGCAGGCAAGACGCAGCGCATTCATGTTTTACCCTCAACGAAATAGCGGCAGGCTACTGCACCTGCCGCCAATGTCAAAGCGCATGATGAGCCGCGCGCGGGATTACAGCACGTAGCGGCTGACATCAGCCGAGCGGCCCAGCTCTCCGAGGTTTTTCATCACGAAAGCCGCATCGACGGTCACGGTTTCGCCGCCACGGTCCGGCGCGGTAAAGGACAGCTCCTCGAACACCCGCTCCATCACCGTGTAAAGTCGCCGCGCACCGATGTTCTCGACCGTTTGGTTCACCTCCGCGGCGATCCGCGCCAGTGCCGCGATACCGTCGTCAGTAAAGGTGACGGCGACGTCCTCGGTGCCCATCAATGCGGTGTACTGGCGGGTCAGAGCATTGTCGGTCTCGGTCAGGATGCGAACAAAATCCTCCTCCGTCAGGGCGCGCAGGTTGACCCGGATCGGCAGGCGACCCTGCAATTCCGGCAACAGGTCCGACGGCTTGGCGATGTGGAACGCGCCAGAGGCGATGAACAGGATGTGGTCGGTCTTGACCGGACCGTGTTTGGTGCTGACGGTGGTGCCCTCGATCAGCGGCAGCAGATCGCGCTGCACACCCTCGCGGCTGACGTCACCGCCACGGGTTTCCTGGCGCACGCAGACCTTGTCGATCTCGTCCAGGAACACGATGCCGTTCTGTTCGACCGATTCCACCGCCGTCCGGGTGACGGTTTCGTCATCCAGCAGCTTGTCGGCTTCCTCGCTGATCAAGACCTCATAGCTCTCGGAGACGGTCAGTTTCTTGCGGGTGGTACGCCCGCCCATCGCCTTGCCGAACAGGTCGCCCAGGTTCATCATGCCCATGTTGCCACCGGGCTGGCCGGGGATTTCGAACATGCCCATCGGGTTGGAGGTATCGGCGACGTCCAGTTCGATCACCGTGTCGTCCAGCTCTCCCGATTTCAGCTTTTTGCGGAACATCTCGCGGGTGGCCTCGCGGGCATCCTTGCCCGCGATCGCCTCCAGCACCCGGTCCTCTGCCGCTTTGTGGGCGTTGGCCTTGACCTCCTCGCGCATGTACTCGCGGGTCTGGGCGATGGCGTTGTCCACCAGATCGCGGATGATCTGCTCCACATCGCGGCCGACATAGCCAACCTCGGTGAATTTGGTGGCTTCAACCTTGAGGAAAGGCGCGCGCGCAAGCTTGGCCAGGCGGCGGCTGATCTCGGTCTTGCCGACGCCGGTGGGGCCGATCATCAGGATGTTCTTGGGGTAGACTTCGTCGCGCAGGTCATCATCCAGCAGCTTGCGCCGCCAGCGGCTGCGCAGGGCGACGGCCACGGCGCGTTTGGCTTCTTTCTGGCCGATGATGAAACGGTCCAGCTCAGAGACGATTTCGCGGGGGGTCAGATCGGTCATGGGTATCTTCCCTTCAGTGTGAGGGGGGCAGCCGGTCAAGCGGCAGCACGTTGGAAAGGGGCGCCAGCAGCGCCGCGCGGATGCGGCTCCAGAAGGCACCCAGGATGACAAGGAACAGGCCCAGCACCAGAATGGTCATCGCCGCGCCATCACTGCTGAACACCGTGCCGGCCAGCGTCACGCTGTAGCCGATCGCAGCAATCAGGAAGGAGCGGCGGTCAATCACGATGGCGACCATGGCAAAGAACAACAGCACGCCCAACAGCATCAGGTTGGCGCCCGCGCTGTCTTTTGCAAGCAGGCTCAGCGCGATGGTGTTGACCAGCGCGGGCGCGGCCACCACATGCAGCCAGAACCCCTGGGCTGAGCGCCGCGTCACACGGTGCGGATCGCTGAGATCGAACACCATCGCCATGGCAAAGACCGCAACCCCCACCGCCAGGGTGATCCAGGCAAAGGGGCCGCTGGCCGACAGCAGAAACAGATCACCAATACCGCCCGGCGTGCCGGCCTGGATCGCGCCCATCAGCAGCGCGAGCCCAAAGACACCCATTGCAATCAACGCCATGGCAAAGGGCACCCGGAACCGCAGCCAGAACAGGGCCACCGCCGCGGTGGCCAGCGCGAAGGGCAGCGGCAGGCTGGTGAAATCATTCTGCGCAATCATGAAGGGTTCGGCGAACTGCGCCGTGAGGCCGAGGCCGGCATTGGCGGCCCACATCACCGACAGGGCAATGGCCGGTGCGATCATGCGGCGGCGGCGGATAAAGTATTCAGACAGCCCCCACAGCACCGCGGCGCCCAGAACCGCGGAATAGACCGCCTTGGCCTGATAGACACCCATGGAGCCCGCCAGATCAACCGCCGTCACGCCGGCCCAGCCGGAGGCCAGAATCACCAGGCCGATGACGATGAAGATCTCGTTGAAGCCTTTGAACAGCTCAAAGGGCTCGTCGCCGGGTGCCAGGTTTTCCCGTGCGCCGCGGCGGCTGTGAGCCAGCGCCATCAGCGTCGCGGCCTGGGCCTCGGACAGCAGGCCCGAGCCGACAGCGGCCCGCAGATCGTTCTGGTCCAGCTGGGCCACCTCAGCGGTCCCCGCCGATGGTTTCGACGGTCAGGTTACCGTTGGTGTAGACGCAGATGTCGGCGGCAATCGCCATGGCGTCGCGGGCCACGGTTTCCGCCGATTTGCCGCTGTCCATCATGCCGCGCGCCGCCGCCAGGGCGAAATTCCCGCCCGAGCCGATGGCCGCCACGTCATGTTCAGGCTCCAGCACGTCGCCGGCGCCGGTGATCACGAACATGTCGCTGCCATCGGTGACGATCAGCATCGCCTCCAGCTTTTGCAGGTATTTGTCGGTGCGCCAGTCCTTGGCCAGTTCCACGCTGGCACGGGCCAGCTGGCCGGGGGTTGCCTCCAACTTGGCCTCCAGCCGCTCCAGCAGGGTAAAGGCGTCGGCGGTGGAGCCGGCAAAGCCCGCCACCACGTCAAAGCCGCCCGGCGACAGGCGGCGTACCTTGCGCGCGGTACCCTTGATGACTGTCTGGCCCAGCGACACCTGACCGTCGCCGGCGATGACCACCTGGCCGTCTTTCTTGACACCAATGATGGTGGTGCCGTGCCAGCCGGGAAATTGATCGTCTGCCATAAATGCCTCCGTTTGCTTGCCCCCTTATATGGCTGCAACCCCACGCCGGTACAAGTGAACGCTGGCGGCGGCCGACAGCGGCGGTTTGCCGACCGTCCTGCCATGCAGAAAACGCAGACCGGGACTGAGAATCCAGCAATTGTGGGTCTCAGTCGCACAGCCTACATGAGCGTCACAACCGGCACAGGGTCGGCTGTTTCTCAGAAGGATATGCGCTAATGACGACCGCGAACATCTACGCGCCGCTCGGAGCAGTCACCGTTCTCCGTGTGGTCGATACGATCTTGAATGCCAAAAGCAACCTGATCGAGTGGAATGAGAGCCGCAAGACCCGCAAGCTGCTTTCGGAGCTGTCGGATGCACAGCTGTCCGATATCGGCCTGACCCGTTCGGACATTTCGGCGATCTAAGCAGCACCTGCTTGCCGCCTGTATCAAGAGCCGCCCCGCATGGGCGGCTTTTTTCATGTCTGCCGCGTGTGATCCGGCGGGCTGCGGCAACGAAAAAGGGCTGCCCGCGCGGGACAGCCCTTTGATGTTCCGAATATGGAGCCGGATCAGATCGATTCTTCGATCCAGCTTTGCAGGGCAGCCTTGGGGGCTGCGCCCGCGCGGTTGGACACAACCTGACCGTCCTTGAAGATGAACAGCGCCGGGATGCCACGCACGCCCATCGCCGCAGCGGCGTTGGGGTTGCTGTCGACATCAACCTTGGCAATCTTGATCTTGCCGTCGAATTCCACGGCCAACTCTTCCAGAGCGGGGCCAATCTGTTTGCAGGGACCGCACCATTCGGCCCAGAAATCCACCACGACGGGGATATCGGAGTTCTTGACTTCGGCGTCAAAGGTGTCGTCGGTGACGGCTACGGTGGACATATGCATGTCTCCATGAGTGTGTGGCAACTGGAGTCGGAACCTATGTACGGCGCCCCGGATCGTCAAGGTTCCGCGTACCGTTGCAACGCCGCAGTCACAAGGTCGTGCGGCAGTGGCATCAACGTTGCCGTCCGGGTCCACAACAGCGCGGTGTCGACCACCCGGTCGGGATAGATCTGCGCCAGCGCATGGGCATAGGCGCCCATCTGCCGCAACAGCCCATCGGGGCAATGCTGCGGCGATTGTGGCACGGTCGCGTTGGTTTTGAAATCCACCGCCAGCACCCGGTCGGGGCTGACAATCAGACGGTCGATCACCCCATGCAACCGCTGCCCGTCCAGATCGGCACTGATCGGCACCTCGGCCAGGGTTTCTTTGGCAAAAACAGGTGCAAGCGACGGTTGGGTCAGCACCGCCTGCGCCTCGGCCAGCAGCGCGGCGCTGTCCGGCGCATCCTGCAACAGGTTCTGTGCCAGCTGCGGCCAGTCCTGCGGCGGCTGACCGGGCAGATGCTCCAGCAGCAGGTGCAGGCGGCTGCCGCGCGCCTTGGCGGCAGCCTCGTCCAGGCCCTGATCGCCCGGCAGCGCCTTGGCGCCGCCCAGGTCCGAGGGGCTGAGCGCCGCGGCGGGCGGCAAATAGGGCGCGGCAGGCTGGCGGAAAAGCTCCGGCAGGCAGTGGGTGACGGTTTCGGGCGTCGGTGGCACCACCAGTGGCAGCCCGTCCCAATCACCATGGTGCAGCCGCAGCCCGGTCTGCCCGCCCAGATCGCATTCCACCGCGCCGCCGTCCTGCATCGCGCTTTCCACCATCCGGTACCAGCTTTCGCCAGCCTCGCCTACCTTGCCGGCGGCGGCGACGATCAGCCACTTTTCGGCCCGTGTCAGAGCCACATACAGCAGCCGCAGACGCTCGTTCTGCAACTTCTCCTGCGCCGTCTCGCGGGCGGCCAACATGCTGGCGGGCATTTGCTCCTTCGGCATTCTCCAGACCGGGGTGCCCTCGGCCAGCATGATCTCCGCATCGCTGGGCGCGCGCCGTTTTTCGGTCTCCGGCAGGATCACGATCGGCGCTTCCAACCCTTTGGAGCCATGCACCGACATCACCCGGATCAGATTGCCGGCCGCGCCCATCTGCCGTTTGATCTCCAGATCATCGGTCTGCATCCAGACCAGGAAACCGGTCAGGCTGGGCACATCGGTGCGCTCATAGGCCAGCGCCTGCGATAGCAGCGCGTTGATGCCGTCCTCCGCCTCCGTTCCCAACCGTCCCAGCAGCTTCTGCCGCCCGCCGTGGCGGGTCAGAATGCGTTCGATCAGATCGAAGGGCCGCAGGAAGTCGGCATTGGCGCGCAGGTCATCCAGCACCGCCATGGTCTGGGGGAACTCCGCCGCGCGGGTGCGCAGGGCGGGCCACAGGTACTTGTCCTCGCGCCGGTGGGCGAGGTCGAACAGCGCTTGCTCTCCCCAGCCGAACAACGGCGATTTCAGCGCCTCGGCCAGCGACAGCGAATCCTCCGGCAGCGCCAGGAACCTTAGCAGTGCCGCAATGTCCTTTACCGCCAGTTCCGCCCCGACCTTCAGCCGGTCGGCGCCGGCGATGGGCAGCTGTGCGTTCTTGCAGGCACGGATGATTTCCGAAAACAGGTCCGAGCGTCGCTGCACAAGGATCAGGAAATCACCGGCCTGAACCGGCCGGCGGCAAAAGCTGCCGGGGCTGTCGCCGTCGATCGGTATGGTGACGCCATCCGCGATCATCTGCTTGATCGATTGCGCGATGCGCTCCGCCAGGATCACCGTGTGGTGGCGGCTGCTGGGACGGTCGACCGGGCTGGTCCAATCCGGATCCTCGTCGTCCTCGACCTTCTCAATCACCGGCCACAGGTCAACGCGGCCCGGCAGGTCGGATTTGAAGGCATGGTGCAGCGCATCCGGGCGAAAGCCTGCGCCCGCACTGTCGCGGAAGACCAGGTCCACCAGTTTCAGAATCGCCGCGGACGAGCGGAAGGAAAAGTCCAGCGAGGCATCCTGCAACCCGGCCCCGGTTTCGGTCAGACGACGGCCGAACTCCTGCTGCATCCGGTCAAAGGCGCTGGGGTCAGCGCCCTGAAAAGAATAGATCGACTGCTTCTTGTCGCCGACCACAAAGATCGTACGTTCCACGTCCGAACGCGCGCCCTCGCCGGCGGTGAACTCCTGCGCCAGCTTTTCGATCACGTCCCATTGCACCGGGCTGGTGTCCTGCGCCTCATCCACCAGAATGTGGTCGATGCCGCCGTCCAGCCGGTACAGCACCCAGGCGGCAACGCCGGGATCGTTCAGCAATTGCCGTGCCTTCAGGATCAGATCGTCGAAATCAAGCCAGCCGCGCAGCTGCTTGCGGCGCTCGTATTCCGGCAGAAAGGCGGCGGCAAACCGGTGCAGATCGTGGCTCTTGCGCACCGCCGTCAGTGCCAGACGCCGCGCGCGGGCGTCCTCGACGCGGCGCATCAGCGGCTCCAACCGGTCCATCAGCGCCACATTCGCCTCGCGCAGCTTCTTGGTCGGGAACTTGCCGATCTTGGCGGTGAACGGCTCCTTGGCGCCGGCGCCAGTCAGAAAAACACTCTCTAACACAGGCAAATCAGCCAGTGTCGGTTCGTTGATGCCGGCCAGCTTGTCGGCTGCGCGCTGGTCGGTGGTGCCGCCTTCGGCCAGCATGGTGCGGGTGGCTTGCAGCAGCTCCGCCTCGCCCCCCAGGAACACCAGCGCCTCCAGCGCCGCCTCGTCAAAACCCTCGGGCAGGCCGAACAGCGCCAGCAGCCCGGCCCAGTCCATCGGCGCGGCAAAATCGGCGCGGCGCTGGCAGACGGCGGCGGTCAGCGTCTCAAAATCGCTGTCGCTGACATGGCGGGTCAGCGCATCCAGCAGCTCCGCCTGCGGCCCTTCGGCAAAATCCTCCATGATCTCTGCGCGCAGCATCTGGCCTGCGCGGTCGTCCATCTCGGCGAATTGCGGGCTGACGCCGGCCTCCAGCGGAAAGCGGCGCAGCAGGGAGGCGCAGAAGGAGTGGATGGTCTGGATCTTCAGACCGCCCGGTGTCTCGATGGCGCGGGCAAACAGGGTCCGGGCCTGGGCCAATTCCGCCGCCCCTGTATTGACCTCGCCTAGATCAGTAAGGGCGGCAATCAGCGCGGCATCTTCCAGCATCGCCCATTCGCCCAGCCGCTTGAACAGCCGGTTCTGCATCTCGCTCGCGGCGGCCTTCGTATAGGTGAGACAGAGAATATGCTGCGGCTGCACGCCCTTCAGCAGCAGCCGCGCCACGCGGTCGGTCAGCACCTTGGTCTTGCCCGAGCCCGCGTTCGCCGCCAACCAGGTCGAGGCGTCGGGACGCGCGGCGCGGAACTGTGCCTCTGAGGCCTTGTTGCGGGTGCTCATGCCAGATCCTCCGGCTGCGGTGTGGCGCTGCGGTCCCATTCGCCGTAGCGCGCCAGATGGTCATAGTCGCCGGCGAAGTCGTCCTTATGCACCATGCGACGGCTCGAATAGCCTTGATCAGGGTCGAAATAGGCACTGATAAGGGTACGCAGGTCTTCCCAGATCTTGGCCGGGGGTTCGTCCTCCAGCGGGGCGCGCACTTCGCTCAGCTTGCTGCCCAATCCGATGAACAGCGCCCGGGCCACCTCGGCAGCGCCAATGTCGGCAAAGGCGCCTTCTTCGGCCATCGCTGCCTCGATCAACAGCTGCTTTTCGAACTTCTTCTGCTGCGCCTCGGAGGGCGGCGCGCCGGTCTTATAGTCGTACAGATGCAGAAATCCGCGGTCGTCCATGTCGATGCGGTCGGCGCGGCAGGCGATGGTGAAATCTAAGGGATCCAGCCGCGCGCTGCCCTTTGCCTCAAAGGCAACAGGCCGTGCGCGGGCCTGGCGTTCGCGCTCGGCCAGGACAAAGTCAGCCGCGATCCTGCGGATTCGGCTCTGCCACAGGATGCGGGCCACCGGCCAGGGCACATGTTCCTCCAGCAGCTGCCGCGAGGCAGCGATCAGGTTCTCGGGCGTCAGCGCCTCTGGCGCGTCCAGGCTGTCGCGGATGAACCGCTCGAAGACCTCATGCACGACAATGCCGCGCAGCAGCGCATCGGGTTCCTGCACCAGCGGGTTCAGCGGTTTCAGCCGCAGCACGTGTTTGGCATAGATCGCATAAGGGTCGCGGATCAGTCGCGGAATTTCAGTGATCGTCAGCCGCCGCGGCCGCGCGGCCACTGGCGGGCGCGGTGAGGGGCGCGGCGCCTGCGGGATCGGTACCGGGGCCTCCAGCGCCGCGGCCCAGCCCAGCCATTTTGCGCCGCGCGACCGCATTTCGGCCAGCGCCTGCGGACCACCCTGTTCGGGCAAGCCGGACAGCAGGTTGGTCATCCGGTTGAGCCAGCGCGAGGGCACTGTGTCGGCCTCTTCGCTGCGTATCGCGCGCGTCAGCCAGACCTCGGATGCGGCGATGGCCTGCTGGAAGTCATGCGCCGACAGGCCGATGCGACGTTCCGGCAGCAACAGTCCCGCCTGGTTGCGAAGCTGTCGGTTCAACCAGGGGTCGGGGGCAGCCGCCTCGGGCCAGCTGCCCTCGTTCAACCCGCCGAGGATCACCAGGTCAGCGCCCTGCACGCGCGCCTCCAGCGTGCCCCAGATCATGATCGAGCCATAGGGCGCGTCGCGGTCGCGCACCTCTCCCTGGCTCAGCAAGGCCCCCAACAGATCGGCAAAGTCGCGGGCGGTCATGGTGCCGCCGTATGCGGCCTCGGCTTGCAGGTTTTCGATGCAGGCCAGGGCTTTATGGCCTGCTTTCTTGTCCCACAGCGTGCCTGTGCCGTCTGTCTGGCTGCCGGCGGCAATCTGTTCCGCCAGTTTGCGCAGGCGGGTGACCCAGTCGGTCAGCGTCTGCTCGCCCGGCTGGTGCTGGTTGGCAAAACAGGCCGACAGCCACTCTGTCCAGCCGGGTGTCAGGCTGCGGTCCTCGCCGAACTTGGCAAAGGTTCCGGCGTCCGGAAAGGGCGGGCCGTTGCGGCGCAGCGACAGCTCCAGCTCACGGGTCTGGCGCAGGTGGTTACCGCGCTCCGTGCCCTCATGGGTCAGCGGATGCTTCAGCAGCGTCAGCAGCGCATCGCTGGTCAGCGGTTTGCAGAACAGCCCGGCCACATGGCGCAGGAACCGGCCCGGTGGCGACAGCTGCAAGGGCTGGCCGGCGGAATCATCGGGCAGGATGTCCCAGCGGTCCAGCGCCGCCGCGACCTGACGGGTCAGCATCCGGTCCGGTGTGATAAGCGCCGCGGTCTGGCCGTCCTCCGCCGCCTTGCGCAGCCGCAGCGCAATCGCCAGCGCCTCGGCGCGCGGGCTGGAGGCCTCGACCAGGGTCACGTCCTTCGTGGCTGCATCCAGCCCGGTCAGCTGCGGCCCTTCGCTCATCCAGGCGTCGGTCACCGGGGCAGGGCGCAGCGCCAGCGACAGGAGCCGGTTGCGCGGTGGCGAGGCGGGCGCGCAGTCCGTCCAACGCTGCACATCACCCGGCGCAAGCTCCAGATCCTTCATCAGCTTGTGGAACCGGTACTGCGGGTGGTCTTCGGAAATCATCGGATCATCCAGCCCCGCCCAGACAGGATCAGGCTGGTCAAAGTCGAACCCGGGCAGGATCACCGCGCCCTGCGGCAGCCGCGCGATCGCTTCCATCAGCATCAGCGTGGTTCCGCGCGACCCGGTGGAGCCGGCCAGAATGATTGGATGTTGCGGCGGATTGTCCTGCCATTGTTCGATCAGGTTCAAGACCACCTGCCGTTGCCGCGCCTGGGCGTCCATGGCGCCGTCATTCTGCGCCGTCAGTTGATCCGCAATGCCGATAAACTGCTGCGCGCGTGCCCAGTGGCCGGACATGTCCGACACATCCAACCGCCGGATCGCATCGGTGCTGACGCCTTCGCCCTGCATCTCATCAATCAGCGCAGCCAGGCTGTCGGACAGATCGTAAAGCGAGGCGCGCGCCGCCAGATCCGGCTGCGCGTCCAGAAGTTTTGCGATCAGCTGCGACAGTTCCAGTCGCCGACGCAGGGGCGGCAGCGGTGGCGGCAGCCCGTCCAGGGTGGCCCGCTGGGCAAGGTCGGTCAGCATCAGCATCCGCGGCAACAGCCGCGGCGGGCCCTGGTCGAACAGCATCCGCACCCGCCGCGCCATGCGGGCGGTGTTGACGATCAGTTCAACCCGCGCCAGCGCCTCGGGCGGCTGGCCCTCGCTGCGCAGGCACAGGCCGTTCACCAGTGCGCGGGGGAAATCGACGCCGCAGGGCACGGCAAAGACACGCGGTTTATCGGATGGGTCAAACATCATCGGCGGCTATCAGATCCTCGGCCAGGGTGATCCCTTCGGGGTGGCCCACATCGCACCAGCTGCCGGGATATTCCAGGGCAAACAGTCGGTTGTCTTCGGCCATCAGGTTCCACAGGGTGTTCAGCGAAAAGGCCCGTTCGGCGATCTGGTGCAGCCGGTCGGTCTTCAGGATCTGAACGCCGCCATAGACCAGATTGCCGCTGCGGCTGATGCGCCCTTCACTGTCGGTGGAAAAATCGCCGCTGCCCTTGCGTCCGACCGCGCGCGCCAGCGGCACGCAGACCAAGAGCGCATCCATCCGAGCCGGATCCCAGGCATCTTGCGCCAGCTGCAAGGGGTTCGGACCTTTCCAGATCGCATCGGTATTCATGGTGAAAACCGGCCCGCTGCCCAGCAACGGCAGCGCCGCGCGCAGGCCGCCGCCAGTGTCGAGGATCTCATCTGCCTCATGGCTGATCCGCACGCCCCGTGGCTCCAGATAGGCGCGCAGCGGTTCTGGCTTGTAGTGCAGATTCGCAACAATTGTTTCCGGGGAAACCTCCTCTGCCAGCGCCAGCGCATGACCGATCAGCGGCTTTCCGGCCACTTCGATCATCGGCTTTGGGCGCGCGCGCGTCAGCTCTCGCATGCGGGTGCCGAACCCGGCGGCAAACAGCATCACGGCATCGGGGCTGCGGGGCATCAGGGTTTCAACTTCTCTAGGTTTTCCGCCGTGGGGGCGGGCAGGGCGCGCCGCAGCATCTCTGCCACCGGCGCCATTGCAGGATGGTCCAGCCCGCGCATCAGATGGTCCCAGACCCGCGGCATATAGGCGAGGTAGTGCGGCTTGCCGTACTCACGGCTGAGGCGGGCAAACACCCCCAGAATGCGCAGATTGCGCAGCACGCCCAGCACCGCATAAGCGGTGCGAAAGCCGGACCCGTCGACGCCGGTGGCGGCAATGTAGCGGTCGATCATCTGCATCTCGATGGCGGCGGGAACGTCGCGGCGGGCGTCTTGCAGCAGCGACATCAGGTCAAACGCCCGGTGACCCGCCCGCGCGTCCTGAAAATCCAGCATGCCAACGCGGGCGACACCGTCGCGCTCCGGCAGCCACAGCAGGTTTTCGGCGTGGAAATCGCGCTGCACCAGCACCGGATCGCCGTGCAGGGTGCCGCGCAGGATGTCCTCCAGCTGATCCTGAAACCGGGACAGCAGACTGGCGTCGTGGTCGTCCAGAATGGCATCACGGTAGGCAGGCAGGACCAGCGATGCCAGCTCTGCCAACACCCGCGGACCATAGGGTTCCAGCTCCGGCAGCGGCGCGCGGTGCAGCGCTACCAGCGCATCGGTGGCCGCCTCATACAACTGTGCTTCCAGCTCTGGTTGGCGTCGGATGACCCGGGCAAACAGATCGTCGCCCAGATCCTCCAGCAGCAGGAAGCCATGTGTTTCGTCCTGTGCCAGGATGTCTGGCGCGCTCAGCCCCTGGTCGCGCAGATAGTTGGCGATCCGAACAAAGGGGGCGACGCTTTCCCCCCGATCGGGCGGCGCGTCCATCAGGACGACGCTTTGCCCGTCCGGACCGCGCAGCCGTTCGTATCGCCGGTTGGAGGCATCACCAGCCAGCGGGCCCCGCTGCCAGCCGCCATAGGGGGTTCGCTCCAGAAACTGACGGCAGTGATCGTTGCGCGCGCTCATGCGGTGATCCTTTCGATCAGCGGTTGCCATTTCGGGTCGCTCCAGCGGATGGTCAGCGTCCGTTGGTCGTCGGCGCCGGGAACCAGCGCCAGGGTCAGATGCAGCGCGTGGGCGGGGGTCAGCTCGGCCAGCCGGTCGGGCCATTCCACCAGGCAGATCGCGGTCTCGAAGGCCTCTGTCAGGCCCAGTTCCTCCAGCTCATCAAGCGAGGTCAGACGATAAAGATCGCTGTGCCACAGCTCACCCGCGGGCACGTCATAGGTCTGCACCAGCGTGAACGTCGGCGAGGGCACATCCTCGGGCACCCGCATCAGCGACTGGATCAGGTGGCGGCAGAAATGGGTCTTGCCGGCGCCGATCACGCCCTCCAGCAACAGGCAATCGCCGGGGCGCAGGGCTCCGGCGATCAAGGCGGCCAGTTCGGCCGTTTCTTCTGGTGAGGCCAGCGTTCGGGCCGCGGTCTGTGTCGTCATTGCGGTACAATGGCGTCGCCGCGGGCCTGCTGCAAGCGGGTTTCGGGTTCAGTCCCCGATCACCCCTGGCTGATGGCGGGAAAGCGTTCCTGTTCGGCGGGCAGCACATCGGTTTCCGGGGTGCGGAAGCTGACCATCGTGGCGCCGTTCTGGATCGCCGAGACCTTGCAGACCAACCGGGTGCCGTCGCGCAGCTGTACGCGGGACCACCAGGCATCGCGGGCCTCGCAGCCAGCCACGAAGTCGCGGATCTCGCCCCAGACCGGGGTGGGGGTGCTGGTGTCCTGCCAGATGCGGCTGGCATCCATGATCGACACTTTGGCAAAACTTGCCTCCGGGTCCATCTGCCACAATGTGCGATAGGCGCTGTTGGAAAAGCTCATGGTCCCGTCGGAGGAGAACACGGCGATCGCTTCTTCCATGTTGTCCATGATCGACTGGCCCACCTCCAGCTCGGAGCGGAACTGACGGGTCAGCGTCACCTCGGCGGTGATGTCCTCGAACAGGAAGGCAATGGCGCCATCGGGATGCGGTCGCCCCGACACCTTGTAGACAGAGCCCGAGGGCAGCGACCAGGTTTCCTGGTAACGACCTTCGGCGGCGGCTTCCAGAAGGTCGGCCATTTGGTGGCGCCAGCTGGAGTAGCTTTTGGGCTCCGGCATCATGCGCTGGTCGCGCAGCCGGTCAAAGAAGGTCAGCAGGTTGGGCCGCGAGCTGAGGAAATTGGCCGGTAGCGCGGTGAGGTCGATCAGCACCGGGTTGAACAGCACCAGCTGGCGGTTGCGGTCAAAGATCGCCAGGCCGATCGACAGCTGCGCAAAGGTCTTGGCCAGGGTCTGCACAAAGTTGCGCTGCGCCACCTCTGCATCGACCACCGCGTTCACGTCCACCGCATGGCACAGCCAGCCGGCCTCGGTCTCGGTGGTGGAGACGTTGTACCACAGTTTCTTCTGGCTGTCGGGCAGCGGGATGCTGATCCGCTCCGGCTTGCCGCTGGTCATCGGATCGTGCAGATCGGTGAACAGCGGTTCGGCAAGATTGGCGTCGCGGCCGCGAATCTTCTGGTTCAGGTCATCATAGGCCAGGTTGGACCAGGTGACGTTGCCTTCCTCGGATTGGAGCCAGACGGGGTAGGGCGCCTGATGCACCGCGGCACGCAGGGTTGTCAGCTCCTGATCGAGGGTTTTGTTCTGCTCCTCCAGATCGCTGCGGCGCAGCTGGACGCGGGTGACGCCGTCGATCCATTCACAATGGGCCTCGCGGTTCTCGGCAGATGCGGTGCCGGACAGCACCAGCGGGCCGACATCGCGCAGGAAACCGGGGGATTGCGGCAGGCCGGGATAGCTGCGGGAGAGCTGGTCGCGCAGCATGCTCCAGTCAAAGTTTTCCGCCTGGTCGCCAATGAACTTGCGCGCACCGGAGGACCAGCCGATCAGGCTGTTGTCGTCGAACAGGAACACAGCATCGCTGCGGCTGTCGCCGGCCAGCAGGTCATGTTCCATGCCGCCGCGGCGCGGATTGGGCGACAGCCACCAGACCGCAGCAGCCGCTGTTGCCGCACACAGGGCCACCAGTCCAAACCATTCGATCGAAGCGAAATTCTGCATCATGTCCTGCCTCGTTCAGATCTCGTTTACCCTATGGTGCGCCAATAAAGGTTAATTCATGTTTAATTGATTGCCTAAAAATGAATACTTAAATTTCTAAAGGTAAATTTTTCCCGATAACAGGGCCACCATCCTCCATCGCGTCGATTTTTTTGCGCGGCCAGGTCACCACAACGACCGCGCCGCGGCGGTCGGTGGCGTGGTCGGCCTCGCGGCCATTGGCGAATCGCAGCTGCGCCCCGGTGCGTTCCAGCAGCGTCTTGGCGATGAACAGCCCCAGCCCCATGCCCTCATACTCCGGGCGTTGGTGATGTTCGCTTTCGCCCTTGCGGCGGCGCACGAAAGGGTCACCGATCCGGCCCAGCAGCTGCGGTGGGAAACCCTTGCCGTCGTCGCTGATGCGCAGCACGATGGTGGTGTCATCCCAGGCCGCGGTGATCCAGACGGTGGAGCGCGAGAAATCGACCGCGTTCTGCACCAGATTGCGCAGCCCGTGAATGATCTCCGGCTTGCGCAGCACCGTGGGCTGCTGAAAATCACCGCCCTCCAGCGGCGCCTCGTCATACAGCACCGCCTTGCCGCGGTGCATATGCGGCTCTGCCGCCTCGTTCACAAGGGCCGAAAACGGCGCCTGGCGCAGGTGCAGGTCATCCTTGCCGGCCCGGCCCATGCTGCGCAGGATGTCGCGACAGCGGTCCGCCTGGGCGCGGATCAGTGCGGCATCGTCGCGCAGGTCGGGGCGGTCGTCCAGCTCCTCGATCAGCTCTGCGCTGGCCAGCTTGATGGTGGCCAGCGGCGTGCCCAGCTCATGCGCGGCAGCAGCCACCACGCCGCCCAGATCGGTCAGCTTCTGCTCCCGCGACAGCGCCAGCTGGGTGGCGCTCAGCGCGTCCGACATCAGCCGCATCTCGTTGCTGACGCGGAACGAATAGGCACCGATAAACAGGATGGCGATCACGATGGCGATCCAGTTGCCAAAGATAAAGACGTCCGGCACCCGCAGCATGAAGCCGATTTCGGTGCGCAACGGCAGGTGAAATTCTGCCATCAGCGTCACCAGAATGATGGCGGTGGCGCCGATGATCAGGGTCGAACGCAGCGCCATCACCGCGGCCGAGATCGTCACCGGCCCCAGCACCAGCAGCGCAAAGGGGTTGTTCAGACCGCCAGTCAGATACAGCAGAAACGCCAGCTGAAGCAGGTCGAACAGCACCATCAGGAAGTTTTCGAACTCCGTCAGGCGTTTGTTTTCCGGAAATGCCAGCACCGCCACCAGGTTGCCCGCGGCGGAAACCCCGATGGCCAGATAGCACGCCAGCAGCGGCAGCTGGAGCTGGAAGTGATACTGCGCCACCGCAATCGCCGCCAGCTGGCCGGTGATGGCCACCCAGCGTAGCAGGATCAATGTGCGCAGCCGGATCCAGTTGCTGTGTTCCTGCCCGCTTGTCAGCCGGAAAAGGCGGTTGATCATCGGCCTGGGTGCTCCCGTAGATGTGACGCCGTGCAGCAGTTGCATCGGTCGCATTTCTTGATAGGTCTGCCGCCGACCACGATCAACAACCCTTGCCTGACCAAAGGTGTGACCTCATGACCCGTCTTTCTGCAATCCTTGCCACCGTTTGCGTTTCTGCCCTGCTGGGCGGTGCCTGGTTCCTGACCCGCGATGGCAACGGCAGCGACAAACTGGCCCAGTGCCGCAGCAGCCAGATTGCCGGCGGCGCTGAGACCATTGGCGGCCCGTTCGAACTGGTCAACGCCAAGGGCGAAACGGTCACCGACAAGGATGTGATCACCGAACCCTCCATCGTCTATTTCGGCTATACCTTCTGCCCCGATGTCTGCCCGATGGACGCTGCGCGCAACGCCGATGCCATCGACGAACTGGCCGACCGCGGCTACAGCGTAACGCCGGTGTTCATCTCCATCGACCCGGACCGCGACACCCCCGAAGTGGTTGGCGACTATGCCGAAAACCTGCATGAGAAGATGATCGGCCTGACCGGCTCTGCCGCCCAGGTCAAGGCCGCCAGCCAAGCCTACAGGACCTACTACAAAAAGAACGAAGGCGACGACGAGTACTACCTCGTGGACCATTCGACCTTCTCCTACCTGGTGCTGCCCGAGCAGGGCTTTGTCGAATTCTTCCGCCGCGACGAAAGCGCCGAGCAGATGGCCGACAAGACCGCCTGCTTTATTGAAAACAGCTGAGGCGGATAGCTGTTTGACCTTTTCCCTTGCCCGGACATACTCTGGCGGGACATCAAAACTAGGCGGAGGACCGGGCATGGCGGACATTGCTCTGCAGGAGATCGGACCGGACAAAACATTGCTGCTGGTCGATGACGATGAGCCGTTTCTGCGGCGCCTGGCCAAGGCGATGGAAAAGCGCGGCTTTGAGGTGGAGACCGCAGGTTCGGTTGCCGGCGGCAGCGCCATCGCCACCGCCCGCCCGCCGGCCTATGCGGTGGTTGATCTGCGGCTCGAGGACGGCAATGGCCTGGACGTGGTCGAAATTCTACGCGAGAAACGCCCCGACAGCCGCGTTGTCGTTCTGACCGGGTATGGTGCCATTGCCACCGCGGTTGCCGCGGTCAAGATCGGCGCCACCGACTACCTGTCGAAACCGGCTGATGCCACCGACATCATGAACGCGCTGCTGGCCAGCACTGATGAGCTGCCGCCGCCGCCGGAAAACCCGATGAGCGCCGATCGGGTGCGGTGGGAGCATATCCAGCGCATCTATGAGCTCTGCGACCGCAATGTCTCGGAAACCGCGCGGCGGCTGAATATGCACCGCCGCACCCTGCAACGGATCCTGGCCAAGCGCAGCCCGCGCTGACCGCAGCCGACAAGCAATCCTGCGGGCCCGCATCAGACCGGCCCGCAGGGTGTTGCACAGCCAGCGTACGCAGGCTTTACGCGGCTTTTCCCCCTGTCTGCCATGATCGCATCTGATCGCGGTCATCGTCGGGGCTGACATCCCCGGCATCCCAGGAACAGGTTCCCCTATCCGGGGGACGTGCAGAGACAACGTTTAGCACGCGGGCGGATACGCCCGTCCATCTCCGCCTATTGGCGGCGCCGCCATTCTTTACCTGGCTGTACGTCCCGCGCCGAACCGGCAGCAGACAGCAGCGCGCGAAAAAGACAGACACCGGCGGGGCAGATGCCCCGGTCGGACGCTTCGCTGCGCCGCCCGCGCGGGCTATCGCAGCCGGCCAGGACGAGCGTCACATCTGTGCAAGCAGCTGATGATGGCGGGCCACAAAATCCTGCCGCACCTCAAGCGGCGGCCGCAGACGGATCTCCAGACTGCCGGTGATCTCCGTATTCGGCCGACCAAAGAACTTGCTGGCCTCAGCCTCTGAAAACCCGGCGATCTGCACCGCCTCCATCCAGGCGCTGATCTTGTCGGCGCGTTTGATCTGCGCCTTCACCGTCTTGGGCAACGCCGAAGGCAGACCAAAGCGCAGGTGGATGGCCGCCGTCAGCCGCTGGTCCAGCGCGCCATACCCCGGACCGACCGCCGCTTTGACCGGCGAAATCATATCGCCAATCACATATTCCGGCGCGTCGTGCAGAAGCGCTGCCAGCCGCCACTTGACCGGCGCTTTGGGCTGTATCCGGGCAAAGATCTCCTCGACCAGCAGCGAATGCTCCGCCACCGAATAGGCGAAATCCCCCCGCGTCTGCCCGTTCCAACGCGCGACGAAGGCCAGCCCGTGGGCGACGTCCTCGATCTCGATGTCCATCGGTGTCGGATCCAGCAGATCCAGACGGCGGCCGGACAGCATCCGCTGCCAGGCACGGGCAGGTTTGGCGGGCATGAGTTTGCTCCTGATCCCTGTGGCTTACCCCCGTGACTACCCCTTGAACGGGATGCGGGCAATGGCCGCGCGGGCCAGCGGATGGGGGTCGGGGGGCTGCGGTAAACGCAGTGTTTACACGCCGTGAGTTTGAAACCGGCCGGGGGCGACCCAATATTATAGGCACCAAAGGGGCACCGCGCCCCCTTTTCGCGGCAACCCCTTTTCCTGACGTGACACGCAATGGAAAGGAGTTTGTCATGTTCAAGCGTATATTGGGACTGTCTTTGTTGTTCGGCATGGCGGCAACCGCGCCACCGGCCTTGGCGGCCAGCTGCGGCGACCGCACGGCGATGACGGAAAAACTGCAAAACGGCTATTCCGAACGGCTGACAGCGGGCGGTCTGCAAAAAAGCCGACCCCAGGCAACCGTGATCGAAGTCTGGGCCTCGGATGAAACCGGAACCTTTACCGTTCTGGTGACACATGCGAATGGGCTCAGCTGCGTTGTCGCAACCGGATCCGGCTTCTTCCATATCCCGGATGACGCGTCCGTACCGGGGACCCCAAGCTGACTTGCACGGATCGGCTGGCGATCCCCCATCGCCTGTCCAAGATCCAAGCGTGATTTCTGAAACACCCTGCCCATGTCGCGTGCCGGGCCGCTGCGCCCCGGCTGCGGGCATCTTCGTTGAATATAAAGACCTGCGATGCTACGCCCTGATGCAACTTTACTCGCAACCGGAATGGAGCAGACTATGGCCGGGGATTATATCGTCAAGGACATCGCGCTTGCAGGCTTTGGCCGCAAGGAGCTGGACATCGCCGAAACCGAAATGCCGGGGCTGATGGCCCTGCGCGAGGAATACGGCGACAGCCAGCCTCTGAAAGGCGCACGCATTGTCGGCTCGCTGCACATGACCATCCAGACCGCCGTGCTGATCGAAACGCTGGTGGCGCTGGGCGCAGATGTACGCTGGGCGTCCTGCAACATTTTCTCAACCCAGGATCACGCCGCCGCCGCCATCGCCGAGGCCGGCATCCCGGTTTTTGCCATCAAGGGCCAAAGCCTTGAGGAACATTGGGATTACCTCGACAAATCCTTTATGTTCCCGGACGGCCCGAACCTGATCCTGGACGACGGCGGCGACGCCACCCTCTATGTTCTGCTTGGTGCGCGCGCCGAGGCCGGCGAGGACATCATCCCGGTGCCGCAGTCCGAGGAAGAAGCGGTCATCAAGGCGCAGATCGCCAAGCGCATGGAGGCCTCGCCGGGCTGGTTCACCAAGACGCGCGATGCGATCGTGGGTGTCTCCGAGGAAACCACCACCGGTGTCCACCGCCTGTATGATCTGCAAAAGAACGGCCAGCTGCCGTTCCCGGCGATCAACGTGAACGATTCTGTCACCAAGTCGAAGTTCGACAACAAATACGGCTGCAAGGAATCGCTGGTCGACGGCATCCGCCGGGCCACCGACACCATGATGGCCGGCAAGGTTGCCGTGGTCTGCGGCTATGGTGACGTGGGCAAAGGCTCCGCCGCCTCCCTGCGCGGTGCCGGTGCGCGTGTGAAAGTCACCGAAGCCGACCCGATCTGCGCCCTGCAAGCCGCCATGGACGGTTTTGAGGTGGTGCTGCTGGAGGATGTGGTGTCATCCGCTGACGTTTTCATCACCACCACCGGCAACAAGGACGTGATCCGCATCGAGCATATGCGCGAGATGAAGGACATGGCCATCGTCGGCAACATCGGCCACTTCGACAACGAAATCCAGGTCGCCGCGCTGAAGAACCACAAGTGGACCAACATCAAGGACCAGGTCGACATGATCGAGATGCCCTCGGGCAGCCGCATCATTCTGCTGTCCGAAGGTCGCCTGCTGAACCTTGGCAATGCCACCGGTCATCCGTCCTTTGTGATGTCGGCCAGCTTCACCAACCAGGTTCTGGCCCAGATTGAGTTGTGGACCCGTGGCGATCACTACGAAAACGACGTTTATATCCTGCCCAAGCACCTTGACGAGAAAGTCGCCCGCCTGCACCTGGGCCGGATCGGCGTCAAACTGACAGAGCTGAGCCCGGAGCAGGCTGCCTATATCGGCGTTAAGCCCGAAGGCCCGTTCAAGCCGGAACACTACCGTTACTGAGCCTTCGCGCTCCCGAAATCAGGCGCTGCCGGAGCAATCCGGCGGCGCTTTTTTTGTCCCGGTGCCGGGCCGGAAGCGCACCAAAAAGTTGTCCGCTCCATTTGACTTGCATTGTCGGGGTTATTGCTTTGCGGAATCGCGCGCAAATGGGCTATCACTTAGAGACCGGCCAGGACGGCCAGGAACCAGATTTTCAGACGCGTGTGGTGGATATGGGCACGCGGGGTGGAAAGGGAAGGTCCTGATTGTCCTCAGGGTCTTCCCTTTTTCAGTTTCAGCAGCTCGGTTCTCTTCTGACCGTGTCCCGGCATTCTCAGAACAGTGTCAGCACCAGACCCGCCGCCGCACAGGCCAATGTTGCATAACCTGCGTCTATCAGCGTCAACGCCACGGGACGGTCGCCATAAAGGTTGTTCAGCGCAATCCACGGGCTGATGAAGAACAAGCCGATCCCCAGGCCCCCGATCAACCCGGCCGCCAAAGTGTCGATGCCCGACAGGGTGAACACATGGCGCATCATGCCGACCACAATCAGCTGTAGCCCGAACGCCATCACATACATCATCGGATTCTGGCTGCCCTTCGGCTTGCCGTCGGCATCGCATTCGACGCCAGAAGCCGCCACCCAAGGCTTGGCCAGCGCCCCGTAATAGGCGGCTCCCAGACCAAAGGCGACGGCGGCGGCGGCAATGACGCTCAGAAATTCCATGGCTCGCTCCTCAAATGGATTCAGTCACTTGAGGATCAGAATGGCAGATCACTCCGGGTCTGTCTGCCCCAGCGCGCAGATGGCTTGCCATTCGGATACGCTGACCGGCTGCACCGACAGGCGGGCGTTCCTGACCAGCACCATGTCCTCCAGCCGCGGATCCATCTTGATCTGGTCGAGGCTGACGGGAGTGGAAAAGCTGCGCACCGCCTTGATGTCGACGCACTCCCAGCGGTCGTCCTCGGTGGTGCTGTCGGGATGTGCCTCGGCGCAGACCTCGACGATGCCGACCACGGATTTTTCCTTCTGCGAATGATAGAAGAACCCGCGGTCGCCAAGTTTCATTTCGCGCATGAAGTTGCGCGCCTGGTAGTTGCGCACGCCGTCCCATTCCTCGCCCGTCTCGCCCTTGTCCAGCTGGTCCTGCCAGCTCCAGGTGGAGGGTTCAGATTTGAACAGCCAGTAGCGCATCAGCCGATGACCTTTTTCCAGGTGATCAATTCGACGGCCTCGAACAGGCCTGCCTTGTTGTAGGGGTCATTGGCGGCCCAGGCTTCGCCAGCCGCCATGTCCTCGACGTCCAGAATAACCAGAGAGCCGGCCATATTGCCATCCTGATCCAGCAGCGGGCCGGCCTGGGCCACCACACCGGTGTCGTTGATATAGGCCAGATGGGCGTCGCGATTGTCGAGACGGGTTTGCAAATGGCCGGGTTTGTCACGGGCGATCAAGGCAATGAGCATTTTATTCCTCTTTTAGCGGTCTTTTAAGTAAATGGGCCGCTGCCTCCTCGATCGTCAACTCCTGATCTAGCAAATTGGTTACCGTCTGCGTGATCGGCATCTCTAGGTTCAGCTTTTCCGTCTGCGCCGCCACCGCGCGGGCGGTGGCCGCGCCCTCCACCGTGACCGAGGCGTCAAAGCTCTCGCCGCGGCCGATCGACAGGCCCAGCCGGAAGTTGCGCGACAGCTCGGAACTGCACGTCAATGTCAGATCGCCAAAGCCCGACAGCCCGGCCAGGGTTTCCGCGCGCGCACCGCAGGCCAGCGCCATGCGCTGCATTTCGGCATAGCCGCGGGTCATCAACGCGGCACGGGCGCTGTCGCCGAGGCCGGCCCCGATCACGGCGCCGCAGGCGATTGCCATCACGTTCTTCAGCGCACCGCCCAGCTCCGCACCGATGGTGTCGGTGGTGCGGTAGAGCCGCAGGTTGGCAGTGGTCAGCTGGGCCTGCAATTGCTGCCCCAGTGCGGCATCCGCGCAGGCCAGCGTCAGCGCGGTTGGCAACCCGCGAGCGATATCGGCGGCAAAACTCGGCCCTGTCAGCAGCGCCGGGCGGCAGTCCGGCGCGGCCTCGCGCAGCACCGCTACCGGTCCCAGCCCGGTGTTCAGCTCAATCCCCTTGCAGCAGGCGACCAGCGTCTTGCCCGCCAGCTGGTCGCGGTGGTCGCACAACACTCCGCGCAGCTTCTGCATCGGCACCGCCAACAGCAGCACGTCAGCTGCCGCCGCGGTCTCCAGATCGGCGGTGACGGTCAGCGCATCGGGCAGCGCGACGCCCGGCAGTCGGTCGGCGTTGCATCGGTCGCGCTGCATGGCGGCGGCGGCGTCTGCGTTGCGGGCCCACAGGGTAACCGGCCCGTTCCCCGCCAGGGAGATCGCCAGCGCGGTGCCGAAGGCGCCCGAACCCAGAACCGAAACTGTCATGCCTTTGCTCCCTTGCGGCCCGATCCGATCAGCGCCGGGCTGGCGGTATCCAGCGGCCAGCGCGGCCGCGCGGTCAGATCCAGCCCGTCGCGCGCGCCGCCCCGGAAGCGCTCCAGCCCGGCATAGGCGATCATCGCGGCATTATCCGTGCACAGCCGCAGGGGCGGCGCGGTGAAGGCGGCGCCGGCTTCGGCGCAAACCGTCTCTAATGCTACGCGAATGGCGGTATTTGCCGCCACGCCGCCGGCCACGGCGACCGTTGGCTGGGCCGGGTTCTCTTCCATGTACAGGCGGATCGCGCGGCGGGTTTTCTCCGCCAGCGTGTCCACCACCGCCGCCTGGAACCCGGCGCAAAGATCGGCGCGGTCCTGCCGCGTCAGCCCGCCCTTTTCTGCCGCGACCTGGTCGCGTATCCGCATCAGCGCGGTCTTGAGGCCCGAGAACGACAGGTTGCAATCGGGCCGGTCCAGCAGCGGGCGCGGAAAGCGGAAGCGTTTGGGATCGCCGCCTTCCGCCTCGGCCTGCACCGCAGGGCCGCCCGGCTGCGGCAGGCCCAGCAGGCGCGCGGTCTTGTCAAAGGCCTCGCCCGGCGCATCGTCGATGGTGCCTCCGAGGCGGGTAAAGTCTTCGGCCCCGCGCACCAGCAGGTATTGGCAGTGCCCGCCGGACACCAGCAGCATCAGGTAGGGGTAGGCGATGCCATCGGTCAGCCGGGGCGTCAGCGCGTGGCCCGCCAGATGATTGACCCCCACCAGCGGCAGGCCGGTGGCAGCCGCAAGTCCCTTGGCGCACATCACGCCCGACATCACCCCTCCGATCAGCCCCGGCCCGGCGGTGACCGCGACCGCATCCATGTCCCGCAGCGTCAGCCCGGCCTCGGCCAGCGCATCACGCACGCAGATGTCCAGCTTCTCGGCATGGGCGCGGGCGGCGATTTCCGGCACAACGCCGCCATAGGCGCTGTGCAGCTCGGTCTGGCCGAACACAATCGAGGAGAGAACCTCGGGCCGGTCATCTGCGGCCTGCCGCACAACGGCGGCAGCCGTGTCGTCGCAGCTGCTTTCCAGCCCCAGGATGGTCAGGGTCTTTGTCATGGTGTTACCGTTGCATCAGATTGCCGCCGGGGCTACCACCTCTGCGGCCTGCAAACAATCCCGGGAGCCTTGCGATGGTCCCTCTGCTGATGACACGTCCGCTGGCTGCGGCACGGCGGTTCGTGGCCGACCTGCCCGAGGATCTGCGGGCCAAACTGGACGTGACCTATGCGCCCCTGATGGAGATCCGCCCCCGCGCGGCGTCGATTGACCTGTCGGATGTGCAGGGGGTGATCTTTACCTCTGCCAATGCCGTGGCCATCGCTTCACGTGAAACCGCGGCGCGCTGCCCGGCGTATTGCGTCGGCACCCAGACAACCGAGGCCGCCCGACACGCCGGCTGGCAGGCAACCTGCGTCGGCGGCTGCGCGGATGCGCTGGTCGATACGCTGCTGTCGCGGATGCCTTTGGGCCCGCTGGTGCATCTGCGCGGGGCGCATGGTCGCGGTGCCATTTCGGACCGGCTCAGCGACGCAGGCTTGCCCTGCCGGGTGCAGGTTGTCTACGATCAGGCCCTGTTGCCGCTGAGCGATGCGGCGCGGCGGTTGGTGGTGGCGCAGTCCAGCGTGATCGTGCCGCTTTTTTCACCCAGAACGGCGCGTCACTTTGCCAGTCTGTGGGAAGATGCTGGCAATTTGCATCTGATTGCGCTCAGCAAGGCTGTGGCGGAACCGTTAGAGTGCTTGAACTTCAAGACGTTGCACGTAAGCGAGGCAGCAGATAGCAAGGCCATGGCACAAGCGGTGCGTGATGCCGCACAAAGGGTGTCGCGGCTTGAGGGGAGCGCAGGCGCGGAGTAGTGTCCGGTCTGTTCGCAGGATCGTATTTTAGGAATCGAGTGGGGAGACCGGCGTGGCTGACAAGAAAACTCCGGAAGACGTTTCGAAACCCGGCCCCGGCGGCGACCAGCCGGAAACGGATGTGGCCACTGGTCAGCTCGGGCAGGGCGAAACCGAAAAAAAGGTGATTGACCCGGAGGTTGACGCGGCGACCGTCTCTCCCGAGACCGAGACCGAGACCGAGACCGAGACCGAGACCGAGACCGAGACCGAGACCGAGACCGAGACCGAGACCGAGACCGAGACCGAGACCGAGACCGAGACCGAGACCGAGACCGAGACCGAGACCCCGGTGGTTACCGGTCCGCCGACGGCTCCGGCTGAACGGGTGGTGGAAAAACGCGGTGGCTTTGGGGCTGCCCTGCTGGGGGGCGCGGTGGCTGCGGTGCTCGGCTTTGTTGTTGGTCAGGGTGGCCTGCTCGACACGGTGCTGCCGCCCGCGCTGCAACGGTCGGCCTCCGTTGATCCGCAAACCTATGCCGACAGCCAACAGGCATTGCAGGCGCAGCTTGCGAATATGCAGGTGCGGCTCGACGGGCTCAGCCAGCCCGATCTGACACCGCTGGAGCAGCGTGTGACCGCGCTGGAGGAGGCGCAGCCCGTGCAGGACGGCGCTGGCGCGGTGCAGGAGCTCGCCGCGAGGGTGGCGGATCTGACCACCCGTCTGGACCAGCTGGAGGCGCGCCCTGCGATGGATGCGGCCTCGCCGGAGACGGTTGCGGCCTTTGAGACAGAACTGGACAAATTGCGCGAGAGCCTGGCGGCGCAGCGCGCCGAGGTTGAGGACATGCTGGCCAAGGCGGAGGAGATGGACGCGGCCAGCGCCGAGGCGGCCCGGATCGCCAGCGCCCAGACGCAGCTCGCGCAGCTGCGCGCCGCCTTGGACAGCGGCATCGAATTTGTCGCCGAGGTGCAGGCGCTGGAGGAGCTGGGCGTTGACGTGCCGGGGGCGCTGTCCGGCGTGGCAGACAGCGGCGTTGCCACCCTGTCCGCCCTGCGCAGCGGATTCGTGCCAGCCGCGCGCCAGGCGCTGGCCCAGGCCCGCGAGGACGCCAAGGGCGGCGGCAACCTGCTGGACTACGTCAACCGCCACCTCGGCGCGCGCTCGGTGACCCCGAAACAGGGCGATGACCCGGATGCGGTCCTGTCCCGCGCCGAAGCTTCGGTGGCCGCAGGGGAGCTTCAGCAGGCGCTGGACGAACTGGCCGCGCTGCCCGAGCCTGCCCGTGCGGCGCTCTCTGGCTGGGAAGCCTCTGCCAAAGCCCGCATTGCCGCTGTGGATGCCGCAGCCGAACTGGCCCACAGCCTGCAAGCCAAATAAGGAAACCGTCATGCTTTGGTCGTTGTTGAAAATCCTCGTATTTGTCGCGATTGTCGCGGTCCTTGCCTTTGGTGCGCGGCTGCTGATGGAAACTGCCGGCGGGGTGCAGATCACCGTTGCGGGCACCGAATACACGCTGAGCGCATTGCAGTCCGTGATCGCGCTGGGCGTGCTGGTGCTGGGGGTCTGGCTGGTTCTGAAACTGTTATCGCTGCTGGTGGCGACGCTGCACTTTCTGAACGGTGACGAAACCGCGCTGTCGCGCTATTTCGACAAGGGGCGTGAGCGCAAGGGCTACAAGGCGCTGTCCGACGGGCTGATGGCGCTGGCCTCGGGCGAGGGGCGGCTGGCGCTGACCAAGGCGGAGCGGGCCGAGAAATACCTGCGGCAACCAGAGCTGACCGACCTGCTGAAGGCCCAGGCCGCCGAGTTGAGCGGCGACACCCACAAGGCGGCCGAGGCCTACAAGCGGCTGCTGGCGAACCCGCCGACCCGTTTTGTCGGGGTGCGCGGCATCATGAAGCAGAAGCTGTCCGAAGGCGATGAGGAAACCGCCCGCCAGCTGGCCGAAAAGGCGCTGGCGCTGCGGCCCAAACACGCCGAGGTGCAGGACACGCTGCTGCGGTTGCAAGCCCAGGCAGAGGACTGGGCCGGCGCGCGCAAGACGCTCTCGACCAAACTGAAAACCGGCACTCTGCCGCGCGATGTGTTCAAACGCCGCGATGCGGTTCTGGCGCTGTCCGCCTCGCGCGGGATCGTGGATGAGACCGCCACCGTGGAACAGCAGGAGCAGGCCATCGAGGCGAACCGGTTGTCGCCCGACCTGGTGCCGGCGGCGGCGATGGCCGCGCGCGCCTATCTGGCCAAGGGCAAGAAACGCCCGGCCATCAAGGTTTTGAAAAAGGCCTGGGAAGCACAGCCGCATCCTGATCTCGCCCATGCCTTTGCCGCGGCAGAGCCGGAGGAGAGCGCGGCGGAGCGCGTCGCGCGGTTCGATCAACTGGCGCGGCTCAAACCACACCATGATGAGACGCGGCTGGTGATGGCGGAGCTGAACATCGTGGCCGAAGACTTTCCGGAGGCGCGCCGCTGGCTCAGCGATCTGTCGGAGCGCGCACCGGATGCGCGGGCCTTGACGTTGATGGCGGCGATCGAGCGCGGCGAAGGCTCGGATGACAAGGTGGTGCAGGGCTGGCTGACGCGGGCGCTGACCGCGCCGCGCGGTCCGCAATGGGTCTGCGACAGCTGCAATCACATCCATGCCGACTGGGCCCCGGTCTGCGAGAACTGCACCAGCTTTGACACGCTGTCCTGGAAACGGCCGGAAACGCCTGAGGTGGCCAGCGCCGCCGCGGCGCATATGCTGCCTCTGATCACCGGAAATTCCAAGGATCACCCTGTCACCCCGACGGCGGCGGAAGAGGCGATTCTGACGCCCGTGCAGGACGCCGAGCCAGACGCGGCGCAGCAATCCGTTCCGACCGACGCCCAGCCCGCAGATGCGCCGGAGCAGGTGAAGGAAACACGGTAAAGTCATTGGCGGGGCGGGCCGTTTGCCCGTCCCCCTGATCTGCGCAGTACCCACCGCACCGCACCGCGGCGCCAGTCGGCGATCCGGTCTGGCGCCATTCAATCTTGTGCCGTGGAACGGCCATGCAATGGCGGCCTGTTCAAACGCACAGGCACGCGCGGCGCTGCCACCGTGCAGATCTGAAATACCGGGGCAATGTCCTGCCGGTCACTGGCCTGTCGGGGACTGAAATGTCGGGGGAATGGTGCCCAGGAGAGGACTCGAACCTCCACGTCCATACGGACACTAGCACCTGAAGCTAGCGCGTCTACCAATTCCGCCACCTGGGCAGGTGTCGTGCAGGCGCGTATAAGGTGCAAAGCCGGGGGCGTCAAACGGAAATCGAAAGTCGTCGAACTCTGCGGCAGCGTCATGGTCCTGTTATGTGGAGGCGTTAGGTCCGAAACCACGCAACCAGCCGGGACCGGGCCTGTGAAGTATCGCACCATTTTCCTGTCGGATATTCATCTGGGAACGCCGGGCTGCCAGGCTGCGCTGCTTCTCGATTTTCTGAACCGCCACCAGGCGGAGCAATATTATCTGGTCGGCGACATCGTCGATGCCTGGCGGATCCGACGCAAAGGCTTCTTGTGGCCGCAGGCCCACAATGATGTGGTGCAGGCGCTGCTGGAAAAGGCGCATGCCGGTGCCCGCATCTATCTGATTCCCGGCAACCACGACGAATTTCTACGCTCGTATCTTGGCACCCATTTCGGCGGGATCGAGGTTTGCCACAGGGCTGATTTCACTGCCGCGGATGGCAAGCGGTACCTGGTGACCCACGGCGATCAGTTCGATTCGGTTGTGGTGAACGCCCGCTGGCTCGCGCACCTTGGGGATCGGGCTTATGACTTCATGCTGTGGCTCAACACCCATATCAACCGCGTGCGGCATCTGTGGGGCGGCCAATACTGGTCCTTGTCGAAATGGGCCAAGCATCAGGTCAAGCAGGCGGTCAATTTCATCAGTGAATATGAAGCGGTGCTGAGCAGCGAGGCCCGGCGCGGCGGCTATGACGGGGTGATCTGCGGCCATATCCACAGCGCCGCAATCCGGGATCTGGATGGGATTTCCTATGTGAACACCGGCGACTGGGTCGAAAGCTGTACCGCAGTGGTCGAGCTGGACAGCGGACGGCTGGCCTTGATCGACTGGGAGCACACGGCCCGCATGGCCCGCCACAGGGATCGCACCCGCCGCGCCCGACGCAAGCAGAGACACCTGGAAAATGTTTGAAGAGGCGCGCGACAGATGACGGTGACCGCACAGGCGCAACTGGATGCAGCGGTGCTGCAACAGGGCGACGCTGCAACCGGATGGCTGGAGCGGCTGTTCTCCCGGCTGTTCTTGGGATTGGTCTATCCGCAGATCTGGGAGGATCCGGTGGTGGACATGGCGGCGCTGGAGATCTCGCCGCAGGACAACCTGGTCTGCATCGCCTCGGGCAGCTGCAACCTGTTGTCCTATCTGACGGCAGGCCCGGCCTCTGTCACCGGGGTGGATCTGTCGCCCGCGCATGTGGCGCTGGGGCGGCTCAAGCTGGCGGCGGCGCAGGCGCTGCCCGATCACGCGGCCTTCTACCAGGTCTTTGGCCGCGCCGACATGGCGGCAAACCGTGCCTTGTACGACCGCTACATCCGGGACCACCTGGACCCGCAAACGCGCGCCTTCTGGGAGGGTCGCAGCCTGCTGCGCCGCCGGATCTCGGTGTTTCAGACCGGGTTCTACCACCACGGGCTGCTGGGGCGCTTTTTGGGTGCGGTGCATCTGGTGGCGCGGCTGGGGCGGGTGGATTTTGCCCCCTTGCTGGCGGCGCGCACCCTGGCAGAGCAGCAGGCGTTCTTTGACCAGAAGATCGAGCCGTTGTTCGACATGTGGCTGGTGCGCAGGCTGGCGGGGTTCCGTGCCGCGCTGTTTGGCCTCGGCATTCCGCCCGCGCAATATGACAAGCTGGCGGCGGATGGCGGCGGCGATGTGCTGCCAGTTCTGCGTGAACGGGTACGCAAGCTGATGTGCGATTTTCCGATCCGGGAGAATTACTTCGCCTGGCAGGCCTTTGGCCGCTGCTACGACCCGGCGCCGGATGCGGCGTTGCCGCCCTATTTGCAGGCGCAGAACTTTGCGGCGCTGCGCCGCTATGCCGAACGCGGGCGGCTGGTGAACCGATCCTTGACCGATCTTCTGGCGACAGAGCCAGCAGGGTCGAAACAGGGCTATGTGCTGCTGGATGCGCAGGATTGGATGAATGACACGCAGCTGAACGCGCTGTGGCAACAGATCAGCCGCACCGCCAGCCCAGGCGCGCGGGTGATTTTCCGCACCGGCGGCGCGGGTGACATCCTGCCGGGCCGGGTGCAACCGCAAATCCTGAACCGCTGGCGGTATGACGCCGAGGCCTCGGCCCGCGGCACCGCCGATGATCGCTCCGCCATTTACGGTGGGTTTCACCTCTATCGCTATCAGGGATAACGCCGATGCTGGACAGTATGACCCATACCCATGCCGCGCTGATGGACGAGACCTACCGCCACCAGCGACGGATCTATGATGTGACGCGCAAGTATTACCTGTTCGGGCGGGATCGCCTGATAGCGGGGCTGGTGCCGACCGAAGGGGCCCATGTGCTGGAGGTGGCTTGCGGGACCGGTCGGAACCTGCATCTGGCGGCGCGCAGGTACCCGCACGCTGCATTCTACGGACTCGATATTTCGCAGGAGATGCTGAATTCCGCCCGCGCCAAACTGGGCGACCATGTGCAGCTGGCGCGGGCCGATGCCTGCCAGTTCGAGGGCGGGCAGCTGTTCCGGCGGCCGCAGTTCGACCGGGTGGTCATCTCTTACGGCCTGTCGATGATCCCTGACTGGCAGGCGGCGCTGCGCATGGCCTGCGCCCATCTGGCGCCGCGCGGGCAGCTGCATGTGGTCGATTTCTCCGATCTGCACGGCTGGCCGGAATGGTGCGGGCGTGGGCTGAACCGTTGGTTGGGCCGGTTTCACGTCACCCCGCGGCTGGACTTGCAGACGGAACTGGCGCGCGCTGCCGCGGACATTGGCGGTCAGCTTCAGCATTGGCAACTGTACCGCGGCTATGCCCAATACGGCGTGGTGCAGCGTCCGGGCTGAGCTGGCGCAGATGCTAGGCCACCTGCGCCAGCCGCAGCCCACCCATCTGCACCAAGTGGTCGATGACATGCTCCACCCCCTGCCGGTGGCGCAGGGCGCAAAAAACAAAGGGCCGCCCCTTGCGCATTCTCAAAGCGTCGCGCTCCATCACCTCGAGCGAGGCGCCGACATGCGGCGCGAGGTCGGTCTTGTTGATGATCAGCAGGTCGGATTTGGTGATCGCTGGGCCGCCCTTGCGGGGGATTTCCTCGCCCGCGGCGACGTCGATCACATAGAGCGTCAGATCCGCCAGCTCGGGGCTGAAAGTGGCCGACAGGTTGTCGCCGCCGCTTTCGATCAGCACTACCTCCACCTCCGGGTGGCGCGCCTGCATCTCTGCCACGGCGGCAAGATTGATCGAGGCGTCCTCGCGGATGGCGGTATGCGGGCAACCGCCGGTCTCGACGCCGATAATGCGGTCCTGTGGCAGGATCTGCATCCGCATCAGCGCCTCGGCGTCCTCCCGGGTGTAGATGTCGTTGGTGATGACCCCGACCGAGCATTTGTCGCGCAAGGCCTCGGCAAGGCAGGCCGTCAGGGTGGTCTTGCCGGCGCCGACGGGGCCGCCGATGCCCACGCGCAGCGGGCCGTTTTGACTGCTCATGTCCGGAAAATCCTTGAATATTGGGTTTCATGTTGCATGGACGCGATGTCCGCGAGAAAGGCGGTGGAGCTCAGATCCTGCAGGCTGCCCTGCAGCGCCTGCCGGGCGACCTGCGCGCACAGCGGCGTCAGGTCGCGGATCAGGCGCTGGGCGTCGGTCTGGCCCAGCGGCACCAGCCGGGTGGCCACGGCGACGAGGTTGGCGGCAAAGCCCTGCAGGAACATCTGTGCGGTCAGCAGCAGCGGCAGGTCCTGCAGCCGTGCGGCGCGCCCCACAGCCACCGGATAGGACAGTCCGTCCAGCTCCAGCGCCCAGACATCGCCGGTCACGCTGCCAAAAGCCTGCCCCAGCAGAGACGTCTCCTTCAGCCGTTCGGCCGAGGCGCAGAAAGCCCGGGCGGTGGCGTCGATTTCGGCCAGTTTGTCGGCATCCGCTGCGCGGTGGGCCGCCGCCAGGAGCAGCGCATCCGACCGGCCCGAGCCGTGTTGCAGAACCTCGGTGATCCAGTCCCCGGCGGCCTGTGCCGAGGCCACGGTGCCCGCGTCGATCGCCGCCTCCAGCCCGTGCGAATAGGCAAAGCCGCCCACCGGATAGGCGGGCGACAGCCATTGCGTTAGCGTCAGGATGGCGGCGTCAGTGGGCGTGGCCATGGGTCCGTCCGTGCCCGTATGCGCCGCCTTCGGGGGTGAAAGGCTCCACCACCTCGCGCAGCACGGCGCCCAGTTTTTCCAGCATGTCACGGATCACATGATCGCGCTGGATCAGCAGCCTGTCGGCCTCGATCTGGCAGGGGGTGTGGCGGTTGCCAATATGCCACGCCAGCTGCAAAAGCGTGTCCCCGCGCACCTCCAGAAGCGCCTCGGGGGCGGCGATGACCTCGATCTCTCGGCCATCCTCCAGCCGCAGTACGCCACCATGGTCGAGCGAGCGTGTCTGCGCCAGATCGACCAGAAAGCGCTCGCCCGCATCGGTGGTCAGCACTTTGCGGCGCAGGAAACGGCCATCGTAGTCCAGTGAAACCTGGGCCTGTGGCTGGCCGTGGCCATGGTCGTGGTAGATATGCGCGGTCAGCATCCGACACCACCTGCGCGGGGCCGGATGCTGACCAACGGAAATGTCAGACGTAGTAGGTGTCGCGGAACACGTGGTGCACGATGTCCTCGCGCTTCAGGCCGCGTTCGGCCAGCTGGGCATCGCTCATCTCGTTGAGCCGCTGGACCGCCTGCATGCGGGCGTTGGATTCCGACATCGCGACCATAACCCGGCCGATTGCCGACGCGCCACGGCGCAGAATGCCTGCCAGATCGAAAGCCGGTGCGGTGATTTGCGTTGCGTAGTTTGCCATTGGAGGTCACTCCTTTTTCAGTGAACTCCTCCCTCTGCGACCAGATGTATATTGCAGGTGCAGCATTTTGTAGGTCTGTCTGCGCAAGGCGGGGATGTGTCCAGTGCAATGCCATGTTTTTGGTCATCTTTTGCTCCCGATGCTTCATTTCAGTACAGGAAATAGCGCTGCGCCATCGGCAGCACCTCCGCGGGCTGGCAGGTGAGCAACTCGCCATCGGCGCGCACCTCGTAGGTTTCGGGGTCGACCTCCACCTGCGGGGTGGCGGTGTTCAGCCGCAGATCCTGCTTGCCGATGTCGCGGGTGTTGCGCACCGCCACGGTCTGCTTGGCCAGCCCCAGCCGGGCGGCGACGCCGTCGGCCTGCGCGGCCTCGGAGACAAAGGTGACGGCCGACTGTTCCACCGCCCGCCCGTAGGCACCGAACATCGGACGGCTGTAGACCGGCTGCGGCGTCGGGATGGAGGCATTGGGATCGCCCATCTGGGCGCAGGCAATGGTGCCACCCAGCAGCACCATCTCCGGCTTCACCCCAAAGAACGCGGGATCCCACAGCACCAGATCGGCGCGCTTGCCCGGCTCGATGCTGCCGATTTCATGGCTGAGCCCATGGGCGATGGCCGGGTTGATGGTGTATTTCGCGATGTAGCGGCGCACGCGCATGTTGTCGTTGTCGCCGGTTTCCTCGGCCAGGCGACCGCGCTGCTTTTTCATCTTGTCGGCGGTCTGCCAGGTGCGGATCAGCACCTCGCCCACCCGGCCCATGGCCTGGCTGTCACTGGCGATAATCGAAAACGCGCCCATGTCGTGCAGGATATCTTCTGCCGCGATGGTTTCGCGCCGGATGCGGCTTTCGGCAAAGGCGACGTCTTCGGGGATCGACTTGTCCAGGTGATGGCAGACCATCAGCATGTCCAGATGTTCTTCGATTGTGTTCACCGTGAAGGGACGCGTCGGGTTGGTCGAGGACGGCAGGACGTGGTTCTCGCCGCAAATCTTGATGATGTCCGGCGCGTGGCCGCCGCCGGCGCCTTCGGTGTGGAAGGCGTGTATCGTGCGGCCCTTCATGGCGCCGACCGTATGTTCTACAAAGCCGCTCTCATTCAGCGTATCGGTGTGGATCATCACCTGCACGTCCATCGCGTCCGCGACGCCAAGGCAGCAGTCGATGGCGGCGGGGGTGGTGCCCCAGTCCTCGTGCAGCTTCAGCGCGCAGGCGCCGGCCAGAACCTGTTCCTCGATTGCGGCGGGCAGCGAGGCGTTGCCCTTGCCGGCAAAAGCGAGGTTCATCGGAAAGGCGTCCGCCGCCTGCAACATCCGCCCGATGTGCCAGGGGCCGGGGGTACAGGTGGTGGCGAGGGTGCCATGGGCCGGGCCGGTGCCGCCGCCCAGCATGGTGGTGAGGCCCGAATGCAGCGCGTCCTCGATCTGCTGCGGGCAAATGAAATGGATGTGGCTGTCAAAGCCACCCGCGGTCAGGATGCGGCCCTCGCCGGCGATCACCTCGGTGCCGGGACCTGCGATGATATCGACGCCGGACTGGGTGTCCGGATTGCCGGCCTTGCCGATCCGGGCGATGCGCCCGTCCTTCAGCCCGACGTCGGCCTTGAAGATGCCGGAGTGGTCGATGATCAGCGCATTGGTGATGACCGTGTCCATCGCGCCCTCGGCGCGGGTGGCCTGCGACTGGCCCATGCCGTCGCGGATCACCTTGCCGCCGCCGAACTTGACCTCCTCGCCATAGGTGGTCATGTCGCGTTCCACCTCGATCACCAGATCGGTGTCCGCCAGCCGCAGCCGGTCGCCGGTGGTGGGGCCGAACATAGCGGCGTAATCCGCTCGGTTGATTGTTGCCGGCATCAGAGCGCCCCCATGACCTGTTGATTGAACCCGAAGACGCGGCGTGCGCCGCCGATCGGGATCAGCTGCACTTCGCGGCGTTGGCCCGGCTCGAAGCGCACCGCGGTGCCCGGCGCGATGTCCAGCCGCAGCCCGCGTGCGGCGGCGCGGTCAAACTCCAGCGCCGGGTTGGTTTCGGCGAAATGATAATGCGAGCCGACCTGCACCGGGCGATCGCCGGTGTTGGCCACCATCAGGGTGATCGACTCGGCCCCCGCGTTCAGGGTGATCTCGCCCGCGGCCGGGAACAGCTCTCCGGGGATCATTTCGGCAGCTTCGACAGCAGCAGGACGGCAACCGCGGCCACCACCACCAGACCGACGCCCAACGTTGCATAGTCGATGCCATGGGCGTGCACATGCGGCTGGCTGTGGGCCATCGCGGGACCGGAGAGGACAAGCGCGGGGAACAGGATGCGGTTCATGGGGAGTCTCCTATGACAGGTTAGCGGATGGGGTTGTGGACGGTGACCAGCTTGGTGCCATCCGGAAAGGTGGCCTCGACCTGAACCTCGTGAATCATTTCCGGCACGCCCTCCATGCAGTCGGCGCGGCGGATCACCTCGGCACCGGCCTGCATCATGTCCGCCACCGACCGGCCGTCACGGGCGCCTTCGACCACCGCGTCGGTGATCAGGGCGATGGCCTCGGGGTGGTTCAGCCGGACGCCGCGCGCCAGCCGTTTGCGGGCGACCTCGGCGGCCATGGCGACCAGGAGCTTGTCTTTTTCACGCGGGGTCAGGTTCATGTCATATCATCCAGCATCGGGGGAGAGGGTCGGTGTTCAGTTGGCGCAGCACCGGCAGCATGGTGCGGCGCAGCTCGAAACTGTCGGCGGCAAGCAGCCGAACCACCAACAGGTCGGGTGCCAGCAGGCTGGCGCCGGCGCTGTCGGGCAGCCTCTGGCGGACGGGCTCCAGCTGCGCCTCTGCGTTGATGGCGGCATAGACGATCAGCGCCATCGCGTCGGCGCCGTTCGCCAGATGCGGTCGCGCCAGATGCGCGCTGAGATCTCCGGCAAAGCGCATTGCGTCCAGAAAAACGGCACGGCCATCGCGCCGGATCTCGATCCGGTCGCGCAGCCTGATGGTGCTGAGCCGTTCACCCATGGCGGCGCGGCCGAACACCATGGGTTCCACCAGCAGCAGGCTGGCATCCGCGGCCAGGTCGGCCCGCAACTGGCGGTCCAGCGCGCTGCCGTTAAACAGGATGGTTTCCTGCGGCAGCCAGTTCAGCCGTGCACCCGGCGCGACCTGAAGATGGTTGCGCACCTGCCCAAAGGGGCCGGGCTGCGCGAGGTAGGCGCGCTCACAGGCTTGGGTGGTCAGGGTCAGGGTGGTGCCCGTCCCTGCCTGTGCCGTCAGATCAAACGTATCGCCGCCGGTGATCCCGCCTGCAGTGTTCAGCAGCACCGCCTCCAGCGCGTCGGAGGAGTGGCGCGGAAACAGGCATCTGAAAGAGCCGGACTGGCGCAGATCGTCCAACACAGAGCGCCGGCCCAGCAGTTTTGCGGCAAGCTGCACCGCGCCACGCGCCCGTGGCTGCATCGCCGGTGCGCAATCCGCGGCGGTTTCGGGCGTTATGGGGGCAAGCTGTGTGATCGGGCACCTGTGCGAAAGTATTGCGTGCCTCTTGTTTCCTCGCTGTGGCCTGCGGATGCCAATGTGTCGTGCAGCGGTAAGGCTAAATCCCCGGTGGTGACTGAATTTTGGACAAAACCCCCGTCAGGAGATGAAAAATTGGGCAGACGCCGCTGATTGCCGGAAACCCGGCACGGGCCAGTTGCCAACTTCGCTGCAATGCAGAGAGCGTGAAGCCACCCAGAGAGGCGAAAACGCCCGGGGGGTGTACGGCGGCTGCGCGAATTGGACCTCGAACACAACCGCCGCACGGATCGCAACAACAGTTGCGGGGACCAGCTAGGGGGAATCTGCGCAGCTGCGCAAGCCCCTCGTGTCGGCCCCGCCAGGAGGACTATATGACTTCTTTCAAATCCACGCTCGCCGGTTCGGTTGTTTTTGCTGCCATGGCCACTGCCGCGCTGGCCGATGACGACACCATCAAGGTTGGCGTGCTGCATTCGCTGTCGGGAACCATGGCGATTTCGGAAACCACGCTGAAGGACACCATGCTGATGCTGATCGACCAGCAGAACGCCAAGGGCGGACTTTTGGGCAAGCAGCTGGAGGCGGTGGTGGTCGACCCGGCCTCCGACTGGCCGCTGTTTGCGGAAAAGGCGCGCGAGCTGCTGACCGTGCATGAGGTCGATGTGATCTTCGGCAACTGGACCTCCGTCAGCCGCAAATCGGTGCTGCCGGTGATCGAGGAGCTGAACGGGCTGTTGTTCTACCCGGTGCAATACGAGGGCGAGGAATCGTCCAAGAACGTCTTCTACACCGGCGCCGCCCCGAACCAGCAGGCCATCCCGGCCACCGATTATTTCCTGGAGGAACTGGGGGTCGAGAAATTTGCCCTGCTCGGCACGGACTATGTTTACCCCAGGACCACCAACAACATTCTTGAAAGCTATCTCAAGCAGAAGGGCGTGGCGGATTCAGACATCTTCGTGAACTACACGCCCTTTGGCCATTCCGATTGGTCCAAGATCGTCGCCGACGTGGTGGCGCTGGGTGCGGACGGCAAGAAGGTCGGGGTGATCTCGACCATCAACGGCGACGCCAACATCGGCTTCTACAAGGAGCTGGCGGCGGCGGGCGTGTCGGCAGATGACATTCCGGTGGTGGCCTTCTCGGTCGGCGAGGAAGAGCTGTCGGGCCTGGATACCGCCAATCTGGTCGGGCATCTGGCGGCCTGGAACTATTTTCAGTCGGCCGACACCGAAGCGAATGCCGAGTTCGTCGAAACCTGGAAGGCGACCATGGGCGAAGAGCGCGTGACCAACGACCCGATGGAGGCGCATTACATCGGCTTCAACATGTGGGTGAACGCGGCGGCGGAGGCCGGCTCGACCGAGGTGGATGCGGTGCGCGCGGCCATGTACGGGCAGGAATTCCCGAACCTGACCGGCGGCACCGCGGTGATGCTGCCGAACCACCACTTGGCCAAGCCGGTGCTGATCGGTGAAATCCAGGCGGACGGCCAGTTTGACATCATCAGCGAAACCGACGTGGTGCCGGGCGATGCCTGGACCGATTTCCTGCCCGAATCCGCTGTTCTGAAGTCGGATTGGAAGGATCTGGGCTGCGGTATGTACAACACCGAAACCGAGACCTGCGTTCAGACCCTGTCGAACTACTGATCCATTGGGCAAGGCGGGTGCGCGCATCCGCCTTGCCGCGCGACTATTCACAGGACACGCGGGTTTCAGCACATGTTAAAACATTTCCTCGCAGGGCTCGCACTGTTGTGCACCTGCCTGACGGCCAACGCGCAGGAGGCCGGGCTGCGGCCCATCCTGCAGGAGCATCAGGCAGTCATCGCCAAAAGCTCGCGCAAGACAATCCAGTCGGCAATCGACGCAATTGCCTCCAGCGGGCTGCCACAGGCGCAGACCATGCTGGAGACCTGGGCCGCCAAGGATATGTGGATGCGCAAGGCGGACGGTCAGTTCTTTGCGGGGTCAAAGGGTGAGAGCCGCAGCTATGTCCTGCGCGATTTCGACACCGGCGAGAGCGTCGGCACCTATGAAAAATCCGACCTCAAACAGCTGAAACCCAACAGCGGCGTGCGGGCGCTGATCGCCACCGCCCTGGTGCAATTCCAGCTGAGCGACCCGGACCGCTCCAAACGGCTGGATGCGCTGGACTCGATTGCCCGCGACCCGGAGGCATCGCTGCTGGCACCGCTGCGCGCCTCGATCGACGGCGAGGCTGATGCGCAGATCAAGGCGCAGAAACAGCGGCTAGAGCGGCTTTTGACCATTGGCTATGACGACGATACCGCCGCCCGCGTTGCGGCAATCGAGGAGATGTCGGGCGACCTGGGCCTGGACGTGCGCGGGGCGTTGAACCCGCTGGTGGCGACCACACGGCAGGCTGCGATTGAGCTGCCGACGGATGCCAACCTGGCCGCGGTGCTGACACCGGGGTCAGAGGATCTGCCCAAGGCGCAAGCCTATGACCTGCTTGTGGAAAACGACCTCGCACCGCCGGGCCTGTCGGCGGCGGGCATCCGCGCGGCATTGGCGGAGAACATCGTCGGCGGCCGGGTCGGTGGCGTGCCGCTGGCACAGCTGGGCGCCGAGGAGGGCCGCAACCGGGCCTATGCGGCGCTGGCCGCTGTCGGACAGGTGCCACCGCCGGTGACCGAGGCGGATGTGGACGCCGCGCTGGCCGCGCATGTGTTCTTTGACACCTACGCCGAACCCTCCCCAGAGGTGACCGCCGCCGCCGACGCCGCGCTGAAGGAGATCGCGCTGAAGGTCGGGATGAACCAGACGCTGGACCTGACGCTGGATGCGGTGTCGCTGGCGTCGATTTACTTCCTGGCGGCGATCGGCCTGGCGATCACCTTTGGCGTGATGGGTGTCATCAACATGGCGCATGGCGAATTCATCATGATGGGGGCCTATACCGGCTATGTGGTGCAGCAGGTCATCCCCGACCACACGGCGTCGATCATCGTGGCGATCCCGATGGCCTTTGCGGTGACCTTTGCCATGGGCGTGGCGATGGAGCGGCTGGTGATCCGCTGGCTGTACGCCCGGCCGCTGGAGACGCTGCTGGCGACTTTCGGGATCTCGATCGCGCTGCAACAGCTGGCCAAGAACATCTTTGGCACCCAGGCCCGGCCGCTGACCGCGCCGGGCTGGCTGGACGGCGCATGGGTACTGAATGACGTGGTGTCGATCAGCTACATCCGCATCGCGATTGTGGTGCTGGCATTGATTTTCCTGGGGCTTTTTCTGTTCATCATGAAACGCACCCGGCTGGGGCTTGAGATGCGCGCGGTGACGCAAAACCCGCGCATGGCGGGGTCGATGGGGGTCAACCCGGGGCGCGTCAACATGCTGACCTTCGGGCTGGGCTCGGGCATCGCGGGGATCGCGGGAGTGGCCATCGGCCTCTTTGCCAAGGTGACCTCGGATCTGGGCAATGACTACATCGTGCAGAGCTTCATGACCGTGGTTGTCGGCGGTGTCGGCAACATCTGGGGGGCGCTGGCCGGGGCCGGGATGATCGGTTTCCTGCAAAAGGGGATTGAGTGGATGAACCCCTCGAACACCCTGGCGGCGCAGACCTACATGATCGTCTTCATCATCATTTTCATCCAATTCCGGCCGCGGGGGATCATCGCCCTCAAGGGTCGTGCGGCGGGGGATTGAACCATGCACCGCAGCTTTATCGCCAAGAACCCCTCGGTTCTGATCTTTCTGGCCATCCTGTCGTTGCTCACCTTTGGCATCACCGTCCTGTCGGAGGGCTTTGGCATCGGGGTGATCTCCACCAGCTTCGTCAAGACCTTGGGCAAGACCCTGTGCCTGTGCCTGATCGCGGTGGCGATGGATCTGGTCTGGGGCTTTGCCGGTATCCTGTCGCTGGGGCATTTCGCCTTTTTCGGGCTGGGCGGCTACATGATCGGCATGTGGCTGATGTATGAGCGCACCCGGCTGATCGTGGCCGAGTCGCTGGCCCAGGGAGACATCCCGCCCACCACGGCAGAGGTCACGGACGCCATCGGCAACCAGATCTTCGGCGTCGTGGGCTCGTCCGAGTTTCCGCTGATCTGGGCCTTTGCCGACAGTCTGGCATTGCAGCTGGCGCTGGTGGTTCTGGTGCCGGGGGTGCTGGCGCTGCTGTTCGGCTGGCTGGCGTTCCGCAGCCGGGTGACCGGCGTGTACCTGTCGATCCTGACCCAGGCGATGACCCTAGCGCTGGCGCTGTATCTGTTTCAGAACGACAGTGGCCTGCGCGGCAACAACGGGCTGTCGGGCTTGCAGAACCTGCCCGGCGTAAGCGCCCCGCAGGACGTGGTGTCGGTATGGTTCCTGTGGGCCTCCGCCGCGGCGTTGGGACTGGGGTTCCTGCTGTCCGCCTGGCTGGTCTCGGGCAAGTTCGGTTCTGTCATTCGCGGCATCCGAGACAACGAGGCCCGCGTGCGTTTCCTGGGCTATTCGGTCGAGGTGTACAAGCTGGCGATCTTTACCCTGACCGCCTGTATCGCCGCCATCGCGGGGGCGCTGTATTACCCGCAGGCGGGCATCATCAACCCTGAGGAAATGGCCCCTATCGCCTCGATCTACCTGGCGGTCTGGGTCGCCATCGGCGGGCGTGGGCGGCTCTACGGCGCGATCATCGGGGCGGCCTTCGTCAGCCTGCTCAGCACCTGGTTCACCGGCGGGCAGGCGCCCGACGTGCCCTTGGGTTTCTACACGATCAAATGGGTCGACTGGTGGCAGGTGCTGCTGGGCGTGTCCTTTGTGCTGGTCACCCTGTTTGCGCCGCAAGGCATCGGCGGGCTGTTTGACCTTTGGGCGCGGCGGCGGGTGGATCGCCATGGCGCAGACCTTGGCCCGGACGATGGGGCGCTGCGCGAGAGAGAGGCAAGCCAATGAGCACGCTACTGGAGGTCAGCGGCGTCTCCGTCAGCTTTGACGGGTTCCGCGCCATCAACAACCTGTCCTTCCGCATCGCAGAGGCCGAGCTGCGCGCGGTGATCGGCCCAAATGGGGCGGGCAAGACCACCTTCATGGACATCATCACCGGCAAGACCCGCCCGGACGAGGGCCGGGTGATCTGGGGCGAGAAATCCCAGTCGTTGCTGCGCATGAGCGAAGCGGCGATTGCCCAGGCGGGCGTCGGGCGCAAGTTCCAGAAACCCACGGTGTTCGAAGACCAGACGGTGCAGGAAAACCTGCTGATGGCGCTGAAGAATGCGCGCGGCTGGCTGGGGGTGCTGTTCTACCGGCCCAGCCCCGAGGATCTGGACCGGGTGGCGGACCTGGCCGAGGAGATTGGCCTGAAGGACGCGCTGCGACGCAGGTCCGGCGAGTTGAGCCATGGCCAGAAGCAATGGCTGGAAATCGGCATGTTGCTGGCGCAGGAGCCGCGCCTGCTGCTGGTGGATGAGCCCGCGGCCGGCATGACCCCGCAGGAACGCGAACACACGACCGAGCTGCTGGTGCAGGCGGCCAAGACCCGCGCCGTGGTGGTGGTCGAGCACGACATGGAGTTCGTGCGGCGGCTGAACTGCAAGGTCACGGTGCTGCACGAAGGGTCGGTTCTGGCCGAGGGCAGCCTGACCCATGTTACTTCCAATCAGGACGTCATCGACGTCTATCTGGGGCGCTGAGAGATGCTGAAACTGACCGATCTGACCCTGCACTACGGGCATTCGCAAATCCTCAACGGGATTTCGATGGAGGCCCGCGAGGGCGAGGTAACTTGCGTGATGGGCACCAATGGCGTCGGCAAGACCAGCCTGATGAAGGCGATCTCGGGCGCGCATCCGCGCTCTGGTGGCAGTCTGGAGCTGGGCGGCGAGCGCTTGGGCGTTTTGCCGGCGCACCGGATGGCGTGGAAAGGCGTCGCCTATGTGCCGCAGGGTCGCGAGATCTTTCCGCTGCTGACGGTGCGCGAGAATCTGGAGACCGGGTTTTCCTGTTTGCCCGCCGCCGAACATTTCATCGCGGACGAGACTTTCGAGCTGTTTCCGGTGCTGAAGAAAATGGAGAATCGCCGCGGCGGGGATCTGTCAGGCGGTCAGCAGCAGCAGCTGGCGATTGCACGGGCGTTGATTACCAAGCCGCGCCTCTTGTTGCTGGACGAGCCGACGGAGGGCATCCAGCCCAACATCATCCAGCAGATCGGCGAGGTGATCCGCCACCTGCGCGCCAGCGGCGGCATGGCGATCGTGCTGGTCGAGCAGTATTTCGATTTCGCCTATGCGCTGGCTGACCGTCTGGTGATCCTGCGGCGCGGCGCGGTGATGCACAGCGGAACCAAGGCCGAGCTTTCACGCGACGTGGCGCTACAGGGGGTCAGCGTCTAGCAGAACGGTTGCGGGAATTATACGGCAGCGGCAGCGGAAGAATGGTGCCGGTGATAGGACTCGAACCTACGACCCCATCATTACGAATGACGTGCTCTACCAGCTGAGCTACACCGGCATTCTTCCTGTCCGCGCGCCGTGACGGCAGCGTGGATGACGCTCGTTTAAACCCTGTCCAGTCTTGGCGCAAGTGGCGAAGATACAGGGCGACGCCCACGCCGACGCACAGCACATGGGGCGCAGCCAAAGCGGTGCCTTGGGCTGTCGAAGGCTGAAATGTCGGGTAAATGGTGCCCAGGAGAGGACTCGAACCTCCACGTCCATACGGACACTAGCACCTGAAGCTAGCGCGTCTACCAATTCCGCCACCTGGGCAGGTGTCGTGACGGCGCGTATAAGGCGCAATGCCGGGGGCGTCAAACGGAAAATGACAGCCGGTGCAAGAAAAGTTCCGCCCCACCAAAGAGCGGGTATTCGCGATTTAAACCAGTGGGTTGCTCCAGGCACGATTGCTCGCAGGAAATGCGGACCAGATCCGGGCGGTTTGATCCTGCGCAAAGTTGGCGCGGCCCGGATGGCGCATAGAGCAGACATGAAACAGATTGACCGCCTCCAAGCCCTTGGGCTGTTTGACAGCCGGGTGCCCCGCTACACCTCTTATCCCACCGCGCCGGTTTTCTCGGCTGAAATCGGTGCGGCCGAACAGGCGCGTGCCCTTCAGGATCTGGACCCGGGCGTGCCGGTTTCGGTCTATGTGCACATCCCGTTTTGTGAACGGCTGTGCTGGTTTTGCGCGTGCCGTACCCAGGGCACCCAGACACTGAGTCCCGTTGAAAGCTATCTGGAGACTTTGGTGAAGGAGCTGCAACAGGTCGCGCGGCTGCTGCCAAAGGGGCTGACCATGGGCCGGATGCACTGGGGCGGCGGCACGCCGACGATCCTGACACCGCCGATGATCCACCGCCTGGCGCAGGCGGTAAAGGCGGTGTTTCCCCAGACCGCGGATTGGGAGTTCTCGGTCGAGATCGACCCGACGCTGGTGGACAGCGATAAGATTGCGGCACTGGCGGCAGAGGGGATGAACCGCGTCAGCCTTGGCATCCAGGATTTCGACCCGCTGGTGCAACAGGCCATTGGTCGTACGCAGCCGTTTGAGGTGACGCGGGCCTGTGTCGCGGATCTGCGGGCGGCGGGCATAGGCTCGCTGAATGCGGACTTGGTATACGGCCTGCCGCATCAGAGCCTGTCCCGCATGGCGGATACGGTGGATAAGGTGCTGAGCCTCGATCCCGACCGGCTGGCGTTGTTTGGCTATGCGCATGTACCCTGGATGGCCAAACGGCAGAAGCTGATCAAGGAGGACACCCTGCCGAATGATCCAGCGCGGTTCCGGCTGGCCGGGTTGGCGGCGGAACGATTTGGCGCCGCGGGCTATGAAACGATTGGCATCGACCACTTTGCCAAGCCGACGGACAGCCTGGCATGGGCCGCGCGCAACGGTCGCCTGCGGCGGAATTTTCAGGGCTATACAGATGACACCTGTCCGACGCTGATCGGATTTGGCGCCTCGTCCATATCGCGGTTCCCGAGCGGCTATGTCCAGAACGCGGCGATGACGCCTGCCTATGTGCAGCGGATCGAAGCGGGCGAGCTGGGCGGCACGCGCGGGCATGTGCTGAGCCCGGATGACCTGATGCGCGGCAGTGCGATTGAGATGCTGATGTGCGATTTTCGGCTGGACCGGGCCGAATTGTTGCGGCGCTTTGGCGTCGCAACAGCGGAATTGGACGGGACGCTGAAGACCCTGTCAGCGCGCTTTGGCGATCTGGTACAGTTGACCGGCGACGCCCTGGAAATTCTGCCGCAGGGGCGGCCGCTGACACGGATCATCGCTAGTCAGTTCGACGCCCATATGCCGGATGGCGCGCGCTACAGCCGGGCGTCCTGACCTGATGCGGGGGGCTCCCGCCTGTTCAAAGGCATTCGTGGAATGCCCGTTCACAGTTGGGACTGGCACTGCGCCCGTGGGCGCAGTGCGGTTGCGGGCGTTGCCAGTGCCACGCGTCCGCTTGGCCCGGCGAAACAGGCGCCTTGGGTGCGCTGCACACCTGTCATCAGGAACTGCCGGCAAGTTTAATTGTTAAGCCCCATTTAACAGCCTGGCTGCTATTCCGGTGTTGGGTGAAAATAGTGGTGGTGGATATGAGCGCACAAAGCAATGTGGCGCCCATTATCATCAAGAAGAAAAAAGTCAGTGGTGGCGATGGCCATCACGGTGGTGCGTGGAAGGTGGCTTATGCCGACTTCGTGACCGCGATGATGGCCTTCTTCATGTTGATGTGGCTCCTGAATGCGACGACAGAAAAACAACGCAAGGGTCTGGCGGATTACTTCTCTCCGTCGATCCCGCTGAGCCGGGTCTCCGGCGGCGGCAACGGGGCGTTCCAAGGTGACAGCATGTTCACCGAGGACATCCAGCCGCAGTCCGGTACCGGTGCGACCGATATCAATCCCATGGATGCCCAGCGGGCACAGGGTGATACCGGCATCGATGCCAGCGACAAGCGGGATGCCGAGGACAGCAAGTTCCGGGCCATCGAGGAAGAATTGTCGGGGCGCGGCGGCGAGAGCATGATCTCCATCGCGATGGCGCGCCATATCGTGACGCGTGTGACGGACGAAGGGCTGATCGTCGAGTTGTTCGCAACCGAGGATGTGCCATTGTTCGGTGACGGCAATGCCGAGCCGACGCCACTGTTTCGCGACCTGGTGCGGATGATCGCGCGGGTTGCCGGCGGTACTGGCAGCGATATCGCGGTGGGCGGCCATATCCGGTCGCATCCTGTTGTTCTGGCCAACAGTCCTGTCTGGGAATTGTCGCATTCGCGAGCCGATCAGACCCGTCGGTTGCTCGAATCAGGTGGGCTGACGGCCCGGCGAATTGACCGGGTGACGGGCCATGCGGACCGTGATCTGGCGGTGGCGAACCCGATGGCCGCCCGCAACGATCGAATTGAAATCATACTTCTGCGCGACTAACCGGCTGGATTCACTGGCTATGGCGGCTGACGGACCACTCATCTTGGTTCTGTTAGCCGCCCGTTAATCGCTCATGCGCTAGCTGTTGCATCAGAATGATTAGATGCAGCAGAAAGGCGCGCTATGACCATTTCTTCGTCGCTGAACGCGGGTGTCTCTGGATTGAGTGCCAACGCCAGCCGGTTGGCCTCCATCTCGGATAATATCGCCAACTCCTCGACTCGCGGGTACAAGCGGGTGCAAACCGACTTCCATTCCATGGTGAACGCAGGTTCCGGCGGAACATATGCGGCGGGTGGTGTGCGCACGACCAATGTGCGTCTGATCGACGAGCGCGGACCGTTGGTCACCACCAGCAATGCCACTGACCTGGCAGTGCGCGGCCGTGGCATGCTGCCGGTGGCCTCTGTCACCGATATCGAGGCGGGTGGCAACACATCGATGATGCTGACCACCACTGGGTCGTTCCGGACCGACTCCAACGGCTATCTGACCACCGAGTCGGGACTGGCGCTGATGGGGTGGCCGGCCAATGCCGATGGCAGCGTGACAAATGCGGCCCGCGACAGCAGTGATTCTCTGGAGCCGATCCTGATTGACCTGAACCGGCTGTCGGCAGAGCCGACAACCGAGATCAGCCTGACCGCAAACCTGCCGGCCTCGGCCACCGATGTCGGCGCAGCCGGCACGCCGGAAGAGCAGGTGGTGCGCTACTATGACAGCATGGGCCGCGCCGAGGAGCTGACGATCACCTACACGCCGACCGTTGCCGTCGCGCCGGCGACAACCGGAAGCAATGAATGGACGATGCAAATCGCCGATTCTGCGAGTGGTGGTGCGGTGATCGGTGAATACACGATGGTCTTTGACGACAGCGCATCCACGGCCGGCACTCTGCAAAGCGTGGCCACCACGACCGGCGGCGCCTACGATGCGACGGCCGGGTCGGTGACCATCAACGTGGCTGGCGGGCCGGTAGAAATCAACATCGGCGTCATCGGCGAGCAGAACGGAATGAGCCAGCTGGGTGAGAACTTTGTGCCCGGCACCACTGAAAAAGACGGTACACCCGTCGGGTCCTTCGTCTCTGCCGAAGTCAATGAAAGCGGCGAAGTCATTGCCAAATATGACTCCGGCGACACCCGCGTGATCTACAAGGTGCCGCTGGCGGATGTTTCCAACATCAATGGCATGCTTGCCCTGGACTCCCAGACCTATGTGCCAACCGATGAGGCTGGCGATTTCTACCTGTGGGATGCAGGCGACGGGCCGACCGGCGAAATCCTGAGCTATGCCCAGGAAGAATCCGCCGTCGACGTGGCAACTGAGCTGACGAATATGATCCAGACCCAGCGGGCCTATTCGTCGAACGCCAAGGTCATCCAGACGGTCGATGAAATGTTGCAGGAAACCACTAACATCAAGCGCTAACGCGCTTGATGTTCCCTGACCCCGGTTTCACGAAAGCAGGCTGAACATGTCTATTTACTCCGCCCTTAACAGCGCGATGAGCGGGCTGACTGCGGCAGGTCGTTCCTCGCAAGTGGTCTCTGAGAACCTGTCCAATGCCCTCACCCCCGGCTATTCGCGCCGGGTTCTGGACGTGAACAGCCCTGGTGTCGGCGTATCAGGTGTCCGGATCGGGAATGTGCAACGCATCACCGATCCGGTCATCATGGCCAACCGCCGCGTCGCTGAGGCCGAATACGGAGCGGCCAAGGCGCAGACGGATTTCTTCCAGCGCATGTCCGACCTGGTGGGAACTGTCGATGATGAGATGTCGCTGGCCTCACACATGTCCGAATTCCAGTCGTCTCTGATTGAAGTCGTGTCCAGACCGGACTCGCAACCGCGACTCAACGATCTGTCGGTGAGGGCCAACACGCTGGCGGAATCGATTTCGCGCACCGCCGAGGGCCTGCGTGATCTGCGCATCAATGCGGATAGCGCGATCGGCAATCAGGTGGACACCGTCAACCAGGCGCTGAAAGACATAGAAAAACTGAACGCGCGCATCATGGTGGTCGAGGCCGGCGGCATGGACGTCGCGTCAATGCACGATCAGCGCGATCAGCTGATTGACCAGGTGAACGAGATTATCCCGGTCAACGTGGTGCGTCGGGACAATGGTCAGGTGTCGCTGTATTCCACCGGCGGGATCATGCTGCTGGACGGCAAAGCCTCCGAGCTGAGCTTCAGCCGCACTCGCGATATCATGCCGCACATGACCCAAGGCAACGGCATGATTTCCGGTCTGGAGGTCAACGGAAAGGCGATCGACACCAGCGCCGACGGGCCCTTGCGGGGCGGGACGCTGACCGCGCAGTTCGAGATCCGAGACGTGACCGCTGTGGACGCGCAAGAGGATCTGGACGCCACGGCCAAGGACCTGATCGAACGTTTCCAGGATCCGGCACTGGACGCCACCATCGGCGCTGGAGATGCGGGGATTTTCACGGACGACGGCAGCTTCTTTGATCCGGCGAATACGGTCGGCATTGCCAACCGGATCGAGCTGAACGATTTGGTGTCCCTGGGCGGCACTGGCGAGACCTGGCGGTTCCGGGACGGGCTCTATGCGGCCACGACGGGCGATCCGGGCGATTCCAGCCTGCTGCAATCCTACACGGATGCTTTGGCCGAAACCCGCAGCGTTTCCTCGGTCGGTCTGGGGACGTCAAACATGTCGGCCTCGACACTGACGGCGAACCTGCTGTCTCGGTTTGCGCAGGACAACGAGACTGCCGCGCGCACATCGACATTCGCGGCCACCAGTTTCAACGAGATGAGCCAAGCCGAGCTGGCGCTGGGCGTGGATACCGATGCGGAGCTGCAGAGCCTGATGCTGGTGGAGAAATACTACGCTGCCAATGCGCGGATGATCTCTGTGATCGATGAACTTATGGATACGCTGATTAGGATGTGATGCATGATTTTGAATTCTTTTGGAGACATGGCGCAGCATCTCTTCCTGCGCAGCCGCAACACCGAGCTGAAAAATACCGTCGCCACTCTGTCGGACGAGTTTTCTACCGGCAAGTCCGCGAATCTGACCGAACGGCTGGGCGGCGATTTCACCTATCTGGCGGATCTCGAAAACACGTTGGACCGGCTCGACAGCTACATGGTGGCCAACGGCGAGGTTCAGCTGTTCGCAACGGCCACTCAGAACAGCCTGTCGACGGTGCAGCACCAGGTGCAGGCGCTGCGCAACGACGTGCTGCGACTGTCACCGGCGATGGATATCGACAATGCCATGCAGTTTGGCGGTCAGGCCAAGCAACGCATGTCCAGTGCCATCAACCTCATCAACTCAGAGGTCGGCGGCCGCACGATCTTTGCCGGTACCGCCACTGACACGAAGCCGCTGAATGGTGCGAGCACCTTGATGGCGAGCATCCTGACCGAGGTGTCGGGACTGACAACCAGTGCCGACATCATTCAGGAGGTCAAGGATTGGTTCGCCGATCCGGCCGGGTTCGACAGCGTCATGTATCGCGGTTCCTTCACGGATTTGCAGCCGGTCACGGTGGGTGAGGGGCAGCAGGTCTCCATGGGGATCCGCGCCAATGATGATAACCTGAAGCACACGCTGCAAAGCTATGTCATTACCGCTCTGGCCGACGAGCCGGCCCTGGGGCTGAGTGATGACGTGCGCATCGACCTCGTCATCGAGGCCAGCACCGAGCTGACCGAAAGCGAAGACCGGCTGGTCAAGCTGCAGGCGGATGTTGGCTTCATCGAAGGCCAGCTGGAAGCGGTCAACACCCGAAACGAGGCCTCCAAGACCAGCCTGAGTATCGTCAAGAACAACCTGGTGTCTGCCGATCCTTATGAAACCTACACCCGGCTGGAGGAAGCGCAGACGCAATTGGAAGGTCTTTACACGATCACCGCGCGCAGCTCCCAGCTGTCCCTGCTGAAGTATATCTCATGATGGTCTTTTTTCGCGTTCTTCTCAGCTGCCTGCTGCTGCTGCCCGCATTGGCGCAGGCCAATACCATCCGGCTCAAGGATCTGGTCGAATTCGACGGGGTTCGGGGCAATGACCTGGTCGGCTATGGCCTGGTGGTGGGGCTGGACGGCACCGGCGACGGGCTGCGCAACTCGCCCTTCACTGAGGAAATCATGTCGAACATTCTGGAACGGCTCGGGGTCAACGTGACCGGCGAGCAGTTCCGCCCCAAGAACGTGGCCGCGGTCTTCGTCACCTCGACATTGCCGCCTTTTGCCCGCGTTGGCAGCACCATCGACGTCACCGTGTCAGCCATCGGCGATTCCAAGAGCCTGCTGGGTGGCACGCTGATCATGACACCGCTGAATGCGGCAGATGGGCAGATATACGCCGTGGCGCAGGGCACCATCCTGGCCGGTGGTGCCGTGGCCGAAGGCGCGGCGGCAACAGTGACCCAAGGGGTGCCGACGGCCGGTGTGATTCCCTCCGGGGCGCGGGTTGAACGGGAGATCGAGTTCGATCTCGCCTCGCTCAGCTCCATGCGGCTGGCGCTGCGCGAACCGGATTTCACCACCGCGGGTCGGATTGAGCGGGCAATCAACAATGAGTTTGGTCGCGACGTGGCCATGATGCGGGATTCCGGCACGGTCGAGGTCGACATCAAGCGTACCAACACCCGTTCGACGGCCCATGCTGTCGGGCGGATCGAAAACATCCTGGTGGAGCCGCAGCGCAAGGCGCGGGTGGTGGTTGATCAGCGGTCGGGCACCATCGTCATGGGCAGCGACGTGCGGATCTCCCGGGTTGCGGTGGCCCAGGGCAACCTGACGCTGCGGATCGAGGAAACACCGTTGGTTGTGCAACCCAACCCCTTTGCCGATGGCGAAACGGTTGTAGTGCCACGCACCGGCGCCGCCATCGAGGAGGAAGAGGGCATCCAGCTGGCCGAAGTGCCGGAAACCACCTCTCTGTCTGAGGTCGTATCCGGACTGAATGCGCTGGGCGTGTCGCCGCGTGACATGATCGACATCCTCAAGAGCCTGAAGGCCGCCGGAGCGCTGCACGCGGAGTTTGTCGTCCGCTGAGTGTTTGCCTGACGCCAACCCAAAAGCCCCGGTTCTGCATATCGCAGCCGGGGCTTTTTTGTGCGGCAGCACCACCGTTCAAAGCGGTAAAACAGCCTGGGCGGGGTATGGTCCGCAACCGCAGTCGCGCTGTGGTGCGCCCGTGTGGTACAGCTTTCTGGCGTCGCGTGGCATGTCGTCACCGGGCAGAATGTGCCTCAGTGGCACCTGTCCAATGGCCGGACCGGCCGTCGGACACGAAGGCCACCAGCGGCGGGCATTTGTATAAGCCGAGGCAGGCGATGACTGGTCACACGCATGAAGTCATGCGGTGGACAACCGGACCACAGGGCTGGTGCACCCGCCCCCCCCCCTGTGCCGCTCAGCCGTGCGGGCACAAAAAAACCGGGTATTGGATACCCGGTTTTCCGTCGCTTCTTGTCAGTTGGTTCAGGGGTAGTAGCTGCGCACAAGGGCGCTTGCGATCAAGCTCCAGCCGTCGGCAACCACAAAGAATGCCAGTTTGAATGGCAGCGAGACGATGGCCGGCGGCACCATCATCATGCCCATCGACATCAGGATCGCAGCGACCACCAGGTCAATCACCAGGAAGGGCAGGAACACCAGAAAGCCGATCTGAAAAGCGCGGGCGATTTCCGACAGCATGAAGCTGGGAATCAGCGCTGACAGCGGTGCCTCGGCCGTGGGGTCAATGCCCTGGGACGCCGGGCGCAGATCTGCAATGGCGTAAAACGTGTCCGGATCCAGCCGATTGGCCATGAACCCGCGGAAAGGTTCCAGGCTGCGGGTGATGGCCTCGCCGGGTTCCAGACGCTCTTCCAGCAACGGGCCTATTCCGGTTTCCCAGGCCTCGGTGAACACCGGTTCCATCACAAAGTAAGTCAGGAACAGCGCCAGGCTGATCATCATCATGTTGGGCGGCGCCTGTTGCAGCCCCAGACCCTGACGCAGGATCGACAGAACCGTCACCAGAAACGGGAAACAGGTGATCATGATCAGCAGGCCGGGGGCCAGGCTGAGCACGGTAATCAGAAGGATCAACTGGATCGAACGCGCCGAAATCGACTCGCCGTCTGCCAGCGAAAGGCTCAATTCTTGAGCCAGGGCGGTCTGCGGCATGGCGAGCAGGATCGCTGCCACCAGTGCCGCCCGCACAAAGGTCGTGTGTGTCATCCCAGCCCGCTTTGCAGATCGGCAATCTCTGTCAGGCGGACTGCAAGCTGGCCTGCCTGGTCGCCCTCCAGTTCTTCGAGCTGGCCGCGCGCGACCAGCCGGTCCCCGACGTAAAGATCAACCGGGTCTTCGACCCGTTTGTCCAGCGTCAGAACCGCATTTTCGCCGAGGCTGACCAGATCGCGGATCAAGGGCCGGGCCTTGCCGACCGAGACGGTGACTTCGACCGGAACGGAGACAAAGGGATTGCCGGCGTCGGCGGATTTCATGTTGAGATCGGCAGCGTCATCCATATTGGCTGTCCTCTTTTGCGTGATAGGTAAAGGCTTCGATCGAGTCCTGGATCGATTCGAGCAGCGCATCGCAGTTGATTTCGCACTCGGTGGACCCCACCCGCAGATAGGCCTGGCCGGCGGAGAGGACGCTGTCCTCCTTCACCGCGACCGGTACCGAGAAATTCTGCGGCAGCAGGTTGCGCACCGGGGTGCTTTCGCCGGGTGAGACCACGATCTGCATCGGCTGATCGGTCTGTCCCTTGGCCATTTCGCTCAGCTGGTCAACGATGTGGTGGCCAAAGGACGCGGCCATGGCGTCGGGCAGAATGGCGCTGGTGAGCACCTTGAACATCGGGTCCAGCGATTCGAGCAGCTGGTTTTGCGCCTCGTGATAGGTGAAGTTGAGATCCTCCAGCGAGCTGGCCAACTCCGTCGAGATACGGTTGCTTTCCTTGTCTTTGGCGGTGACGGCATCATCCCACCCGGCGCTGTAGCCGCTCTCAAAGGAGGCCAGGCGCTGCTCCTCGGCCAGCTCTTCGGGCACGGTTGGCAGCGCAGGCTCTGCCGTGGTGTCGATTCCAAAGTTTTCCAAAAGATGCGCAATGGTCATCAGGCACGCTCCTCATTTTCTTCCAGCCAGCCGCGCAGGATCTGAACGGTTTCTTCCTGCCGCTCGCCGATCATGCTGCGCAGTCGGTCAACCGGGTCACCGCTGTTACCGCCGCCCAGTGCGGGGAAGCCAGCGGCGCCCATCATGTCACCAGCGGTGCCCATGGCGGGCAGATCACCCATCGGTTCAAACTGGCCGGTTTCGTTGTTTTCAATCTCGCCATCCAGCGCCAGGTCAGCCCCCATATCGGGCGGTGTCATGAAGCCGCCGCCGCCCATGCCGGGCAAGGCCGGCAAGGCATTCGGATCGGGTCCTTCCAGTGCTGCCGACGCCGCCGAAGGCTGGCCGGACAGGATCGGGCGGACCACGAACAGCCCCAGGATCAGGCTGACGATCGCCAGCGCTGCGATCTGGATCAGCGACATCGCGTCGAAATAGAGGTTGTCCATGAAGGAGCTGGTTGCCACCGCGCCCTGGGGTTCGATGGCGGGCAGGTCCATCGACTTGAGCGTGATGACATCACCGCGGTCCGCATCAAAGCCGACGGCTGCGGAGATCAGCTCGCGCATGGCGTTCAGTTCGTCTTCGGGACGGGGTTCGAAGACGGTTTGACCCTCGTCATTGGTGACCGTGGCACCGTTGACCAGAACCGCGACCGTCAGGCGCTTGATCGCCCCGGGGCCGCGCACGATTTCCTTCTCGGTTTCCGAGATTTCATAGTTGATCCGTTCACGGGTCGCGCTCGTGTTTGCCTTGGACCCCTGGCCGGAGGCCGCATCACCGTCTGGAATGTTGGAGGCAACGGTGACTTCGCCGGATTGGTTGGTGGACGAGTCGGCGCGTTCTTCGACATCGGTGCTGACGGCAACCCGGCTTTTGGGGTCAACGCGCTTTTCGCGGATCGATTCGGTGTCGGTGACGGTCTCGACGCTGACTTCGACCACGGCATTGCCCTGTCCGACGCGCGCTTCGACCAGGCGCAGCACCCGATCCCGAATCGTCTGGGAGCGGTCATCTGTGCCTGCACCGGCCGCTGCGGCGGCGTCGGGGGATCCGATCAGCGCGCCATTCGCGTCGATGACGGCGACATTGTCCACAGCCAGGCCGGTGACCGCAGAGGCCACCAGAAAGCGAATCGCGTTGGCCTGTGGCGGGGTGATCGGAGAGCCCATCGGCACGATCGACACCGAAGCGGTGGGTTCGACCGTGCGCTGAAAGGGATTCGACCCGGTGTTGGCCAGATGCACGCGCGCCTGGCTGACATGCGGGCTGGCCACGATGGTGCGGGCCAGTTCGCCTTCCTTGGCGCGCCAGTAAGCGGCGTCGAACATCTGTGATGTCGTCCCAAAACCGCTAAGAGAATCAAGTAGTTCGTACCCTTTGCCGCCATTCGCGGGCAGGCCTTCGCTGGCCAGGGTCATGCGAAGTTCGTCGCGTTGCACCGACGGCACGTAGATCGAGCCGCCGCGTACTTCATATTGGGTGCCGCGCTGTTCCAGCGAGCGCACCACATCTCCGGCCGTGCCGCTTTCCAGCCCGGCGTAAAGCAGTGTCATTGTTGGCTTGCTTGCCACATGGGACATGGCGATGACGCTGAGAAACATGATGACCGTGGCCCCCACGACAATCAGACGCTTCCGCATATCCATTTCTGCCCAGACATTCTTGATCTGCTGCACATTAACCTCCGTCGCACCGGCGTTCTGTCCGGTCTGCAACCCTTTTGACGGATCGGCCTTAACATTCGGTTAGTCCCTCGCAGGTTATGAAGATGCTGCACGACGTTTTAGGGATAGCCATGACAGACGCTGCAGTAGACACAAACGCAGAAGCACCGACCAAGAAAAGCAAACTGCCCCTGATCATCGGGGTGGTGCTGGGACTGGCAGGCGCAGGCGGAGGATTCTTCGCCGTTCAGTCAGGCCTTCTTCCCTTTGGTCAAAAAGCAGCACCAGAACCGGTGGCTGCGACCGAAGAGGCGCCAGAAGGCGTGGACACGGGTGAGTCGGCGGAGGATATCGCCAATCTCGCTTTTATCGAAATGGACCCCATTGTGATAACCCTGCGCAAAGCCAGTGGTTTGAAGCATTTGCGGTTCCGCGCGCAACTTGAGGTCGACCTGGTCCATCAGGCCGAGGTCGAAAAAATCCTCCCGCGGGTTGTCGATGTCCTGAACAGCTACCTGAGAGCCTTGGAGCTTGACGATCTGACCGATCCGATGGCTCTGCCAAAACTGAGAGCGCAGATGCTGCGGCGGATCAACATTGCCACCGGCCAGGGCCGGGTGCGCGATCTGCTGATTATGGATTTCGTACTGAACTAGGAGGACGGGATGGACATTATTGCTGATATCCTGCTTGCGGCCGGCGCGCTGGGCGCCGGATTCTATTGCCTGGTGCTGTCGCGCCGGCTTAAGCGGTTCAATGACCTTGAAAAAGGCGTTGGCGGTGCGGTTGCCGTACTGTCCGCCCAGGTTGATGACCTGAACAAATCTCTGCAATCGGCGCAGCAGATCTCCGATGGCTCCAGCAAGGCGCTGCAGCAGTTGACGGGCCGCGCCGAAACGGTGGCGCAGCGTCTGGAGCTGATGATGGCGTCGATGCACGACATCGACGAGGCCGCCCCGCAGGCGCAGGCTCCGGTTGCTCCGGTTGCTCCGGCAGCGGAAGATGCCGCGATGGCGGCCGCCTATGAGGCCGAATCGAAGCCGCAGGACGGCGAACAGGATGCTGCGGGTGAAGCAAAACCTGCCGGCCTGATGTTTGTCCGCCACAACCGCAGTCAGAATCGGGTGGCGTGATGGCGAGCAAGACCAAGACAAAAAAGCCGCGCCGGTTTCGGCGCAGCGGCACCCTGATGATGCTCGCAATTCTGCTGATGGGCTCGGCGGCGGTTCGCCTGGCGCTGGAGGCAGGGCCGGCCATCGCCCGCGAGGTCGCGAGCCTGCAGGACACCAACGAGGACGTGGTGGACCACAAGGGCGCGCCGCAGCGCGAATCGATGCCTTCTTCGGCGGAGCTGCAAACCATGCTGTCCGCCTTCAAGGAGCGCGAGGCCGCGCTGGCCGCGCGTGAGGCGGAGATCCAGGACCGGACCAAGGCGCTGGAGATCGCGGATCAGGCGATCGAAACGAAACTGGCGGCGCTGGAAGAGGCCGAAGCACGACTGCGGGAAACCCTGTCGATGGCCGATGGCGCCACCGAGGCGGATGTCACGCGTCTGACCACGGTCTATGAGCAGATGAAGCCCAAGGACGCTGCTGCCCTGTTCGAGGAAATGGATCCCGGATTCGCGGCAGGCTTTCTCGCCCGGATGCAACCGGAGGCCGCTGCGGGCATCATGGCGGGTCTGAGTCCGGAAGCTGCCTATACGATCAGCGTGGTCCTGGCCGGGCGCAATGGTGCCGTACCCAAGGAATGACAGCAGGCGCCGGTTTAGTCTTTCCTTAGGACGACTCGCCTAGACTGATAAAAACCAATGGAATTTGGAGTGGACCTATGATCGGTATTGTAGGCATCGTGGTGATCTTTGCCATGGTATTTGGCGGCTACCTTCTGGCTGGCGGTAAACTGGCGATCATCATCAAGGCGCTGCCGTTTGAAATGATGATGATCGGGGGCGCTGCCGTCGGCACCTTCCTGATCAGCAACGACATGGGTGGGATCAAGCACACGCTCAAGGATGTCGGCAAGGTCTTCAAGGGGCCCAAGTGGAAGCCGGATGACTACAGGGATCTGCTGTGTCTGCTGTTTGCCCTGATCCGGATCGCCCGCGCCAACCCGGTTGAGGTGGAGCAGCATATCGAAGACCCGGAAAACTCTGCCGTGTTCAACAAGTACCCCAAGATCATGGCCGACAAGGAAGCCATCAACCTGATCTGCGACACCATGCGGTCCGCCTCCATGAACTATGACGACCCGCATCAGGTGGAGGAGGTTCTGGAAAAACGCATCGAGGCCAACCATCACCATGCCATGCATGGCAGCCACGCGCTGCAAACGCTGGCCGACGGCCTGCCTGCACTGGGCATCGTTGCGGCGGTTCTGGGCGTGATCAAGACCATGGGGTCCATCGACCAGCCGCCAGAGGTTCTGGGCAAGATGATCGGTGGCGCCCTCGTGGGGACCTTCCTCGGCATCTTTCTGGCCTACTGCCTGGCCGCGCCTTTTGCCGGCAAGGTGAAGAATGTGGTCGAAGAAGATGCGCATTTCTATCAACTCATCCGCGAGGTGTTGGTGGCAAACTTGCACAACCACGCGGCGGCGATCTGCATCGAAGTGGGCCGCCAGAACACACCCTCGCATTTCCGCCCTGGCTTCTCGGAGCTGGAAGAGGCGCTTAAATCGGTGAAACAGGACGCAGCATGATCTGGCGTGCACTTGCCATAACGGCCACCCTTCTGACGGCCGCGAGCGCCCAGGCGCAGACCATCGTGACACGGTCGGGAGAGCATGACGGCTTTACCCGGCTCGTCATGCGGCTGCCTGCGAGCGCGGATTGGTCCCTGACCCAAAGCGGCACCACCGCGACGGTAAACATTGATGCGCCGGAGGTGGTCTTTGACACGTCCCGTGTGTTCAATATGATCCCGCGCACCCGCCTACAGTCGCTGGGACAGATCAGCCCCGGCCAGCCGCTGCGGCTGCAACTGGGGTGTGACTGCAAGGTGACCTCCTATGTGCAGGAGAACGGCTATCTGGTGGTGGACATCCGCGACGATGGCGTACCGGTGCCGCGCGGCGCGACCGTGGCGTCGGTCTCGATCGGCAGCAGCGTTCTGCCCCTGACCCCGCCCGGTTCGGGCTATCGCTTCCGGTTTCCCGGAACGGCGGCCACAGATGCGCGCATGGCGCTTGAACTTGCCGCGACCACGACCCAAAGCGCGCCCGCGCCCGCACCGACTGTCCGGCCTGCGCCCGTGCCCGCACCGGCCGCCGCGGACCTGCCGGAGGCGCGGATTGAGGATTTGGGCGATGTGATGTTGTCCCAGGCCCGTGGCAGCCAGCGCGCGGATGAGGTCGCTGCGAGACCTGCGCCTCTGGCCGAGCCTGACACCGTGGAAACCACGGAAACCGCGCTGCCGGACACCGGGTTCCTGTTGGACATGGTGGAAACCGAACGTGCCGCGGTGGTCAACGAATCCGAGCAGCGTCTCTTGCAGCAGATCGGCCGCGCCGCGCGCCAGGGGTTGCTGGAGATCGGCGATGGTGGGCTGCCCGATGCCGCAATTGCGGGGCTGGACCCACTGGGCCGCAGCGACCGGCCGCTGAACCCGCTGGATCACATAGCTGTTTCATCTGCGATCGACCGGGAAACCGGTTTGACAGCGGGGCTGGATACGGCGGCGAACCAGCAGATGCACTGTCTGCCGAATCGCGCGGTCGCCATTCACCGGTGGGGCAACGACAGCCCGTTTGCGGATCAGGTCTCTGCGCTGCGCAGTGCGCTGGTGCGGGAATTTGACGATGTGAACCCGGCCAGCGTTTATGCGTTGGCGCGCATTTACCTGTACTTCGGCTTCGGTGCCGAATCCCGGGCCATGCTGACAATTCTGCCTGAGGCCGGCCGCGGTGATCCCGACGCGGAGTTGTTGACTGCAATGGCCCGGCTGATCGACGGTGCATCGCTGCCTGTCAATCACCCGTTCTCCGGCCAGCAAAGCTGCGAGGGCGACAGCGCGCTCTGGGGCGCGCTGGCGGATGGTGAAATCAAGAAAAACGCCAGCTCCGACGCCATTCAGCAGGCGTTTTCGAAGCTGCCGACGCATTTGCGCGTCCACCTGGGGCCGCGGGTCAGCAAGATGTTTGCAAAGACCGGCGACCACCATGTTGCCGAATCCATCCTGCGCGCCGTTGACCGCACGGGGGTCGAAGATGTGCCAGAGATCAACCTGGCCGAGGCCGCCATTGCCGAGCTGGAGGGCGACACCGATAAGGTTGCCGAAGAGCTGACCGACGAGGTGGCGGAACGCTCTGGCAGCGCGCCGACCGCATTGGTCGAGCTGGTCGCGCTGAGCGTCAAGGAGCGCAAGGCGTTGTCGCCGGACGTGCCCGACCTGGTGGCTTCCTACGAGCTTGAAAACCGCGACACTGAACTGGGTCCGGACCTTCGTTTGGCGCTGGTTTCCTCCCTTGCGCTGATGGGGCAATTCCATGAGGCCTTCGAAGAGCTGAAAGATCTGTCGGACCGGGATGGACCGGCGGCGCGGGCGGCCGCGATACACCCGCTGATGTTGCTGCTGACTGAACGCGCCGACGATGTGACTTTCTTGCAATATGCGCTGGTGTACGCCAATCAGGCTCCGGCTGCTGAGGCGGCACCTTTTGCCGCAGATGTGTCCCGCCGACTGTTGGATCTCGGCTTCGCCGAACAGGCGCAGTCGATGTTGAACAAGCTGGCACTGGAGCCGGAGGACGAGCGCCGCCGCCTGATGATGGCGGAAGCGGCGCTGGAGCTGGGCAAACCCCACCGTGCCTTGGTGGAGCTGATGGGCCTGGAAGGACCAGAGGCCAACCGTCTGCGCGCCGAAGCGCTGTGGCGCAATGGGGAATACGGCCGGGCCGGAGAATACTTGCTGGCCGAGAACGATGCCAATGCAGCAGCGCGCGGGTTCTGGCATTCTGAAGATCTGGACGCGATCGAGGCGATGGGAACCGGGGGCGAGGCGCAGTTCGAGGCGGTTGCCACTGTGACCTCCCAGATCAGCGAGACGGCACGCGATCCGGAGGGGCTGTCGCCGCTGGCCCATGCGCGGGCGCTGGTGGAAAGCAGCGAAGGCACACGCGGCGGCATAACCGACTTGCTGCGAAAGGTCGGCGCCGGGCAGGGCGCGGCCGAAGTAAACTGATCCGTCTCACCCGCAATCTTATCCCGCAGGCCGCCACCGCAAGGGCGGCCTGCAATCGTTGTGATAACACTTTGTCAACGGCCTGTCGGTAATCTGAAGATCGGGTGAATCCTGATTTGGAATGGGCAGAATGCCGGAAAACTATTCAAAACAAGGCCTGCATGGGCCGAATCTGTGTGTAGCGGGCGCTGAGCCGCGCGCGCAGGCCAATGTTTGCACCGGTGCAGCTTCGCAGAGAATCGCACCAGGGCTGCCGAATGTGGCCGCGACAGAGAACCAGCGGGGGCAGTGCTTTGCCTAAGCTGTCTACAGAACAACTGTTCAGTCCCACGGTGCTGCTGGCATTGGCCTTGATGGCGATCATCGTGATGATGATCCTTCCAATGCCTGCCTGGGTGCTGGATGTGGGGCTGGCGGCCTCTTTTGCGCTGGCCATCCTGATCTTCACCATCACCCTGTTCATCGAACGGCCGCTGGATTTCTCGTCCTTTCCGACGATCCTGCTGGCCTCGCTGATGTTGCGGCTGTCGCTGAACATTTCCTCGACCAAGCTGATCATCGGCCAGGGCCACTCCGGCACCGACGCCGCCGGCAATGTGATCGAAGGCTTTGCCCAATTCGTGATGGGCGGCAGCGTGTTCCTGGGCCTTGTGGTGTTTGGGGTGCTGCTGATCGTCAATTTCATGGTGATCACCAAAGGTGCGGCGCGGATGGCCGAAGTGGGCGCGCGTTTTGCCCTCGACGGAATGCCGGGCAAGCAGCTGGCCATTGATGCCGACATGTCGGCCGGCGCCATCGACCACCAGACCGCCAAGGAACGCCGCGAGCGCGATCAACAGGAAACCACCTTCTTTGGCTCGCTCGACGGTGCGTCGAAGTTCGTCAAGGGCGATGCGGTCGCCGGTCTCCTTATTACCTTGCTGAACCTGGTGATGGGGCTGATCATGGGCGTTCTGATCCATGGCATGCCGGTGGGGACTGCCTTTGAGACCTACGCCATCCTGACGGTTGGCGACGGGCTCGTGTCGCAGATCCCCTCGGTCATCATCTCGATCGCGGCGGCGCTGCTGCTGGCCCGCGGCGGTGCCACCGGGGCCACCGACACCGCGCTGCTGGAACAGTTTGGCCGCCACCCCGCGGCGCTGACAACCGTGGCGGTGCTGATGGTGCTCTTTGGGCTGGTGCCGGGCCTGCCATTTCTGCCCTTTGTTCTGGGCGGGAGCGTGCTGGGGTACGCGGCATTCAGAATGGCCAAGAAAAAGCAGGATGATGCGGAAGCCGAGATTGAGGAGAAGATCGAGGAAGCCTCCGATCCGACAACGACGCGGCCCCTGGGTGACATCCTTGATCTGGATGACCTGCACCTGGAATTCGCGCCGGACCTGGTCAGCATGGTTCTGGATGCAGGTACCGGTCTGGATGCGCGCATCGCCAACATGCGCTCGCATGTGGCAACTTCCTTTGGTTTGATCCTGCCGGAGATCCGCCTCACCGACCAGCATGATCTGGAAAAGGGCACCTATGTCATCAAGGTGCAGGGGGTAGAGCAGGTGCGCGGCTTCCTGCACCCCGACATGGTTCTGGCGCTGATGCCCGACGATCATGACTCCTTGCCGGCTGGCACCGATGTGACCGAACCGGTCTATGGGGCACCGGCCCGCTGGATCCCGGCCAAGGCGCAGGAACAGGCGGCGTTGTCCGGCGCCACGGTGGTCAGCCCGCCGGAAATCCTGGCGACCCACCTGCTGGAGATCATCAAGCAGAACTTCGGTCGTCTGCTGACCCTGAAATCGCTGCGCCGCCTGCTGGACGAGATGACCCAGCTGTCCGACACCTACCGGGCAGAGGCCAACCGCAAGCTGCTGGATGCGCTGGTGCCGGAAAAGGTGCCGATGGACACGTTGCATGCGGTGCTGCGTCTGCTGCTGGAGGAACGGGTCTCGATCCGCAACATGCCGCTGATCCTGGAGGCCATCGCCGAGGCACGCCAGCATGTGACGCAGCCGGAGTTGATCTGCGAACATGTGCGTCAGCGGCTGGGCTTCCAGCTGGTGGCGGAGATGAAGCGCGAGGACGGCAGCATCCCGCTGGTGCAGCTGGCACCGGAATGGGAGGACAAGTTCTCGACCTACCAGGTGGATGGCCATGGCGCCGGGCTGGACATCGCGCTGCCGCCGGATCTGTTCAACCGGTTGGCAGACGGGCTGACCGAAAAACTGTCGGGGATCACCGATCAGGGTGTCTTTGCTGCGGTGGTCACCTCTACCCGCCGCCGTCGCTACCTGCGCACCATTCTGAAATCGCGCGGCATCAGCAATCCGGTCCTGTCCTTCGAGGAAATCGGACTGGAGGCACAGCCGGCGCTGGTCGGCATGGTGCAAGCATGACCCTGAACTTCTTGCCCCCGGAGCTGATCATGCTGCTGGGGGCCGGTTTCTGGCACGCGGCGATTGTTTTTCTGCGGGTGGCGGCGATGGTGTCGGTGCTGCCCGCGATGGGAGAGCTGTACGTGCCCACACGGGTCAAACTGGCGGTTTCAATCGCGTTCACCTTTATCGTGGCGCCGGCCTTGCCGGCCTTTGCGGAACCTGACGGGGTGATGGGCTTCGCCCGTTTTGCCGCGACAGAGGCGCTCATCGGTCTGGCGTTGGGTCTGGGGGTGCGGCTGTTCGTGCTGGCCTTGCAGACAGCGGGCACGATGGCGGCGCAAAGCACGTCGCTTTCGCAGGTTCTGGGCGGCATCGGGGCCGAGCCGATGCCCGCGCTGGGCGCGGTGCTGATGATCGCGGGCGTTACGCTGGCCGTCATGATGGGCCTGCATGTGCGGGTGGCGGAGCTGATGATCCGCTCCTATCAGCTGTTTCCCGCCGGCCAGTTGCCGGCTGCGGCAGGCGTGGCGGAGTGGGGCGTGTACCGAATTTCCCAGAGCTTCTCGCTGGCCTTTACCCTGGCGGCACCTTTTGTGATCACTGCGGTGATCTATAACCTGGCGTTGGGGGTCATCAACCGGGCGATGCCGCAGTTGATGGTGGCCATGGTCGGCGCACCGGTCATCACCTTTGGCGGGTTGTTCATTCTGATGATCGGAAGCCCGATGATCCTGGACGTTTGGTCACGGGCATTGATGACATTCTTCGCCAACCCGGGAGGCGGCATGCCATGAGCGGTCAGGACGACGACTCAGACAAGTCATTCGAGCCAACGGAACAGAAGCTCCGCAAGGCCCGCGAGAAAGGCGAGGTGGCAAAATCCACTGACTTGTCGGTGGCTGCGGCCTATCTCGGTCTTATCGTGGCATTCTACGCAGCTGGCAGCGGCAGCGTGGAGGGGTTCGGCACGGCGCTGATGGCGTTTCTGGACCAGCCCGACCGGCTGGCTCCGCTGTTTTTTGACGGCTCAGCTGCGGCCCCTTCCGGTGGCTTTGCCACCAGTGCGATCAAGCCGATCCTGCCCTGGTTCCTGGTGCCGTTCGTGCTGGTGCTGCTGTCGATCATCGGCCAGCGCGCAATGGTCTTTGCACCCACCAAGCTGGAACCGAAACTGTCCCGGATCTCAATCGTTTCCAACGCCAAGAACAAGTTCGGCCGCTCCGGCCTGTTTGAGTTCTTCAAGAGCTTCGTGAAGCTGGTGCTCTATTCCATCAGCCTGGGGGTCTATCTGTCGTATCGGCTGCCAGAGATGATCGCATCAGCCGGAACCGGGCCGCAGTCGGTGGTGATGATGCTGGCGCAGTTGTCGCTGGAGTTCCTGTTTATGGCCCTGATCATCGCATTGTCCATCGGCATCATCGACGCGGTCTTTCAGCATGCTGAACATCACCGCAAGAACATGATGTCGCGCAAGGAAATCCAGGACGAGATGAAGGATTCCGAGGGCGATCCGCACACCAAGAGCCAACGGCGCCAGCGCGGCATGGAGATTGCCATGGGCCAGATGCTGGCCGATGTGCCCAAGGCCGATGTCGTGGTCGTCAACCCGACCCACTACGCTGTGGCGTTGAAATGGAGCCGCGACAAGGGCAGCGCCCCGGTCTGCGTGGCCAAGGGCGTCGACGAGGTGGCCGCGGCGATCCGGCGGGTGGCCAGTGAAAACGGCGTTCCGATCCACAGCGACCCGCCGACTGCACGGGCGCTGCACGCGACAATCGAGATCGGCGATGAAGTCCAGGAAGAACATTACGCACCGGTCGCAGCAGCCATCCGCTTTGCTGAGGAGATGCGCAAGCGCGCCAAGGGGAAAGTCACATGAAGCAGAAAATGCTGGATCAGATGGCGGCAGTCACCGCCGCGCAATACATGAAAGAACACGCCAAGGTGCAGCCCGTTCTGGCCCGCGAGGCGCAGCTGCGCGGACAGCTGGCGCAGCTGAACACGCAAGTTCAGTCGGCGCGTGAGCAGGGCGCGGGTGATCACGCCATGAAGGCGTTGGGCGCCGATCTGCTGTGGCAGGGTTGGCACACGCGGACGCGCCGCCAGCTGAACCAGGACCTGGCCAAGGCCACGGCGCAAAAGTTGCGCATGATGGACCAGCTGCGGCAGGCGTTCGGCCGCAAACATGCGGTGGAAACCATGGCAACAGAAGAGCGCAAGCGCCACAAGGCGGAGAAGTCCAAGGCCTTTCTGGACCAGCTCTTGGGGCAATAAACCTTTGTGGGAAAACGGAAAAAGGCCGAACCGCATTCCGGGTCGGCCTTTTTTCTTGGGGCAGCTTCGCGCTCAGACGTCTTGGCGGGAGATCTCCATGATCAAAACGTCATAAACGTCCTCGCCGAGATGTTTCTGGGCCGCTTCGCGCAGGGCCGTCCGCAAAGGCTCCAACACGTCGGAGCGGGTAAAGGCACCGCGAAACCCGCCCATGTTGGCGTGATCGAACAGAACCTGAAGGAAGACGTCACGCAGCTTGGGCTCATAGGCGTGAACTTTCTCTGAGGTGCCTTTCTTGGCTTCCAGGCTCAGCGACATCACCACCAGGGAGGTGAGGCTGTCGCGCTCGACCACAGGCACCACGAACTGGTTGCTGATCTTGATGTACTCGCGCTGGTTCTCCTCGCTGATTTCCTCGGGTTCTTCAGCTTTGGGTTTGGGCGCGGCGGCTTTGCTCGCGTCGGCACCCTCGACCGGGTCCGGGGCAGGCGCCAGCATGATGCCGGCGCCAATACCGCCCCCGGTTCCGAGGATCAGAAGGATGACAGGTAAAAGTTTGGACAACATGACAAACCTCAGAACGGCAGGACGACGTCGAGCAGCTGCTGGCCGTAGCGCGGCTGCTGTACGTCGGTGATCTGGCCGCGGCCACCATAGGAAACCCGTGCCTGAGCAATCTTGTCATAGGTGATCTCGTTCTGGCGGCTGATGTCCTGGGGCCGGACATAGCCGGTCACCAACAGCTCGCGCAGTTCGAAGTTTACCCGCAGTTCCTGGGTGCCGCTGATCGCCAGAACCCCGTTTGGCAGCACATCGACAACGGTTGCCGCAACCCGCAGCTCCAGTTTCTCGCTGCGCTTGACCGACCCCTTGCCACCCGAGGAGCTGGAGCTTCCCAGCTCCACCGCATCCGCGGAGGAGGCGCCGGTGGGCAGTTTCTCGTCCAGGCGCTGGGGCAGGCCCAGAAGTTGCGGCATGTTCAGGCTTTCGGAACCGGAGCGCGAGCGCTGGGTATCGTTGGAGATTTCGGCCTCTTCATCGATTTCGATGACCACGGTCATGATGTCGCCGCGTTTGATCGCGCGTCGATCGCCCAGCAGCGACTGCTGTCCGCCGCTCCACAACGAGGCACCATCGACAGAACGCCGTGTTTGGGTGTCGGTGGGCAGCCCTTGATACAGCATCGCAACATGCTCGTTCGATTCGTTGGCCGGGGTGAAGGAGGGTGCCTTGCCCAAATGGTCCATGCGGCCACAGGCGCCGAGTACGACCAGCCCAAGAAGCAGCGGTTTGACGGGGGAGAATTTCATGGTCATCAGTTTACCTCTACGGAGCCGTCTTGTTTCACCCGGCCGGTGACGGTGGTGCGGGAAGAAAGGTTCATGACCCGGACAGCTTCGCCGACGGAGCCGCGGCCAAGCGAGCGGCCTTCGGCGGCGATGGTCAGGCTGCCCTGACGAAATGTCAGGGTCACCAGGTCGTTGCGTTCAATGATAGCGGGGGGCCCGATGTCGCCGGGCCGCAGCGGCCGACCGGCATAAAGCGCGACGCGCGCTTCCATGCCGATGACCTCGGAGGGGTTGCTCAGCGCGCCCATGATCTCGCCCTTCTTCAACGCCAGATCCTCGGGGTTGACGATGTCCTTGGCGCGGATCGTGCGCAGCGGGACAAGATAGTCCGCCAGGGCAGGGGGCGCGCAAAAGGCGCCGGCGATCAGGAGGGCGAAGATCTGTTTCATCAGCGGACCTGCGTGGTTGCGCTCATCATCTGGTCGACTGCCGAGATGACCTTGGCGTTCATTTCATAACCGCGCTGCGCCGCGATCAGCTCTGTCACTTCGCGCACCGCATCCACCGAGCTGGCCTCGAGGTAGCCCTGGCGCAGGGTGCCGAGCCCGTCCTCACCCGCGGTGGCCACGGCTGCCGGGCCAGAGGCCTCGGTCTCGGTGAACAGGTTGCTGCCGATCGCTTCCAGCCCCTTGGGGTTGGTAAAGCCGGCGAGGGTGAACTGACCCAGCAGCTGGCCTGCGGAGGTTTCATCGAAATAGCCGTAAACCTCCCCCTCGGCGTTGATCGAAATGCTTTTTGCATCGTCGGGAATGGTCACCTCGGGGGAGACCGGGAACCCGTCCGAGGTGACGATCAGCCCTTCGGCAGAGCGTTTCAGCGAGCCATCGCGGGTATAGGCCGCCTGACCCGACGGCAGGGTGACTTCCAGATAACCGTTGCCATCAATGGCAATATCCAGATCGTTGTTGGTCTGTTGCAGGGCCCCCTGAGACAGGTGCACGGAGACGGCTGCCGGGCGTACGCCCAGACCGACCTGAACGCCGGTTGGCAGCACGGTGCCGTCCGAGGCATTCACCGAGCCTGCCCGCGACACCTGCTGGTAATGCAGGTCGGCGAACTCGGCCCGCCGAGCGTTGTAGGCGGTGGTGTTCATGTTGGCGAGGTTGTTGGAGATGGTCTCCACCCGCAGTTGCTGGGCGCTCATGCCGGTTGCTGCGATCTTCAAGGCGCGCATCTGGATTCTCCTAGGTCTTGATCAGGTTTTTGATGGCATTGCGGACGCGTTCATCTTCCGCCTGCAAAAAGCTCTGGCCCATTTCATAGGCCCGCTGGACTTCGATCATGCGCGACACTTCTGAAATCGCGTTCACGTTCGAGCCTTCGAGGAAGCCTTGCAGCACCTTCGAGTCGAAGTTTTCTTCAATGTCGCCTTCGACGCGGAACATCACGCCGTCTTCACGCACCAGCGTGTGCTGCTCGACCGGCTGGAACAGGCCCAGCTGGCCCAAAAGGCGACCATTGGCGCTGAGCGAGCCATCTGAGCCAACCTCGATCTTGCCCGCATCCGGCGGCACGAAGACCGGCGCGCGGCCTGCATCCAGCACCCGGTGGCCATCCATGGTGACCAGATCGCCTGCCGCATTGGCGGAAAAGGCGCCCGAGCGGGTCAGCCGCTCGCCCTGCGGGGTTTCCACCATGAAGAAGCCGTCGCCCTCGATTGCAAAGTCGAAATCGCCGCCGGTCTGGGTCAGCTGACCCTGCTCCATGGAGGTGTTGAAGATATTGGCCCGCGACATCGACAGCGACTCCTCGCCCGGCGAGGTCTTCACGAACTCAGAGAAGATCAGCCCCTCCTGGCGGTAGCCAGTGGTGGCGGAGTTGGCGATGTTGTTTGCGATCACCCGCATTTCGCGCATCAGGCCGGACTGGCGAGACAGCGTGGCGTAACCTGTGGTTTCCATTACAGACCTCCAGCAATCATCGGAACGACGTGACCGTCAAAAAAGGCGACCAGAGTTTGGGTCATGAACCCCATGGTCATCCAGAAGACGACCAGAATCGCGGTCAGTTTCGGCACGAACGTCAGCGTCATCTCCTGCACCGAGGTCAGCGCCTGAAACAGGCCGATGACCAGACCCACGATCAGGGCCACCAGCAGGATCGGCGTCGACATGGTGACGGCGGCCCACAGGGCCTGACGCAGCGTGTCGTAGAACAGGCTCTCGCTCATCATGGCTCAGACCGGCATTCTCAGGATTTCCTGGTAGGCCTCGACCACCTTGTTGCGCACGGTTACCGCGGTCTCGACTGCCAGTTCGGTCTGCGCCAGCGCCTGCACCAGAGCATGCGGATCCGCCTGCGAGGTCATCGCCTGTACCGAGACTTGCTCGCTTTGCTGCAGGGTGGTGGCGAAATCCTGAAAGCTCTGCTTGAGCTGGGCACCGGCGCTGTTGCCGGTGTAGTCAGGGTCGACCTTGGTGGCGGGACGGGCCGCGGCATAGCCGGTGGCGGCGGAAAGACTGCGAATATCCATTCTGGATCTCCAATTGGCTCGGGGGGGGGTTAACGTCTCAAAAGGTCCATGAGAGAGGCGGACATGGAGCGGGTTTGCTCAAACATCTTCAGGTTCGCCTCATAGCTGCGCTGTGCTTCGCGGGCGTCGGCAATCTCGATCATCAGATCGACATTGGAGCCCTCGTAATGGCCGCTTTCATTGGCCAGCGGATGCGAGGGATCGTAGATTTTATCCAGATCGCTGCGATCCAGGGAGACACGGCCTGTCCGCACGTGTTCCACGTTGGTCTGCAATTCGCGAACCGATTCGAACGGAACCGTCTTGCGGCGGTAGCCGGGCGTGTCGGCGTTGGAAATGTTTTCCGACACGTGGCGCAGACGTGCAGCCTGTGCCTTGAGGCCGCTGGCCGTAACGGAAAGAGCGCGGGAAAATTCACTCATCGATCAGATCCTCCTCAGGACTTGCCCAGGCTGGCGCGCAGGATGTTCATGGAAGACTTGTAAATCGCCATGGCGCGCTTGTGCTGGCGGGCCACCTCGACACCTTTCAGCATCTCGGTTTCAACCGAGACCGAGTTGTCGTTGGGGTCACTGCCGGCGTCGGAACTGGTGATCGCCCAATCCATGCCGCTACCTGCCGAGCCGTTCAGATGGCTGCTGCGGGTTGCGACCATGTTGCCGGGGCGTTCGCCCGTGGCAAAGACTTCCGTGAAGGGCTTGATGTCCTTGGCGTGGTAGCCAGGCGTGTCGGCATTGGCGATATTCTGCGACACCAGTGCCTGGCGGGTGCCGGCATGGGTTGCCATGGAGTAGGCAATTTTGAATACGTTCAATTCTGTGAACACCAGGGTTTCTCCCTTGATCGATTTCAATCAAGGCTTAACCCCGATTCCTTTAGAAATTGTTTTCAGGACAGGAATGGAGACTGCCGCGATGAAAGCAGAGCTGAATGCACTGACCCGTCAGATTGCTGGCAAGCGGCTGACCACCCAGATGGGCAGGGTCGCCGGAATCTCCGGTGGAGAGATTGAAATCTCCGGCCTGGCATCGGTGGCGCGAATCGGGGACAGGCTGATCCTGCGCCGCGGCCCCGGTGATGAGCTTCACGGCGAAGTTCTGAAAATTAGCGGTAGAAAAATCAGCATGTTACCAGATCGTGCGCCAGATCGCGTGGCGATCGGAGATCCGGTTCTTTTGCGCCCCTCCCCAGATTTTGCACCCAGCGACCACTGGATCGGTCGGGTCATCGACCCCTTCGGCGAGCCGCTGGACGGGCGACCGCTGCTGCCCGGCGCGGCCCCGCGGGACCTGATGGCCGCGCCGCCCAAAGCCGCCGAGCGGCGCCCCTTGGGAGAGCGCCTGGCCACCGGGCAGGCCGTCCTGAATACGATTCTCCCGATCGTCCGGGGGCAGCGAGTCGGCCTTTTTGCAGGTTCCGGCGTCGGTAAATCCTCGCTGCTGGCCAAGTTGGCCAAGAGCATGGACGCGGATGTCGTGGTGATGGCGCTGGTCGGCGAACGGGGCCGCGAAGTGAATCACTTTGTCGAGGACGTGCTGGGCCCGGAGGGCATGAGCCGCGCAATTGTTGTGGCAGCCACATCCGACCAGTCCGCACTGGTGCGCCGACGCTGCGCCTGGTCAGCCATGACCGTGGCAGAACATTTCCGGGATCAGGGCAAACATGTGCTGTTCCTGGCCGACAGCGTCACCCGCTTTGCCGAGGCCCACCGCGAGATTTCCGCCGCCTCCGGTGAGGCGCCAGCCCTGCGCGGCTATCCGCCCTCGGTGACGCCGCTGATTACCGGCCTGTGCGAACGCGCCGGGCCAGGCAGTGCGAAGCAGGGTGACATCACGGCAGTGTTCAGCGTGCTGGTGGCAGGGTCCGACATGGATGAGCCGATCGCGGACATCCTGCGCGGGGTGCTCGATGGCCATATCGTGCTGAACCGTGAAATCGCCGAGCGTGGCCGCTTTCCGGCCATTGATGTCTCGCGTTCGGTTTCGCGCAGCCTGCCAGCCGCGGCGACGGCGGAGGAGAACGCCACAATACAGGACGTGCGCAAGTTTCTGGGCGCGTATGAACAATCTGAGGTGATGATCCGGGCCGGTCTCTATGCCGAGGGCAACGACGCGGTGCTGGATCAGGCGGTCAAGCTGTGGCCGGAGCTGGACGCGTTTTTCGGCCGCGAAGATCCGGACGGGATCACCAGCAGCTTCAACCGCTTGCTGTTGCTCTTGCGCCGCGCCAAGGCGGGTCGCTGAGGCAAAGGCCCGCGGCGAGACGGGCGCAGCCCCCCATCAGACAGCAAAAAGGCTCCCGGTGTGAACTGGGAGCCCTTTTCATTCAGGGACGTAAAACCGGCGCTGGGGACGCCCGTGCCGCAGCCTCAGCTGCGGCCGGGGTGCGCGTCAGGCGGGGCGGACCGCGAACAGTCGGTCTTCGCGCGCCAACAGGGTGCGCAGTGCCTTCAGGCAGCGATAATGGTTGTCGCCAATAAGCGCTTCGGTTGCCTCGGCCAGAGATGCACGGCTGTCGGGGTCGGTAAAGACCTGGCTCAGTTCCTCGATCCGGCGCAGCATCGGCAGGCGCTCCTCTTCGGGGTCGACGTCACCGGTCAGGATCAGCTGGGCCGCATAGCACACCCGGCGCACCGGGGTATTGGCCTCTTCGGGGTGGATCGCATCGCGCAGACGCAGGATGTTGGCGTCCGGGGTGACAATCGACAGGCGGCTGCGGCGGTCGCCGTTTTCAATCACCGCGCCGTTCACAAGGACACGCTCCTTGGGGGCAAGTTTCAGGACAAGTCCGCTCATATTCAGGTTGCTCCGCTGCGGAGGCCACGCATGATGGCCGTATTGATTTCCACCAGCGGACGAACGTTCGCCTTGCGTTGCAGCACTTTGCTGGTGTGTTGTCTCGTGAATTCCGCCAGTTCTAAGAGGCTCAGCTTCAGCTCATCCGGGTAGGGGTTTCCCTTGGAGGCAAGATCGACTGTGAAAATGGACCAAAGTTTGCGGTTGTCGTTCAGGGCGGCGACCAGATCCTGGAACCCATCGCTGCCTTGTTGGGCAGAGGTGATCATGCGGCGCGTGATGCGGGCGATCACTTCGTATTCGAAATTCTTTGCTGTCCGGGTCGGGGCCTTTGCCGCCGAATAGGCACTCTTCGCCTTCAGAAGGGCATTCACGTGTTTTCCTAACGTATTATTCTTCAGATTCTCTGAGAGGGGAAGACCGGGGCGCCATTAGCGCCCCGGTTGGAGCTGTTAGCGGAACAGCTGCTGCAGGGTCGAAGGCGCCTGGTTCGCGATAGAGAGCGACTGCACCGCCAGCTGCTGCTGGGTCTGCAATGCCTTCAGTCGCGCCGACGCTTCTTCCATGTTGGTGTCGGACATGGAGCTGACACCGGACTTCAGCGAGTCGTTCAGTTTCGACACGAAATCGTTCTGGTCGCTCAGACGGTTGCTGTCAGCACCCAGTTGCGCGGCGCTGTCGATTGCGAACGCCAGCATTGTTTCGATTTCGCCCATCACGGTCTCGGCGGTGGCGGCGGTCAGCGTGGTCATGCCGCCGGTGCTCAGGTTGGTAGCGCTGTCGATCCCGGTGATGACAATGTTGTCGGTGCCGGCTTCCAGGCCGCCCAGAACATCCAATTGCGCGGTGACGGTGTCGTCCAGCAGGTTGGCGCCGTTGAACGAAGCGGAGGAGATGATCGAGTCGATCTGCTCGCGCTTCTTGGCCAGGTCAGCTTCGATCTTGGCGTGGTCGACGTTTTGCGAAACACCGGCAACCGCCAGCTCACGCATTTCTTTCAGGGTGTCGACGATCTGCTCCATGCCGGAGGACGCAACAGCAACGGTGGCTTCACCAAAGTCCAAAGAATCGGACACGGCTTCGTATGCCTGGATGTCGGATTCCATGGATTTGGAGATTGCCCAGACAGCGGAGTTGTCTTTTGCGGTGCCAACCTCTTTACCGGTCGAGATCTGGTTCTGGGTGTCTTCCAGGTTGTTGTTCACGGACTTCAGGGTCTGCAGAGCAACCATTGCGCCGTTGTTGGTCAGAATGCTGGTCATAGCTTTTTCCTTTAGCTGTGGAGCGCTTTGGCCCCTATTTTTCTGTGCCCCTAAGGGGCGTTTTGTGACGTCTTTCTGACTGTGCGTTCCGCCGTCCGGCTTCCGCGCCACCCATCATCAGGTGCAAGGAGACATTGGCCCATCAGTTGCTAAAGGAGTGCTAATGCGGAGATTTGCTTCCGTAGAATTTTCTCCAAATTGCATTCAGGCCTTCTTCTCCAGTTTTCCCATGTTGCGGGTGCCGTAGCGGGCGCGGCGTCCGGTCTGGTCATAGACGTCCAGGCCTTTGCGGATCCGGCGCAGCTCACCCATGCGTGTGGCCACGGAGCGGATGCCCTCCATTGCACTGTCCAGCAGATCCTGATTGCGGGTTACCTTGGTCTGGACCTTTTCCAGCGCGTCCCGTTCCAGGTCCGACATGGAGTTCAGCTTGGCGATGATCTTTTCTTTCTTCGCCAGAAAATCTTCCAGCTTGCCGAGATCCCCCTTCATCAACGCCGCGCGTTCGCGGTCCAGGATCTGATCCAGTTCATCAATGAGCTTTTGAGCTTCGGAGTTAGTCACCTTGGGTCTCCTTCAATGCGTGGTATAGGGATTCCGCCAGTCCGATGCCGCCGGATCTGGCGATCTGGTTGGCCTGTTCGCGGACGAGAAAGCTGGAAAACTGATCTTCGCCCGCGCCTCCGCCAAAGCCCTCGCGTGATTCGCCAAGACCTGCGGATTTGAGCATTTGCGCGAGAAACGATGCCTCCAGTTCCACCGCGGCTTCGCGCAGCGGGTCGGCGGGGGGCTTGCGCACAGGGGTATACGAATGCGCAGTTTGTATATGGGTGGTCAGAGGGTCTGACATGGCCGGTTCTCCGGTTGTTCATCGAATTTCATCGAGTTTTTACAGTTTGCGGCGGAACCGGTTAAAATTGCCGTAACCGCTTTGAAGTAAGTTGACCGGGTCGAGATAGAATATCTGGAAGCCGATCATGATGATGAATTCAGTCCTTGGCCCGGAAGCAGGCCCAATCGGAAAAGCGCGATCGCCTTCCGTAAGTGAAGTTGAAAAACCTATTAAAAGTAAGACGTTCCAAGATGTATTGTCCGATGGGGCAGGACAGGGAGACGTGACATCTGGCGATGCCGAAGGGCAGGCTGAGATGGCTGATTCTCCTTCCCCTGCGAAATCGGGTGCGGCGGTCACGGTGCAGGGCGACAAGGCCGCCCAAACCGCCGCTGGCAAGGAAACCTCTGATATCGTTACCGAGGGTGAGCCCGGAAAAACTGGTCAGCCAGTGGCAGCGGACCAGGCAGACGTTGCCGACACGCCCGCTGCACCGGATGTGGCAGAGGGAGCAGGTTACCCGGTCACCGGTGAACACAGGCACGTTGCACGTCGTGACACCGACATGTCCGGTTCTGCGATGTTTGGCCTTATGAAACCGGATCAGTCTGATGGCCTGGCGCAACGGGCGCCGATGACTGGTCTGACTGCCGCAGTGAGCGCGGCCTCTGCTATTACCCCTAAGTCTACGGACAGGGCGGTTGCTTCCCCTGTTTCCGCCAGTTCGCCTGACGCCACCGGCTCCCAGGTCACGGCGCAAGCTGGTGGGCGCGAGACAACACGCGCGCCTGTGGGCGAACGGACAGCAGCACTTTCCGCGCAACACGCCGCGGCGGTTGCGCCAGAGCGCGCCGATGCGGCCAAGGTCGCGCAGGCCGCGGGCGAACCGCGCCTTGCTGGGGAAACCTCCCCGGTCGGCGAATCGGACGCAGCGTCTGCAAAGAGTACATCGCAGACCATCGGATCCCGGTCTGAGGCCGGGCAGCAGGCCGATGCAGCGATCGCACGGCGCACTCAACCCGCCCGTATGGCTGGGGTTGAACCCGATATGACCGGCAGGCAGACCCCGGCGGCGGATGCGGACACGCTGAGAGCGAGGCCCAGTTTGGACGGCGCGCCAGAACCCACGCGGCACAACACCAGCGCCCAGGTCATGACGCCAGCGCAATTCACCCAAGCCGGACTGAGCACACAAGGGCGGCCGTTGGCGAGTGCCATCGCCGGTGGTGCGACCGCGGAAGCGGCCATTGCGCGTGAGACGTCGGTGGCCGAGGTCGCGCAGGAGCCGGTCACGGGCTTTGTACAACAGACAAAAACCAACACAATGGCGACCGCGCAGGCGGCCCTGATGCGCCAGCCCTCGGTGGAGAACCGACCCGGTGCCTCGACGCAAAAAGTGGAAGCGGCTGCGGCCCTTGATGCCATAGATGAAGCGGCTGCGGATCTGGATAGTGCAATGCAGTCCATCCGCGCGGCTGAAACCAACGCTCGGGCCAATGCAGTGCGCGCTGGGGCTGCGATCATGGCGTCCCCGGCCGTGCAGGCTTCGCCCGTCATGTCTCAGGCGATGCTGGCCAATGGCCTGATGGACGGGGAGGTGCGGGACCTTCTGGACACTCCGCTCGATCGTTTCAACGAGATGCCGGGGCTGTCGCAGATGCTGACCGAGGCTGTGATTGGATCAGGGGCCAGTCACAGGCCGGAAACGCCGCGCATGATCGCCGCCCAGATGGCCGAGGCTTTTGCTGCCAAGGGTGAGCAAAAGGTCGAAATCTCACTGAATCCGCAGGAGCTGGGCCAAGTGAAGATGCGCGTTGCCGCCAGCGAAACGGGTATCACGATGATCATCCATACTGAACGCCCGGAAACGGGTGATCTGATGCGCCGCCATATCAACGAGTTGGCAGAAGAATTCCGTCGCATGGGATATGAGGACATCTCTTTCGAGTTCAGCGGCGGCGAGGCGGATGGAGGCCAGAGCGGCAGCGGGTCCGGACAGGGGTCGGACTCAGCGTCTCGGGGCATGGGCGAATCGTCTCAGAATGACGTCACCGCGAACGCCAACGCCAACACGCAAAATTTGCAGCTTGGCGCCGCCGGGCTGGACATGAGGGTCTGAGAACATGACAACAGCAGTTACTTCCGTAAACGCCAATCCGCTGCAACAGACGCAGACGTCTTCGTCCGCTTCTGCGAAAACCTCTGGTCTGTCGTCAGACTTTGAGACGTTCGTGAAGATGCTGACGGCGCAGGCGACGAATCAGGATCCGTTGGAGCCGCTGGATTCCACCGAGTATGCCGCGCAGCTGGCGCAGTTTTCCATGGTGGAACAGCAAACCAAGAGCAACACCCTGCTGGAGGGGCTTCAGTCCCAGCTGGGCTTGGCCAATATGGCCGCCTTGTCGGGCTGGGTCGGGATGGAGGCGCGGGCGGTGGCGCCCGGATATTTTGATGGCAGCAGCGCCATCACGATTGCGCCCAACCCCGCAGCGGCGGCGGACAGCGTGTCGCTGGTTGTGCAGGACAAAAACGGCCAGGAAGTCCAGCGCGTCACCCTCCCAGTTTCCGCCGAACCCTATGAATGGAACGGCATGGATGATGACGGGAACCTGCTGGAAGCCGGAGAGTACGCCTTTATGGTGGAAAGCCTCAAAGGTGATGACGTGCTGTTGCAGGAATACGCCGAGATTTATTTCAAGGTGAACGAAACCCGGATGCAGGGTGGCGAGGTCGGCCTGATCACTGAGGGTGGCTCGGTGGTCCAGGCGTCGTCGGTCAGCGCGCTGCGCGATCCTGGATCCTGATTGGGTGGTAGGCGCTGCCGGTAAATCGGTTTAGAACGGGGCGGTCAGACACCGGAGACCGCCCTGCAACCCCTTTCCGCAGATTTCGAAGCCCGTTTTTTCGCGCATCTCGCCGCGCTGGGGCTGCATGTTCCGGCGCCGCGACGTCTCGAAGGCGGCCGGTCGAACCACGTCTGGCGCGCCGGGGCAGTGGTGATCAAGCTCTACGCCGACCGCCGGGAAAACCCCTTGTTCGCCAATGATCCGGCACGGGAACATGCGGTGCTGGCGGCGCTGTCCGGTACCGGCATGGTGCCGCCGTTGATACAGGCCGGTTCGTTCGAGGGGCATCAATGGCTGAGCTATGCGCATATCAATGGCCAGCCCTGGCGCGAAGATCCCGGTCATGTGGCGCAGGTTCTGGGACGTCTGCATGATTGCGCACCGCCTGCGGGTTTGCCGCAGGGCGTGAATGGTAGCCTGGCCCTGGAGGCGCAGGTCGCCGACATTCTGCGACATTGCAGGGGACGCGATGAGTTGGCGGATTTGCGGCCGCTGGGTCGGGTTCCGCCGCTGTCGAAGCCGGTGCTGATCCATGGCGATCCGGTGCCGGGCAACTTGCTGGCGCATCACGGCACCCTGACGCTGATTGACTGGCAGTGTCCCCAAATCGGCGACCCGGCGGAAGATCTGGCACTGTTCCTGTCACCTGCCATGCAGCTGACGTACCGCGGTGCACCGCTGAGCCGGTCCGAGGAGGACATCTTTTTGCGCGCCTATCCCGATCCGCGTATCGTTGGCCGCTATCTGTCCCTGCGCCCTTGGTATCACTGGCGCATGGCGGCCTATTGCCTGTGGCGGATGGAGCAGGGCAGTGCGGCCGACCGGCAGGCCCTGGAGCTGGAGCGCGCGGCGCTTCAGTCCATCAGCCCGAGGGCCGCATAGGCGGGGGGCATCAGAACCCGCCGCGCCCGACCGAAGGGGAAGCGCGGCATCTTTTGCACCGCTGCCGAATACGGCAAGTCGGGCTGTCGCCCCTGCACCAGATCGCTGAGCAGCCGCCCCGCATAGCTGCCCATCGCCACCCCGTTGCCATGATAGCACAGGCCCGCAAACAGGCCCGCTTGGCCCGGCAGCGGCCCGATGAAAGGGACCAGGTTGCGCGACAGGCAGACCATGCCGGACCAGCAATGCGTGGCTTCCACGTCGCGCCAGGCGGGGAACATCGCCTCGAAGTTACACCGCAATTTGCGCCGGATCCCGGCCTCTGCACGGGGGGAGGCCAGCAAGCCGCCGCGCATGCCGAACAAGAACCGCCGGTCCGGCATCAGCCGAAAGTAATGCAGCAGGTTGCGCGTGTCATAGGCCATCTGGTCAGAGAACCAGCCCTGCGCTTGCAGCTCTGCATCGGTCAGCGGGCGGGTCACCATGACGGTGGATTGTGCGGGCATGTAGCGGCCTGCCAGCCAGCTGGGCAGATCCTCGCTAGAGTAGCCGTTGGTGGCGATGACCACCTGAGAAGCCCGCATAATGCCCCTATCAGTGTCTATACCAAAGCCGTCGCCGGATTTCTCCACACGGCGGGCAGGGCTTCGTTGGTAGAGGGCCGCGCCGGCCTTCCGGGCCGCTGCCGCCAGACCGAAGAGGTATTTGCGCGGGTTCAGCGCAAAACCTTCCGGGGTGGTCAGGGCGGCGTGAAACTGGCCGTTGAGCCCGTGATCGGCCAGCTGGTCGCGGCGAACGAACTGCGGTGTCTCGCCGGCCTTGCTCAGCTGCTCTGCCTGCGCTGCAAGCCGTCGCGCGGCGCGCGGGCTGTGGGCCATTTGGGTTTCGCCGTGCGAGTGCGTATCGGCATTGATGCCATGCGTATCCAACAGGCCACGCACCAGTTCGATGGCCGCGCTTTCGCTGGCCTCATAGGTCTCGCTGGCTTGCGGGCCGAAAAAACGCCGTAGCGCCGGGCCGGAGAGTTTTGAACCACCCAGACAGCAGAAACCGCCGTTTCGCCCCGACGCGCCCCACCCGGGCGTGCCAGCCTCTAGCACCGCGACGGACACGCCTCTTTGCGCCAGGTGCAACGCCGCCGACAGGCCGGTGAAGCCGCCGCCGATCACCGCCACATCGGCGCTGGTCCCGCCGTCGTAACGCGGCCAGTCCGGTGCGGCGATGGTGTCATCCCACCAGCAGTTGCTGCGGGGGCCTGGCCCATAGGCGTAGTCGGAATAGATCCGGCGCATCAGTTGCGCACCGCTTCCGTCTCCTCGCGCCGCTGTCGGGCGACCTGATGCTTGGTCACCAGCGAGGCGGTGATGACCCCAACTGTCACCACGGCGATCATGATCGTCGACAGCGCGTTGATCTCGGGGCTGACGCCAAGACGCACCGCCGAGAAGATCTTGATCGGCAGGGTCGTTGCGGCGGGGCCGGAGGTAAAGGAGGCGATCACCAGATCGTCCAGCGACAGGGTGAAGGCCAAAAGCCAGCCGGAAATCACTGCGGGCGCAATGATCGGCAGGGTCACCAGGCGAAAGGCCTCGGCGGCCGAGCAACCAAGGTCCAGCGCCGCTTCCTCCAACGAGCGGTCGAAGCTGACCAGCCGCGACGACACCACGACCGAGACGTAGCACATCGAAAATGTGGTATGCGCCAGCACGATGGTCAGCACGCCACGGTCCAACCCGATGCCGATGAACAAGAGCAGAAGCGATAGGCCGGTGATCACCTCTGGCATCACCAGGGGGGCATAGATCATGCCGGAAAACAGCGTCCGCCCCATGAAGCGTCCGCCGCGCACCAGCACATAGGCGGCGATGGTGCCCAACACGGTGGCCAGCGTCGAGGAGAACACGGCCACCTTGATGGTCACCCAGGCGGCGTTCAGAAACGCCTCGTTCTGCATCAGCTCGGCGTACCAGCGGGTTGAGAACCCGGCCCAGACGGTGACCAGCTTGCTCTCGTTGAAGCTGAAGATCACCAGGATCACCATCGGGATATAAAGAAAGGCAAAACCAAGTGTCAGCGACACGGTGTTAAACCAGCTTAGGCGGTTCATTGCTCGGCCTCCTGCTGTTTCTGCTGGTTGCGCTGGAACAGCACGATCGGAATGATGAGCAAAAGCAGCAGGACCACCGCCACCGCCGAGGCCACCGGCCAGTCGCGGTTGGAGAAGAATTCTTCCCACAGCACCTTGCCGATCATCAGCGTATCAGAGCCACCCAGGAGCGAGGGGATCACGAACTCACCCAGCACCGGGATGAACACCAGAAAGCTGCCGGCAATGATGCCGTTCTTCGACAGCGGAATGGTGACCAGCCAGAAGGCCGTCAGCCGCGAGCAGCCCAGATCCTCGGCCGCCTCGATCAGCGAGCCGTCGAGCCGTTCCAGCGCCGAATAGATCGGCAGGATCATGAAGGGCAGATAGGTGTAGACCACGCCGATGTAGACGGCGGTGTTGGTGTTGAGGATGGTCAGCGGCTCGGAGATCACGCCGGTCCACATCAGGAACTGGTTCAGGAAACCTTCGTTCGACAGGATCCCCATCCAGGCGTAGACGCGGATCAGGAAGGAGGTCCAGAACGGCAGGATCACCAGCATCATCAGGGTCGGGCGCCACTCATCCGGGGCGCGCGCCATGCCATAGGCGATGGGATAGCCCGCCAGCAGCGTCAGAAAGGTCGAGATCAGCGCAATTTTCAGCGAGCTGAGATAGGCCTTCCAGTAGAGGTCATCTTCGGTCAGCCAGATGAAGTTCTCGAAATCCAGTTCGGCGATGAAGGCGGCGATGCCCTCGGTCCAGTCGAATTGCGGCACATAGGGCGGGATCGACACCGCATAATCCGACAGTGAAATTTTCAGCACGATGGCGAAAGGCACCAGGAACAGCGCCAGAAGCCAGGCATAGGGGATGGCGATCAGGAAAAAACGGCGCATCATTCAGCCAGCAGAACACCTGCCGTGGCGGTCCAGGACAGCCAGACAGGGTCTTCCCAGGTGTAGGCGCGGCGGGCGATGCGGCGGGTGTTGGCGGTCTGCGCCTTGATCACCGCGCCGGTCGGCAGCTCCACGTGGTAGGTGGAGATATTGCCGAGGTAAGCAATGTCGAGAATGCGTCCCTGCACGGCGTTGTCGGCGCCGGCGGGCTGTTCGGCGCTGATCGCGACCTTTTCGGGGCGGATCGCAAGATGGCATTTCTGCCCCTCGCTCAGCACGTTCGGGGACTGCACGTTCAAAGGCGGCAGGCCGTCGTGCCAGTCCATCGTGTAAGAGTCTGCGCCATTGGGTTTGGCGGTGCCTTCGATCAGGTTCACATCGCCGATGAAATCCGCGACATAGACGGAATTCGGTGTCTCGTAGATCTTGTCCGGGGTGGCCACCTGCTTGATCTTGCCATGGTCCATCACCGCTACGCGGGAGGCCACGGTCATCGCTTCTTCCTGGTCGTGGGTCACGATGACGAAGGTGGTGCCGGTCTTCTCCTGGATGTCCATCAGCTCGAACTGGGTGTCTTGGCGCAGCTTCTTGTCCAGCGCGCCCAGCGGTTCGTCAAGCAGCAGCAGCTTCGGTGCCTTGGCCAGCGAGCGCGCCAGCGCCACCCGCTGCCGCTGGCCGCCGGAAATCTGATGCGGCTTGCGTCGGGCAAACTGCTCCAGCCGGGTGAGCCGCAGCATTTCCTCGACCCGGTTCTGGATGTCTGGCTTGGCCATGCCCTCACGCTTGAGGCCAAAGGCGATGTTTTCCCAGATCGACAGGTGTGGAAACAGCGCGTAGGACTGAAACATCATGTTCACCGCGCGCTTGTTCGGTGGCACCGGCGCGATGTCCTGCCCGGCGAGGAAGATCTTGCCCTCGGTCGGGGTCTCAAACCCCGCCAGCATCCGCATCAGCGTGGTCTTGCCGCAGCCCGAGGGGCCCAGCAGCGCGTAGAATTCCCGCTCGTAGATGTCGATGGTCAGGTTGTCGATGGCGGTGAATTCACCAAATCGTTTGGTGACGTTCTGGAAGTGGATCAAGGGCTTAGCCTCAGGATCGTTCCAGGGTTCGAATACGGAAGCAGTCAAGCCGGGCCTCTTCTGCGATGTCTCGCAAGCATGTCTGGGATTACCGCGCCCCAGATGACCGGGCGCGTCAGGCGATGCGGGGTGTCAAGCGGTGCGGGGCGGCGTAACCGCCCCGCGGGTCTGCTGAAGCGCGATCAGGTACCGGATTTGATCTTGGTCCACAGGCGGGTGACGACACGCTGCACCTTCGGCGGGTAGGGCGTGGTGGTGAACAGGTTGTTCAGTGTCGCCTCGTCCGGGTAGATGGCCGGGTCGTCGATCACATCCTCGACCAGGTGTTCTTGCGAGGCCTTGTTGCCGTTGGCGTAGTAGACGTAGTTGGATGCCGCCGCCATGTTTTCGGGATCCATGATGAAGTTCAGAAACTTGTGGGCGCCGTCGGGGTTCGGGGCGTCGACCGGGATCGCCATCTGGTCGAACCACATCTGGGCGCCTTCGACCGGTGCGTTATAGGCGATTTCAACGCCGTTGTCGGCCTCGGCGGCGCGGTCGCGGGCCTGCAGGATGTCGCCGGACCAGCCGACCGCGACGCAGATATCGCCATTGGCCAGCGCGTTGATGTATTCCGAAGAGTGGAATTTCTGGATGTAGGGGCGCACCGGCATAAAGACCTCTTCGGCCTTGGCGATGACCTTGGGGTCATGGCTGTCGGGGTCTTCGCCGATGAATTTTAGCGCCGCGGGAATCATCTCTGCCGGGGCATCCAGGAAATGCACGCCGCATTCGGCCAGCTTTTCCATGTTCTCCGGGTTGAACACCAGCTCAAGCGAGTTGATCGGCGCGTCGTCGCCCAGAAGTTCCTTCACCTTCGGGACATTCACGCCAATGCCGGTGGTGCCCCACATGTAGTTGATGGAATAGGCGTTGTCCGGATCGTACTGCTCGGTCCGGCTGGAAACCACATCCCACATGTTTTCGTGGTTGGGCAGTTTGGACATGTCCAGCTTCTGAAAGGCGCCGGCCTGGATCTGGCGCTGCAGGAAGGTGCCGGAGGGCACCACAACGTCATAGCCGGAGCCGCCCGCCAGCATCTTGGTTTCCAACAGCTCGTTGCTGTCGAAGACGTCATAGATAAGATCGATGCCGGTTTCGGCCTCGAATTTCTCCAGCAGGCCTTCGTCGATATAGTCGGACCAGTTGTAGACCCGCACCTCTTCGGCAGAAGCGGCGGCAGCTGCGCCCAGGGCAACAGCGGCGGTCATGGTCATCGTTTTCAGTGTCATGAAGTTCTCCCTGTGGGTGCCGGCTTCAATGTCCGGCTGTAGAAGGATTTGATCAAGTTTTGCCGCGTTCGGCAATACTCTTTATGTTTTCACTTGGTTCGGGATGGTGCAAGCTGACGAAAACCAAGGAGGATTTCCACAGGTGAGCGAGACGCATTCAGGGGTCGGCAGCACGCAGGACAGCGCGGCGAAACTGCCCGCGCATGAGATTGTGTACCAGAAACTGCGGTCGCAGATTCTGTTTGGTGAGCTGGTGCCGGGTCAGGCGGTGACCATCCAGGGGCTGGTCGAAACGCTGGAGGCCGGCATGACGCCGGTGCGCGAAGCGATCCGCCGGTTGATCTCTGATGGTGCGCTGATGTTCCAGGGCAACCGCCGCGTTTCGGTGCCTCTGCTTGGTCCAAAGGATCTAGAAGAGCTTATTTTCGCAAGAAAAACAATAGAGTGCGAGCTTGCTCGGCGGGCGACCCCGCATGTCACCCCCGCTGTCGTCACGCAGTTGACCGCCATCGACACCGCTCTGGATACGGCCATCGCAACGGGCGACGTGGCGGGGTACCTGGTGCAGAACTACAGCTTTCACTCGACGCTTTACGCCCATGCCGACTCCCCGGTTCTCAGTGATATCGCTGACCGGCTCTGGCTGCGCTTCGGCCCTTCTTTGCGGGTGGTCAGTGGCCGCCTGGGAACGCAAAGCTTCCCGGATAGGCACAAGGACATTTTAGAGGCACTGCGGCGTCAGGACCCAGAAATGGCGGCGCTGGCCATGGAACGGGACGTCTGCCAGGGCATGGAGCAGGTGGTGCAGGGGTTGCAGGTGGCGCACTGATTCGATTGACACGCGGCAATTTGATCATATTCTAGGCGCAATCTGATTTTCGCAGGAGTGCCTCCCATGACCGTGATCACCAATCACATGCCAACGGCCGAGCTTCAGGCGCTGGATGCCGCCCACCACATGCATCCCTTCACCGCAAATGGCGAGCTGGCCCAGAAGGGCGCGCGCATCATAACCCGGGCCGACGGGGTGCATCTGACGGACAGCGAGGGGCATCAGATCCTTGATGCGATGGCGGGGCTGTGGTGCGTCAACATCGGCTATGGCCGTCACGAACTGGCCGAGGTCGCTGCCCGCCAGATGCGCGAGCTGCCCTATTACAACACCTTCTTCCAGACCAGCCACGTGCCCGCCATTGCACTGGCCGCCAAGATCGCGGAGCTGGCGCCGGGTGATCTGAACAATGTGTTCTTTGCCGGCTCCGGCTCTGAAGCCAATGACACCAACATCCGCATGGTGCGCCATTACTGGGCGCAAAAGGGCAAGCCTGGCAAATCTATCATCATCAGCCGCAAGAATGCCTACCACGGGTCCTCCGTTGGCAGCGGCTCGCTGGGCGGTATGAGCGGCATGCATGCGCAAGGCGGTCTGCCGATCCCGGATATCCACCACATCAACCAGCCCAACTGGTGGGCAGAGGGCGGCGACATGCCCGAAGAGGACTTTGGCCTGCAACGCGCACGCGAGCTGGAGGAGGCAATTCTGGAGCTGGGCGAGGACCGGGTCGCCGCCTTTATCGCGGAACCGGTGCAGGGCGCCGGTGGCGTGATTGTGCCGCCTGCCAGCTACTGGCCGGAAATCCAGCGGATCTGCGACAAATATGAAATCCTGCTGATCGCGGATGAGGTGATCTGCGGTTTCGGGCGCACCGGCAATTGGTTCGGCAGCCAGACCCTGGACATCCGCCCCGACATCATGACCATCGCCAAGGGGCTGAGCTCCGGCTACGCGCCGATTGGCGGGTCCATTGTCAGCGACGAAATCGCGGGTGTCATCGCCGGCGACGAGTTCAACCACGGCTACACCTATTCCGGCCATCCGGTGGCGGCAGCCGTGGCGCTGGAAAACCTGCGCATCATCGAGGAGGAAAACATCCTTGGTCATGTGCGCGACGTGGCGGCGCCGCATCTGAAACGGAAATGGGAAGCGTTGGCCGATCATCCTCTGGTTGGTGAGGCAAAAATCGTCGGCATGATGGGGTCGATTGCACTGACGCCGAACAAGGCAGCCCGCGCGGCCTTTGCCGCCGATGCGGGCACTGTAGGCTACATCTGCCGCGAGCGCTGCTTTGCCAATGATCTGGTGATGCGTCACGTCGGCGACCGGATGATTATTTCGCCGCCGCTGGTGATCACGCCGGAACAGATCGACGTGTTGATCGAGCGCGCCACCCGGTCGCTGGATGAATGCCACGCAGAACTGAAGAAGCAGGATCTGATGCACAGCGCCTGAAAACAGCGCACTTCGGCAGCACTATCACGGAAAACCGAGGCGGTAATTGCCGCGACTCGGGACTGCCCGGCCTGAGATGGCCGGGTATTTTTGTTTCGGTTTTTCCGTGCCGCAGGTCAAAATCTGTCTCACGAACCGCCGGAGCGGCGCAAAACGTCCCGACTGCGTCGCAAAAAGTCTGTTTTCGCTCTCGAAATCGGCCCTAAGATCACGTTAGGGTAGGTCTTGTCGAACGGAGGCGTGCGCGGTTTGGAGTGCCGGTAACCTGCCTTGGAAAGAATATTTTTTCGTATCTAGCGTTGGATGGCGCTGGTGTGATTAACTCCAGAACAAGTGCAGAGCTAATCTGCCAGACTGACAAAACACGGGGAGCCTGCTTTGGCTGATGCGTCTAATGTTGATGCGTTCGTTGAATTCGAACGCGTCCAAAAGAGCTATGACGGCGAAAATCTCGTCGTCAAAGACCTGAACCTCACCATGCCCAGAGGCGAATTTCTGACGATGCTTGGCCCGTCAGGTTCGGGCAAGACAACATGTCTGATGATGCTGGCGGGATTCGAGACCGCAACCCATGGCGACATTCGCCTCGGGGGCACCTCGATCAACAACATCCCGCCGCATAAGCGCGGCATCGGGATGGTGTTCCAGAACTATGCGCTGTTTCCGCATATGACGATCGCGGAAAACCTGTCGTTCCCGCTGGAAGTGCGCAAGATCGGAAAATCCGAGCGCGAAGCCAAGGTGAAGCGGGCGCTGGACATGGTGGAAATGGGCGCCTTTGGCGGCCGACGCCCGTCGCAGCTGTCTGGTGGTCAGCAACAGCGTGTCGCGCTGGCCCGCGCACTGGTGTTCGAGCCCGAACTGGTGCTGATGGATGAGCCGCTGGGCGCGCTCGACAAACAGCTGCGGGAAAAGATGCAGTTCGAGATCACGCATCTGGCGCACCAGTTGGGTATCACCACCGTCTATGTGACCCACGATCAGACAGAGGCTTTGACGATGTCTGACCGTGTGGCCGTGTTTGACGATGGCCGCATCCAGCAGATCGCGCCGCCGGATCAGCTGTATGAAAGCCCGGAAAACAGTTTTGTTGCCCAGTTCATCGGCGAGAACAACACGCTGGAAGGCACGGTCAAGGAAATCAACAACGGAATTGCGCTGGTGCAGCTGGACGATGGCGGTCTGATCGACTGCAAGCCGGTCAATGTCTCGAAGCCTGGCGAGCGCACCCGCGTGTCGATCCGCCCGGAACGGGTGGAATACAACCGTGAGCGCCTTCAAGAAGGCGTTCACACGCTCAAGGCGGAAGTGCTGGAGTTCATCTATATGGGTGACATTTTCCGCACCCGTCTTCGGGTGGCGGGCAATGATGAGTTCATCATCAAGACCCGCAACGCGCCGGACCAGGTCCGGTTGCAGCCCGGTCAGCAGATCGAAATCGGTTGGCTGCCGGAAGATTGCCGCGCGCTGGACGCCTGATCCGCGCGCGCCGAACCCCCGGCAACCGAACGACCGGGGGTCTCACATTCGTGAAATCAACAAGGAGAGATACTCTATGAAACTCAGCAAAATGTCTGCACTGGTAGCGACCACAGCGCTGTGTGCGCCGTCGGCCTTTGCACAGGAAATGGCCAATGAGCTGACCTTGGTGTCCTGGGGTGGTGCCTATCAGGCCAGCCAGAACAAAGCCTATGTCGAGCCCTATCTGGAAGCCAATCCCGACGTCAAAATCGTCTGGGACGAAAGCTCGGCGGAAGCTGTTGCCAAGCTGCGCGCGATGAATGAAGCGGGCAACGTGACCTGGGATCTGGTCGACGCCGTGGCCTCGGATGCGATGCGCCTGTGCGACGAAGGCCTGGCGGAAGAGCTGGATCACGACGAAGTGCTGGCCGCGGCGCCCGACGGGACCCCGGCAACCGAAGACTTCGGCGATCTGATTGTCAGCGACTGCTTCGTGCCGCAGATCGTTTACTCGACCACCTTTGGCTATCGCACCGACCTGATCGACAAGCCGGATTCGGTCTGCGCCATCTTCGATACCGAAAAATATCCGGGCAAGCGCGCGCTGCAAAAGCGCCCGATCGACAACATGGAATGGGCGCTGTACTGCGACGGCGTGGCCAAGGACGAAATCTATGACGTTCTGGGCACCGACGAAGGCGTGAGCCAGGCGCTCGCCAAGCTCGACACCATCAAGGACCAGGTGGTCTGGTGGTCGGCGGGTGCCGAGACGCCGCAGCTGCTTGCGGACGGCGAAGTTGTGATGGGCTCGACCTACAACGGTCGCCTGTTCTCGGCCATTGCCGAACAGGACCAGCCGATCGGAATGCTGTGGGACATGCAGTCCTTTGACCTTGACGGTTGGGTTGTTCCCGCCGGCCTGCCCGCGGATCGTAAGGCCCGCGTCATGGACTTCCTGAAGTTCGCGACCGACACTCAGCGTCTGGCTGATCAGGCGGCTTACATCTCGTATGGTCCGGCCCGTGCCTCCTCGGCACCGCTGGTTGGCAAACACGCAGAGCTGGGCATCGAAATGGCGCCGCATATGCCGACCGATCCGGCCAACGCGGGCAACGTCCACAGCTATGACTACGAATGGTGGGCCGACAACCGCGATGATCTGGACGCCAAGTTCCAGGCATGGCTGGCCCAGTAATCTGATCCCAACCGGGATTTGAACATCCGGCGGGGGCTGCCGTGACAGCGGCCCCCGCCCCAAAATAAAAGTCCGACGGGGAACCCCATGAGCGATACCACCCAATCCGGCCCGGTGCTGGCTGCGGACGGCAGGCCCTTGAAGCGCAGTCTGGCGCGGGCGCTGCGGATGCAGAAGATGCGGGCGTTGCTGCTGATCGCGCCGCTGTTGCTGTTCATTCTTCTGACCTTCATCCTGCCGGTTGCAGACATGCTGTACCGGTCGGTGGACAACCGCATTGTCGAAAATACATTGCCCCGGACGGTCGAAGCGCTGGCAGATTGGGACGAGAGTCAGGACCAGCTGCCCGGCGAGACGGTCTATGCCGCGATGGCCGCCGATCTCAAGGTGGCTGCGGAGGCCAAGGTCCACACCCGTGTCGGCAAACGGCTGAACTATGAAAACCCCGGTGTCTCCTCGGTGTTCCGCAAATCCGGGCGCAAGGTGCGCAAGTGGGATCTGGACGCCGACGCGCCGTTCAAGGAAAAATTGATCGACATCGACGATGGCTGGGCCGACATCGAATTGTGGCGCACCATCAAGACCTATTCCGCGTCCCGCACGCCGGGCTACTTTCTCAACGCCGTGGATTTGAAACTGGGCGCTGATGGGGTGGAAGTCCGCCCTGAGAACGAACGGATCTACAACACGCTGCTGATCCGCACCATGCGGATGTCATTGATCATCACCTTCAGCTGCATCCTGTTGGGCTACCCGGTGGCCTGGCTGCTGGCGAACCTGCCGACGAGCAAGGCAAACCTGCTGCTGATTCTGGTGCTGCTGCCGTTCTGGACCTCGCTTCTGGTGCGAACCTCGGCCTGGAAAATTCTGCTGCAACAACAAGGGGTCATCAACGACACCCTGGTGTGGATCGGATTGGTAGATGATGCCAACCGGTTGGTCCTGATCAACAATGAACTCGGCACCATCATTGCGATGACGCATATCCTGCTGCCGTTCATGATCCTGCCAATGTATTCTGTGATGCAGACCATTAACCCGTCCTACCTGCGCGCGGCGAAATCGCTGGGGGCGACCAACTGGACCGCTTTTTGGCGGGTCTACTTCCCGCAGTCCGTGCCGGGGATCGGTGCGGGCTCGATCCTCGTCTTCATCCTGGCGGTGGGCTACTACATCACACCTGCGCTGGTTGGCGGCACCAAGGGCACCTTCATCTCCAACCTGATTGCCTATCACATCTCGACCTCGGGCAACTGGGGGCTGGGCGCGGCATTGGGCGCAATCCTGCTGGCCGTCGTACTGCTCCTCTACTGGGTCTACGACAAGATCGTCGGCATCGACAACGTGAAGCTGGGGTAACGGACATGAGCGCACTTCCTCCTTATGCAACCACTGGCCAACGGGTCTGGTTCTATTCCTTCCGGGTGATCTGCGGGTTGATCTTCTTCTTCCTGATCGCACCGATCATCGTAATCATCCCACTCAGCTTCAACGCCGAGGACTTCTTTACCTTCACGCCAGAAATGCTGCGGCTGGATCCCGAAGGGTTCTCGCTCAAGCACTACGAGGATTTCTTCAATGACAGCTCCTGGCAGTCGGCGATGTGGAACTCGTTGAAGATTGCGCCCATGGCGACCCTGGTGTCCGTGACGTTCGGCACCCTGGCCGCCATAGGTCTCAGCCAGCCGCATGTGCCGTTCCGCCGGGCAATCATGGCGATCCTGATCTCGCCGATGATCGTGCCGTTGATCATCTCTGCCGCGGGCATGTACTTCTTCTACAGCCGGATCGGCCTGCAAGGCACCTATCTTGGTGTGGTGCTGGCGCATGCGGCCCTGGGCATCCCGTTTGTGATCATCACGGTGACCGCCACCTTGGTCGGTTTTGACCGCTCTTTGACGCGTGCGGCGGCCAATATGGGGGCGGATCCGGTCACCACGTTCTTCCGGGTCCAGATGCCCCTGATTCTGCCGGGGGTGATTTCCGGGGGCCTGTTTGCCTTCATCACCTCCTTTGACGAGGTGGTTGTGGTGCTCTTCGTCGGCTCGGCCGGGCAGAAGACCCTGCCCTGGCAGATGTTCATCGGCCTGCGTGAGCAGATCTCGCCGACCATCCTCGCGGTGGCAACGATTCTGGTGGCGATCTCCATCGCGCTGCTGACCACGGTGGAATTGCTGCGCCGCCGTTCCGAACGCCTGCGCGGCATGTCACCGAGCTGAACCGGCGACGAACCCGAAACACAAAAGGCCCCGCAGTTTGCGGGGCCTTTTGCGCGTCCTCTTGCCGGAACTATCCCGGGGGAAATTGGCCACAGGCCCAAAAGGGGGGCTGGCCCCGCGAACCGGGTCGCCGTCAGCGCAGACGGTGCAGCAGCCGCAACGAAGCGTAACCGTCCGGCGTCAGACCATGTGCCACCTGATAGGCGCGCACCGCACCGATGGTCTTAGGGCCGATCTTGCCGTCGATGCCGTCGGTGTCAAAGCCCGCACGTGTCAGTCGCTGCTGCATCTCCTCGCGTTCGCTCAGGGTCAGCGCCCGGTCGCCACGCGGCCAGCGCGCCTGGAGTTTGGCGCCACCGGCGAGCCGATCAGCCAGATGGCCCACCCCGATCACATAGGCATCGGCGGTGTTGTAACGCTCTAGCACCGCAAAGTTCTCAAAAATCATAAAAGCCGCACCATCGCTGCCCGCGGGCAGCAGAATGGAGGCCAGGCCATGATCCTCCACCGGCTGGCCATCCACTGCGCGGACCCCCAGCGCCGCCCAATCCGCAGGCCGCCGGGTGATGTTGCGATCCGCCAAACGGTAGTCGAAGTCGGCGGGCAGGGTGATTTCGACGCCCCAGGGCTGGCCTTTGACCCAGCCAAATTTGTTCAGGTAGGCCGCGGTTGAGGCCAGCGCATCGGCGGGATCGTCCGACCAGATGTCGCGCTTTCCATCGCCGGTGAAATCGACTGCATACTCCAGGTAGGAGGTCGGCATGAACTGGGTGTGGCCCATGGCCCCGGCCCAACTGCCGGTCATCCGCCGCGCGTTCACGTCGCCTGCCTGCAAAATCTTCAGCGCCGCGATCAGCTGACCCTCAAAAAACGCACCGCGGCGCCCGTCATAGGCCAACGTCGCCAACGAGCGAATCACGTCATCCTTGCCGCGAAAGCTGCCAAAGCTGCTTTCCAGCCCCCAGACCGCCACCACGATTTCTTTCTCGACGCCGTAGGCCGATTCGATCTGCTCCAGGCGGGCCTGCTGATTGCGCAGCGCGGCCTTGCCGTTTGTGACCCTCAAGTCGGAAACGGCGCTGTCCAGGTAATCCCAGATCGTCTTGGTGAACTCGGATTGATTGCGGTCGCGCCGGATCACCTCCGGGTCCAGTTTCACCCCGGCAAAGGCGGCGTCCAACACCGCCGGGCGGATGCCGCGGGTCGTGGCGCGGGCGCGAAACGCACGGATCCAGTCCTGAAAACCCGCCTCGGACGCGGGCGTCGTCTGATGCTGTGCTTTCTGTTGCGGCCGGGCCTCCGGCCGCTGTGCTGCGGCCAGCTGGGTCGCCTCGTAACGCGCCCCTTCGTTCAGCGTGTCTGGCCGCGGCGGCGGCCTTAGCGAGGAGTCCGGTGCGGCCCCTGCCGCTGCCGCGCCGCCTGCAAACAGGGACGCCATCACCCAACTGCGCATTTTGCACCTCATTCTTGGCTGCTCGGAGGCAGTGTATCGCCAGTGGCTGGCGGGTAAAGGGCGCAGTCGTCGGTTGTGCGGTCCGCCGCCTGTGCGGCCTCGGTCGCGCGTTCCGCCTGCAATTGGGCCAGAGCGTCGCGCAGCATCGGCACCCGGTGCGGACGAAAGCTGTTGTCGGTCACCTCCAGCGCGCGCATTCGGTCCAGCCGGAACACCCGAACGTCGCGGCGCAGGCAGCACCATGCGATCAGCACCGTGGAGCGGTCGAAATAGACCACGCTCAACGGTTTGACCTGCCGCGTTGTCACCGCGCCCTTGCCGTCGGTATAGCCGAATCGCACCTCGACCTCGTCCCATGTGGCCTGGCGCAGGGCTTGGGCCGAGATCGCCGGGGGCACTGGGCGGGTAAACCGGTAGGGGGCCAGAACCGCGTGGCGCAGCCGATGTGCCTGGCGCTGCGGCAGCCGTGCCTGCAACTTGCGCAGCGCCTCGGAGGCGGCGGTTGCCAGTTCCGGGTCGCCGATCTGTTCCACCTCGCGCAGGCCCAGCACCAGCGCCTCGAGCTCCGTGTCGCGAAAGCCCATCGGGGGCAGCGCGTTGTCCTCGATCAAGGTAAAGCCGTAGCCCGCTTCGCCATCGATCACCGCGCCCATCTCACGCAGCGTGGCGATGTCCCGATGGATGCTGCGGGCCGACACGCCCAGCTCCTGCCCCAGCCGCGCGGCGGTGTGCGGACCAGGCCCAAGGCGCAGCGCTTGCATCAACTGGAAAAGACGGTGGGTTCGGGACATGTCTCACTCTGTCTACATCTAATGACAGTTTCTGTCATTATGACGCGCTATAGTCGGGATAATTTCTCGCAGCGGAGCACGTCATGCCCAGCCACCCCCGCGACAGAGCGGTCATCGTTTGTGACAGGAAGCACCATGCGGGGCCGCTTCGATGATGCAGCCATTCGCCTCCGTTCGGGTCGCCGCGGCGTTCAACGTTGCCGACCCGCTGGCGCGTGTCGGCCTTCTGACACTGCGGCAGCTGATTCTAGACACGGCAGCCCTGACGCCAGAGGCCGGGCGCGTTGAAGAGGCCTTGCGCTGGGGACAGCCCGCCTATCTGACGCCGGAGCGCAAATCGGGCTCCACCCTGCGGCTGGGCATCCCCAAGAACGCCCGCTTTGCGCTCTTCGTGCATTGCCAAAGTCAGCTGATCCCGGAGTTCATAACCGTGTTTCCGGCCTGGGATCGTCTGGAGGGCACCCGCGCGGTCTTGTTTGACGATCCGGCAGAGGTGGAGCCGATTCGCCATGGTTGGCTGATCAAGCGGGCGCTGACCTATCACATCCGCGCACCGCTTGGGGCTTTGGCCTAAGACCGCAGAATACCGCAGAATACGGGCTACTTGCGGCGTTTGCGTTCCACCTTGCGTTTGACCTTGGCCGCTTTCAGCTTGGACTTGGCGGCCTTGCGTTTCACGGTCCGGCCGGCCGGGCTGCGGCGCCCGCCCTTGTGGGACCCGCCGCCACCGGGCAGCTTCTGATCCTCGATCGTCAGCAGTTCCAGCTCCAGCCCGCCGGTGATCGGCGCGGCCTGTACCAGCCGCACTGTCACCCGCTGGCCGATGCCCAGAACCGTACCGGTTTCGCTGCCGGTCAGGGTCGCGGCCTCGGCGTCGAAATGGAAGAATTCCCGCCCGATGGAGCGCACCGGCACCAGCCCGTCGGCCCCGGTTTCGTCCATTTTTACAAACGCACCAAACCGCGCGATGCCGCTGATGCGGCCGGTGAATTCACTGCCGACCCGTTCGCTGAGGTAGGACGCCAGATAGCGGTCGGTCGTGTCGCGCTCCGCAATCATCGAACGTCGTTCGGTGTCGGAGATCTGGGTCGCGGTTTGCTCCAGCCGCTCGATTTCCTCGGGCGTCAGCCCGTCGTCGCCCCATCCATGCGCCGAAATCAGCGAGCGGTGCACGATCAGGTCAGCATAGCGACGGATCGGCGAGGTGAAATGGGCGTAGTTACGCAGCGCCAATCCAAAGTGGCCAAAGTTTTCAGGGTTGTAATAGGCTTGCTGCATGGACCGCAGCGTTGAGATATTGACCAGCTCCGCGTCATCGGTGCCCGCGGCCTGATTGAGCAGCGCGTTCAGGTGCCGGGTTTGCAGCACCTGGCCCTTGGCCAGGTTCAGCCCGGCGGCGCGGGCGGTCTCGCGCAGGTTGTCCAGTTTTTCCTGGGTCGGCTCCTCGTGGACACGGAACAACAGCGGCGCGCGTTTCTTGGTCAGGGTCTCGGCCGCGGCGACGTTGGCCAGCACCATGAATTCCTCAATCAGCTTATGCGCGTCCAGCCTGTCGCGGAACGCAACCGAAGCCACGGTGCCATTCTCGTCGAGCACGATCTTGCGCTCGGGCAGCTCCAGGTTCAGCGGCTCGCGCGTGGCGCGTGCCTTTGTCAGTGCCTGATAGGCGGCATACAGCGGGCGGATCACCGCGTCGACGAAAGGCGCGGTCTTCTCATTCACCTCGCCGTCCATCGCGGCCTGGACCTCGGCGTAATGCAGCGAGGCCGCAGAGCGCATCAGTCCCCGTACGAAACGGTGGTCGATTTTGTTGCCCTCGGCGTCGATCTGCATCCGCACGGCGATGCAGGGACGCGGCACGCCTTCGTGCAGGGAGCATAGATCGCCGGACAGCCGGTCCGGCAGCATCGGCACCACCCGGTCGGGAAAATAGCTTGAGTTGCCACGCTTGCGGGCCTCGCGGTCGAGCGCCGAGCCGGGGCGCACATAGGCGGCAACATCGGCAATCGCCACCCAGATGACATGGCCGCCGGGGTTCTTGGGATCGTCGTCGGCATGGGCATAACAGGCGTCGTCATGGTCGCGGGCATCGGAAGGATCAATGGTGACCAGTGGCAGATCACGCAGATCCTCGCGCCCTTTCAGGCCCATGGGTTTGGCGGCGTCAGCTTCGGCCATCACCTTGTCGGGGAACTGGTCGGGAATGCCGTGCTGGTGAATGGCGATCAGCGATACCGCCCTGGGGGCAGAAGGGTCGCCCAGGCGCTCCACGATGCGGGCGCGCGGCAGGCCCATGCGGCCCTTGGGGCCGGCCTGTTCGGCCTCGACCAGCTCGCCATCGCGGGCCCCGTTGGCGTCATCGGAAGCCACCATCCATTCGTTCGCTCCGGCCTTGTCGACCGGCACGATGCGCCCGCCTTCGGAACCCGCGCGAAAGATGCCCAGCACTTTTTTGGGGTTGCTGCCGATACGGCGGATCAACCGCGCCTGATAGTCGTGGTCCTCGCCCTGCATCTTTTGCAATTTGACCAGCAGCTTGTCACCCTCGCCCAGGGCCGGATCAGAAGCGCGGGTCTGGATCAGAATCCTCGGCTCGTCCCCCTCGCCGTGCCATTCCAGCGCGCGGGCATAGAGGTCGCCGTCCTCATCCGGTGCCTTCACCTGCACCACCGTGACCGGCGGCAGCTGTTCCGGGTCACGGTAGGTCTTCTTGCGCTTTTGCAGATGGCCTTCGGCCTCCAGCTCCTTGAGGATCCGCTTGAGGTCGATCCGGTCAGCGCCCTTGATGCCAAAGGCCTTGGCGATGTCGCGCTTGGAGGTGTGGGTCGGGTTGGCGGAAATCCAGTCGAGGATTTCGGCCTTGGTGGGAATACGGCTCATGCGTTCCGGCCTAGCACGGCGAAGGCGCGACGTCATGGTGAAAAGACGGCGCTCAGCGCCGGTACAGGTCGGCGCCCGTGTCCACGTCCCGCAGGGTATCCGTCAGGGCGATGCGCCAGCCGGGCAGGGTTGCCAGCGTGTCAGCCAGCGCATGGCTGCTGGACCAGCGCACGTTGGAAAACACCCCCTGCGGCAGGCGGGCCGGGTGTCTGGCACCGACCAGCCAATAGCCGCCGTCCGCAGCCGGGCCGAACACCGCGTCGTGGGTGCCAAGTGCCGCAAAGGCGCGGGTGATGTGGGCGGGGCGGATTCCGGGAATGTCCGCGCCGATCAGGCAGACAGGGCCGCTGCGGCCAGGTACGGATGTCAGCATCCGCTTCATGCGTTGCCCCAGATCACCGCCAGCCTGCGGCAGTCGCGGCAGGTCGGCAGGCCAGACGCGAGAGGCAACAGCGGTGTCGGGTGCCACGGCCAGCATGATCTGCCAGCGCGGATCACGCACACTGCGGATCAACCGAGCAGACTGGTGGCGGAACCACCAGGTGGCCGGGATCACGCCGATGTCGCGGCCGAGCCGAGTTTTGACCCGACCCGGCCGTGGTTCTTTGACCATGACGATCAGCGTGCGTTTCACGTGAAATCACGCGCCATGTCGCGATGGTCAATTCCTGCGTCGTCATAGACGGGACCAAAGGCGGCAAAGCCCAGTTTCTCGTAGAATCCAATCGCGTGCAGCTGCGCCCCCAGCTTGGCGCGGGTGATGCCGGGACGCTGGCGGGCGATTTCTACCGCGTACTCGATCAGCTGCGCGCCCAGCCCGGTACCGCGCTGGGATTGCAGCACGCAGACCCGGCCGATCTTGGCGGTGTCATCGCCAAAGACAATGCGCGCCGTGCCCACCGGCTCCCCGTGCTGTGCCGCCAGCAGATGGGTCGCCGTTTCATCGAGGGCATCGCGCTCTTCCTCCTCCGGGACGCCCTGTTCGTCGACAAACACCTGAAACCGGAGCGCCAGGCAGCTGTCCAGGTCATCGGTGATGAATATCTGCGCGCTCATGCGAAGAAGTTCCGCAGGATTCGGGCATAGATGGACTTCAGCTGATGGATCTGTGCCACCTCCACCCGTTCGTCGACCTGGTGCATGGTCTTGCCGACCAGGCCGAACTCAACCACCGGGCAGTGATCCTTGACGAAACGCGCGTCCGAGGTGCCGCCGGTGGTCGACAGCTCCGGTTTGCGGCCCGTCTCGGCCTCCACCGCGGCAGAGACCAGGTCGGACAAAGCACCGGGCGGAGTGATGAAGCTTTCGCCAGAGACCTTCACCTCCAGCCCGATCTCGACGCCGAACGCGGCGGCGACCTTGGCGGCTTCGTCCTCCAGCCACTCTGTCAGGCTGGCGCCCGAATGGGCATCGTTGAAGCGGATGTTCACCGTCGATTTTGCCTGCGCAGGGATCACGTTGGTCGCCGGGTTGCCGGTGTCGATGGTGACGACTGCCAGCGTCGAGGCATCAAAATGTTCAGTGCCCTGGTCGAGTTCATGGCTGGCCAGCCGGTCCATCAGTCGCGCCATCGCATTCAGCGGGTTGTTGGCGCGATGCGGATAGGCCGAATGCCCCTGCACGCCGGTCACGGTAAACCAGGCCGTGAGCGAGCCGCGGCGGCCGATCTTGATCATCTCACCCATTTCGTTTGGGCAGGTGGGTTCGCCCACCAAACAGGCTGACATCTGCTCGCCCTCGCGCGCCATATAGTCGAGCAGCGCGGTGGTGCCATCCACGGCATCCCCCTCCTCGTCCCCAGTGATGGTCAGGATGATGGCGCCATCCGGGGGGGTGTCGCGGACGAAATCAATGGCGGCGGCGGCAAAGGCGGCGACGCCGGATTTCATGTCCGTGGCCCCGCGCCCATACATGAGCCCGTCCTTTTCCTGCGCGCCAAACGGGGGCATTGTCCACGCGGCCTCATCCCCGAGCGGCACGACGTCGGTATGGCCGTTAAAGCCGAAGGTGCGGGCATGGCCCTTGGCGCCCCAGCGGGCAAACAGGTTGCTGACCTCGCCGCGGTCGGTTCGGGTGCAGTCAAAGCCGGCCGCGCGCAGCAGCTGTTCCAGCAGCACCAGCGCGCCGCCTTCCTCGGGGGTAACAGAGGGGCAGCGGATCAGGTCTGCGGTCAGGCGGGCGGGGTCGGTCTGCGGCATCGGTGGCTCCTGAATATTCTCTTGGCCAAGGCCTATCGCGGATCTGTGAGGGGCGCAATTCACAGGCGCGGCAGCCGCCCCTGTGTCGCAAATGCCAGCCGGATGGGCCGCGTCGGCGATGCCGCTTGCGTGAAATAGGCGAAGCGCCTAAGGACGGTATCCAGTCGCCGTCACCCGGCCCAATACGAGCTGTTCCGTGCTGTATGTCCGCCTGACCCTTGCCGCTCTCTTCCTGTTGTGGGGGCACATTCTTCCCGCTCAGGTTCTCACGGTCCAGACCGTCACCCGCCCGCCGTTTTCAATGGTTGAGGACGGGCGCGACACCGGCTTCTCCATAGAGCTGATGCGGCTGCTGGCAGAGCGGTTGGGCTGGGAATACCGGATCGACCGCAGCGACAGTTTTGCCGACATGCTGGAGCGCGTGCGCGTGCAGCAGGCGGATCTGGCGGTCGCCAATATCTCCATTACCGCAGCGCGGGAGGTGGAGATGGATTTCAGCCACCCGATTTTCGAAAGCGGCCTGCAAATCATGGTTCAGGCGGATGAGATCCGCGAGCCCTCGCTGTTGCGGGCGATCCTGTCTTGGGATTTGCTGGCGGCGATCGGCATTGCCTTCCTGCTGCTGTTCACGGGCGGCATGTTCATGTGGGTTTTTGAACGCCGCGCCCAGCCCTATTTCGACCGACCGCTGAAGGAGGCCTGGTTTCCCTCTTTCTGGTGGGCACTGAACCTGGTGGTCAACGGCGGCTTCGAAGAGCGGGTGCCGCGCACCCCGTTTGGCCGCATGTTTGGCGTGGTGCTGGTGGTTTCATCCCTGTTCGTTGTCTCCGTCTTTGTGGCCAAGATCACCGCGGTGATGACAGTGGAGGCGATCACCGGCTCGGTCAATTCGGTGAATGATCTGTATGGCAAGTCCGTCGGCACGATCGAGCGCTCTACCGCGGCAGGGTTTCTGGAGCGACGCGAGATTGGCTATGTGGCTTATCCGGGGCTGGACTACATGCTGGAGGCATTTGAGAACGGCGCGGTCAAGGCGATGGTGTTTGATGCGCCGGTGCTGAATTATTATGCCCAGCAAGGTGGCTACCGCTTTGGTCACACAATCGGCCAGCCGTTTCTGCGGGAAAACTACGGGCTGGTGTTTCCGTCAGGATCGCCCTTGGTGGAACAGGTCAACCAGGCCCTGCTGGCGGTGCAGGAGGACGGCAGTTATGATGCCCTCCACCGTAAATGGTTTGGTGGCCGTGACTGACCGTCGCCGTGACTGACCGTGGGCGCGAGTTCGCCTAGCCAGAGACCGCCTTGACCCTGTCAGTGAAACACCGGTTCCTGACCGTCGAAAAACGGGGTCATCTGGGTGACAATAACGGCATTCTCATCCAGTGCGCGCTGCATCAGGCCGCGTTCCTCCTCGCCGATTTCATGACCCTCGGCCTCGCGCTCTGCAAGGGTGCCATAACCGGTGACATCCAGCGGCGCGGTGTCGGCCTGCTTCAGGATTGCTACGGTTTCCCGCACGGCTTCGGCTTCGTCAACGCCGGAAGCATAGATCATCAGCGCCGCCCCTGTGGCGCCATCGGGAAGCCCGTCTCCGTCCTTGCGTCCGATCTGGACAAGCAGGGTGTAGACTTGCTGGCGGGAGGGTTTCTTCTTTTCCATGTCGCCGCCATAGCGCCGCGACCGGGGGCGGTCAATCCCGATGCGCGGTCACGGGGGTTGATGCCCGACGGGTCCTGATATTATGTGTAGGCATAATTCGCGGACCAGAGGAGACCGGGATGCGCTTTTCTGCGAAGGACACCCAACCCGTGGCATGGAAAAACGGCGGCGGCCGCACCCGCGAACTGGCCCGGCACCAAGAGGGTGTTCCCGCCAGCGGGCGGTCCAAGGGGCGGATGGTCTGGCGGATCAGCTTGGCGGATATTGATGAAAGCGGGCCGTTCTCGGCCTTTCCGGGGCTGGCCCGCATTCACACGGTGGTAGCTGGGGCAGGCCACCGGTTGACCGGAGAGGGTGTTACCCTTGTGGCGCAGCCGCTGAAACCGCTGGTGTTTGATGGCGCGCTGGCGCTGGATTGCCAGCTGATCGGTGGTTCCTGCCAGGCGTTTAACGTGATCTACGATCCCGAGTTAGTTCAGGCCAAGGCCCGCGTTCTGCGGGCGGGCGAATGGCCCGTCGATGGGGCCGCAGATTGGGCAGCGGGCGCCGATTGTCATGTGGTCTTCGTGGCGGAGGGCAGCCTGACGTTGGACGGTCACGGCACATTGTCCAACGGGGAAGGGCGGACGCTGGACAGCGCCGTCAGGGGTGAAATCTCCGACGACGGCGCTGTCATTCTGGTGCGATTTGCTCTTGTTAGAGCCTGATCAAAGCTTTTCCACCAACGCCTTGATGGCGGTTCGGTAGCTGGCCAGGACGCTGTCGCGGGCGATGTGGCGACCCTGCTGTACCATGTGGCGCCCGCCGCTCCAGACATCGGTCACCGTGTCATCGCCGGCAGCAAAGCACAGCCCGTCCAGCAACTGTTCCGGCGCCAGGGCGCAGAGGGCCGGTACGGTGCTGTCAATGGCGACCAGATCGGCCAGCGCGCCGGTTTCGATCCGGCCTGCATCACGGGCCAGCGCCTGTGCGCCGCCACGGGCAGCACCCAGATACAGGGTCTCGCCGACCGATCCTTCGCCGGGCACCAGCACGTTGCGCGCCAGATCGCGAAGCCGCTGGGAATACTCCAGCGTGCGCAATTCCTCGACCAAAGAAATCCGCACGTTGGAGTCTGATCCAACGCCAAATGCGCCGCCTTGTGCCAGGTACTCTGCGCCGTTGAACGGGCCATCGCCCAGATTGGCCTCGGTGATCGGGCACAGGCCGGCCACGGCGCCGGAACGTGCCATTCGGGAGGTTTCCGAGGCGGTCATATGGGTGGCGTGGATGAGGCACCAGTTGTCATCGACAGGCGCGTTGTCCAGCAGCCAATCAACAGGCCGCGCCCCCAGCCAGGCCGTGATGTCGGCGACTTCCTTGGGTTGCTCGGAGATGTGGATATGCACCGGCAACCCGTCCTGGATCTTCAGGACCTCGCTTAGATCCTCCGGGCAGGTGGCGCGCAGGGAATGCGGCGCGATGCCGACTTTGGCGTCGTTGGGCAGGTCGCGCGCGGCCAACTCACGGGCGCGGCTGACCAGCTGGGCAAACGCGGGCACGGAATTTCCAAACCGCTGCTGACCGCCATTCAAAGCCTGTTTTTCGGCCCCGCCATAGGTGTAGAGCACCGGCAGATGGGTCAGGCCGATGCCGGTCTGGCTGGCAGCGGCGAAGACCCGTTCGCTGAGTTCGGTCTGCGAGTCAAACTGTGCCCCGCCTGGCTGGTGGTGGACATAGTGAAATTCGCCAACCGAGGCATAGCCTGCCTCCTGCATTTCCATGAAGACCAGCGCGGCGATGGCCTCATACTGTTCCGGGGTGATGTGATCCATGAAACGGTACATCAGCTCACGCCAGGTCCAGAAGCTGTCCTTGCCTGCGGCGCGGAATTCGGTCATGCCGGCCATGGCGCGCTGGAAGCTGTGCGAGTGCAGATTGCCCAGCGAGGGCAGCAGCACATCGGTGCGGGTGTCGCCGTCCTGCGCCGGGACACCGCTGGTCACGGAGCTGATCCGGCCATCTACAACCGTCAGGCGGAGATCCTCGACCCACCCTTGGGGCAGGCGGGCGCGTCGGGCATGAATTGTCTGCATGTGACCCTCTTATGTATAGATGTAATATCTTTAACGGCAGGTTTAACCTGCGGCAAGGGTCTTGCTGGCGGGCGGGGCGCTGCCGCTTCTGCGTGGTGACGATATCCTGAGGATTGGGGTAAAGCCCCAAGAAAAAACGCGCCCGACCAGCGGGCGCGTTTCTCTGCGTGCAGGCTGCGGCGGCACTCAGTCGCGCAGCAGCTCGTTGATGCCGGTCTTGGAGCGGGTCTGTTCGTCGACGCGCTTGACGATCACGGCGCAATACAGGCTGACATTGTTTTTCGACGGCATCGAGCCTGCCACGACAACAGAGTAGGGCGGCACTTCGCCATACATCACTTCACCGGTTTCGCGGTCGACGATCTTGGTCGACTTGCCGATGAACACGCCCATGCCCAAAACAGAGCCCTCGCGCACGATGCAGCCTTCGACCACTTCGGAACGGGCGCCGATGAAGCAGTTGTCTTCGATGATGGTGGGGCCGGCCTGCATTGGTTCCAGCACGCCGCCGATACCGACGCCACCGGACAGGTGCACGTTCTTGCCGATCTGCGCGCAGGAGCCGACGGTGGCCCAGGTATCAACCATGGTGCCTTCGTCCACATAGGCGCCGAGGTTCACGAAAGAGGGCATCAGCACGGTGCCGGGCGCGATATAGGCGGATTTGCGCACGACGCAGTTGGGCACTGCCCGAAAGCCGGCCTCTTTCCACTGTGCTTCGCCCCAGCCGGCAAACTTGCTGTCGACCTTGTCCCACCAGCCGCCAGCCTGCGGACCGCCTTCGTGGATTTCCATATCCTTGATGCGAAAGCCCAGCAGCACGGCCTTTTTGGCCCATTGGTTCACGTGCCAATCGCCGCTGTCCTGCTTTTCGGCTACCCGAAGCTTGCCCGAATCGAGGGCGTTCAGGGTGTCTTCGATGGCATCGCGCTGTTCACCGGTGGTGGCGGGAGTGATGCTGTCGCGCGCCTCCCAGGCGGCTTCGATTGCGGCTTCCAGCTGGGCGTTGGACATGGGGTCTTTCCTTTGGGATCGGTTAGCGTTCGGGGTTTCATAGCGGCATTCTGTGCGCAGGTCATGCCCGGATTGCGTCCAAATTGCCGCCCCCCACGACGGCGCGCCCTATACCGCCGTGTCAGCGCACCCGTCGCAGGTGGCGGCGCAGGATGTCACAGGCCGCGGCGGCGTCGCGGCGGTGCATGGCCTGGACGATGGCGGCATGGTCACTGTCCACCCGGCGGGTCCATTGGTGTTGCCAGTTGGCGAACAGGTGGCGGGCGGCGGCGATATGCAGATCGTCGATCGCCGCCAGCAGGCGCGGCATGGCGCAGGGGGCGAGGATCACCCGGTGAAACGCGCGGTTCAGCCGCTCCCAGCTGGCCATGTCAGCCGCCGCATCGCAGGCCAGCCGCGCGGCCTCTGCGGCCTCGACATCCGCCGGGGTAAGCCGGGCAAAGCCATGGGTCAGTGCCAGCACCTCCAGGGCGACGCGCATTTCGATCACTTCACGGATTTCCGACGGGTCCAGAGCGCTGACGCGGGTGCCGCGGCGCGGCTCAGAGCGGGCCAGCCCGTGGGCTTCCAGCCTTAGCAGCGCCTCGCGGACCGGCACGTGACTGGCCTCAAACTCGCGTGCGATATGTTCCTGACGCAGTTTTTCACCGGCGGCCAGGCTGCCGGTGATGATACGCTCGCTGAGGGCGTGATAAATCATATCGGCAATGGTTGCAGACATGCCCTTGGCGATACAGCCGCTGGTGTATTGCCGCAAGAGATATCCCCGGCAGGGTCAGCCCAGGGGGTCGGGCGCGATGTTGCCGCCACAGATCAACACGGCGACACGTTCACCCGGCTCCGGCCGGTAGGCACCGCACATCAGCGCCGCCAGCGCGGTGGCGCCCGCCGGTTCCACCAGGATCCGCCGCTCGCGCCACAGGGCCGCTTGGGCATCTGTAATGGCGCTGTCGTCGACGGTGAGGGATGTGACGCCCTGCGCGGTGGCCAGACCGTAGCAGATTTCGCCGATGCGTCTTGCACCCAGGGCGTTGGCGGCCACGCCGGACACGTCGACATCCACCGGCGCACCCGCCTCCAGTGCCTGGTGCAGCGCGCAGGAGGTCCGCGGCTCGACCGCGACAATCTTCTTTGTGCCCTGGAACCAGGCCAGCGCACCGCCGATCAGCCCGCCACCGCCGACGGCAATGAGCAGCGTATCAGCGGCCAGTCCCTGGTCTTGCCATTCTGCAAAGCAAGTGCCCTGTCCCGCCACGGTGGCGGGCGCGTCATAGGCGTGGACCTGCATTGCGCCGGTCGCCTGCTCATAAGCCTGCGCCTGTTCCAGCGCATTGGCGTAGGCTCCGGGCACAACCTGCAAATCGGCGCCGCTTCTTTTGATGAGGGCGATTTTGGCAGGGCCTGCCATCTCCGGCACGTAGATCCGCGCCTTGTGCCCCAGCTGGTGCGCCGCAAAGGCGGCCGCAGCGCCGTGGTTGCCGCCAGACGCTGCAACCAGCCCGGCGTCAGGTACTGGCTGGCTGAGCAATGTGTTGAAGGCCCCGCGGGCCTTGAAGCTGCCGGTGTGCTGCATGTGCTCCAGTTTCAGCTCTACCGGATGGGGCAATCCAAAGCCCTGTGTCTGCATGACCGGGGTTTGCTGCACATGGGAGCGGATCCGCCCCGCCGCTGCCGTGATTTCTGCCTTCCAGTCCATCTGCGCTCCTGCCAATTTCGGTGTTGCGCCGCAAGCTTAGCTGGGTAGTGGCCGGGCGCAAGCCGATCAAAGTTCCTGCATTCTTGATTGGCGCGGCGCCGTAAGGAAGGCTACAAGGGAAGTCCTGATATTCTTGTTTGGATTGCCCATGACCGAAGATCGTCACAGCCGTTTCCGCGATGCCCACTCGGATCGCAGCCGGGCCGAACATGTGCCCGCAACCCCGCAGACCCAGGCATCCGCCTATCGCCTGGCCTTTGCCGATGAGGAATTCCTGTGTCGCGAAGAGCTGCGCCCCGTGCGCTTGCAGCTGGAGCTGTTGAAGCCCGAGGTGATGCTGAATGAATATGGGATCAACAGTACCATCGTCATGTTCGGTGGTGCCCGCATCCCGGATCCGCAGCACAAGGATCAGGCCAGAACCCAGACACTGGCCGATCTGTCGCATTACTACGACGAGGCCCGGGAGTTCGCCCGCCTGATGACGGAACAATCCAAGCGGAGTGGCGGCCGCGAAAACGTTGTGGTGACGGGCGGTGGACCGGGGGTGATGGAGGCAGGCAACCGGGGCGCGCATGATGCGGGCGGGCGGTCCATCGGTCTGTCGATTGTGCTGCCGCACGAACAGGCGCCCAATGGCTATGTCACGCCGGATCTCAGCTTCAATTTCCACTACTTCGCCATTCGCAAAATGCACTTCCTGATGCGCGCGCGCGCGATCACCGTTTTCCCGGGCGGCTTTGGCACTTTGGATGAATTGTTCGAAAGCCTGACGCTGATCCAGACGGGCCGAATGGAGCGGGTGCCCTTCCTGCTGTTCGGCAAGGCCTTCTGGGAGAAAATCATCAACTGGGACGCATTGGCCGACGCGGGCACAATTTCGAAGCAGGATCTGGATCTGTTCCGGTTCGTGGACACCGCCAAGGAAGCGGTGCAGATCATCGACAATTGGGACCCTGCGCCGCCAAGGGATAGCATTCCCGGCCGCGAGGGCTAGGGCTGTTGCGTTATTTGTGGAGTGGCGGAGCGTTGCCGTCAGGGCAAGGGCATCTTGGGCCAGTTCGGCAGGTTTGATGTCTTGCCCTCCCGTAGTTTTGCGCCTAGCCTTTTCGCCTTATGATTGATTTAGCGTGCTGTTGGCGCGCGCCGCACAGCCCAAAACCGGAGGCAGACCCAACGTGCCCGTAGTCCGCGACCACACCGCAATTCTCGCCATGCTGGAAGATGATCGATTCCGTTGGAACAGCGGGGCTGATGCCGGGCTGGGCGTTGTGGTGACCTATAGTTTCACCCAGAGCGCGGCGCTGGGCAACGCGGCAAGCGATCCCCATGGTGCCAGCCAGTACATCGCCCTCTCGGAGACGCAGCGCGATTACACGCGTGCGGCTTTCAGCCAGTTCGAACAGGGCGTCGGCCTGCGCTTTGTCGAGGTTGACGGCCCGGCGATGATAAACCTGTACGGAACTCCATCGTTTGCGGGCAACACGGCTGGCTGGGGACACTACCCCTGGGCCAGCCAGGACCGGGCCGGTAGCGGCGACATCGTTATCAAGCTGGACCAGATGGGGGCAACTTCGGTTGCGCCAGGCACATTCCACTACGAGGTTATCCTGCATGAGATCGGCCATGGTCTGGGGCTGTCGCACCCGCATGAGGGGGATCTGACCCTGGCGGGTGATCTGGACAATAGTAGCCAGACCGTGATGACCTACAATTTCGGCTACACCTATGCGTATGGGCCGGGGCTGCTTGACTATGCTGCGCTGCAGCACATCTACGGCAGCGATGCCCAGTTCGCGGGGTGGGATTTCGGCACCACCCGCAGCGGCGGGGTGCGGATAGAAGCCGCCGATGGCGATGACATCATGCTGGCACCGGGGCAGGACAGTCGGATGCTGGGCGGCGGCGGTTCCGATACGCTGACCGGCCGTGAAGGCGACGACGATCTGCTGGGTGGATCGGGGGATGACAGTCTGACAGGGGGCAGCGGCGAGGACCACCTGCACGGCAATGTCGGCAACGACCGGTTGCTTGGGGGGCAAAGCAGCAGCGGGTATTCAGGCAGCGGCGCGGATACATTGGACGGCGGCCCTGGGGAGGATACCCTATACGGCGGCGGTGGCCGGGACCGGCTTTTGGGCGGCAATGGGCGCGATCATCTGTATGGGGGCGACGGGCGCGACGCGCTGCATGGTGGCGACAAGGGCGATGTGCTGATCGGCGATTTCGGAACTGCCGGAACCGGTGGCTCCGCTCGGGACCGGCTGTCTGGCAACCGAGGCAGCGATTCGTTGTATGGCGATGGTGGCAATGACGTGCTGAACGGCGGCAGCGGCAACGATCTGCTCAGCGGGGGGCGCGGGCGGGATTTGTTGACCGGCGGCAATGGGGCAGATGTGTTTGTCTTTACCTGGGCCGATGCCGGACGACGGGACGTGATCCGCGACTTTGAGGCCGGGCGCGACCAGATTGATCTCAGCGATTATTCACTGAATCTGGAGGACTTCGGAGACCTTACGGTGACCACGCGCTTTGGCAACACGTTCGTGTCCGGCGGTAGTCTCGATATCAAGCTGGAGGACTACAAAGGCGGCCTCGCGGCGGACGATTTCATCTTTTGAGCCGACGCGTTTGCGCACGCCTGACCGCCGCTGGTTCACCGGTGTTGCTGCGGGCCGCCGGGATCACTTGACCCCAGCTTCTGCCTCAATCTGCTTGCGGCTCTTGCGGGCGCGCTCGGTGGCCGACTTCAGCTGACCGCAAGCTGCCATGATGTCATCGCCGCGGGTCTTTCGGATCGGCGAGGCGTAGCCCGCCTGATAAATGATATTGGCAAACGCCCGGATCCGGTTGTTGGACGACCGTTTGTAGGGCGCGCCTGGCCATTCGTTGAAAGGGATCAGGTTGATCTTGGCCGGGATGTTGTAGCGCTTGATATGGTCCAGCAGCCGGTGCGCGTCTTCGTCCGTGTCGTTCACACCGTCCAGCATCACATATTCAAAGGTGATCCGCTCCGAGTTCGACACCTTGGGATAGTCCGCCAGTGCCTGCAGCAGCGCGTCGATGTTCCAGCGTTTGTTGATCGGCACCAGCATGTCGCGGGTTTCATCCGTGGTGGCATGGAAGGACACCGCCAGGAGACAGCCGATTTCCTCGGCGGTGCGGGCAATTTCCGGCACCACGCCGGAGGTCGACAGAGTGATGCGGCGGCGGCTGAGGGAAATGCCCTCGGGGTCCATGGCGATTTTCATCGCGTCGCGCACGTTGTCGAAGTTGTACAGTGGCTCCCCCATGCCCATCAGAACGATGTTGGACAGTAGGCGGGTTTCGTCCTTGGGCGCGCCGGGGGTGGGCCATTCCTCCAGATCGTCCCGCGCCATCATCACCTGGCCGACGATTTCGGCCGGCGTCAGGTTGCGCACAAGCTTCTGGGTGCCGGTGTGGCAGAAGGAGCAGGTCAGGGTGCAGCCCACCTGGCTGGAGATACACAGCGTGCCGCGGTCATCCTCGGGGATATAGACCACCTCCACCTCATGCCCGCCCGCGATCCGCACCAGATACTTGCGGGTGCCATCGGTAGAGACCTGTTTGCTCACCACCTCGGGAATACGGATCTCGAAATGCTCGTCCAGCTGGGCGCGATAGGCTTTGGCCAGATTGGTCATCTCGGCAAAGTCGCGCTTGCCCCATTGGTAGATCCACTGCCAGATCTGACCGACGCGCATCTTGGCTTGCTTTTCTGGCGTGCCATGTTCGATCAGCACCTCGCGCATGCGCGCGCGGGTCAGGCCGACAAGGTTGATCTTGCCACCCTCGGGTTCCTTGCGGGGCAGGGTCAATACGTCTTGGGTGATCGGCGCGCTGGCGGTCATGGCATGTGCCTCGGTGCTGGTGGGCGGATGCGGCTCTATATAGGATTTCGCCAGAAGATCAAAAGAGATTCCTACAGCGCTTTTTTCAGGCACCGCCGCGACCGATGATCTGCGCGCCCGGGTCAGGTCGGTGCAGCCGTAAAAACAAAACCCCGGCGCGGGCCGGGGTTTTCAGGGAAGGCCAGCTGCGACTTACTTGGTGCAGCGTTTTTCCGCATCATCCATCGCTGCGGTAAAGCCCAGCAGAGAAAACGTATCCTTGGTCTGGGTGCCGCGCGCGGAGCGTGCCGTCAGCACGGCCTCGGCGCCGCGCTTCATTGCGGCGATGACCTTGGCGTCCTCGCCCTCCACCGGCCAGGCCCATTCGCCATCGGTGATCATCTCGAATTCGGAATCGCCGATGTCTACGTTCACGGTCGAGCCGGGTGCAAACGGATAGCCGCCGGTGAAGCTGACCGCACCCTTGGGGTTTGCGTCGCCGCGGAAGGTGACAAACAACTGGATCGCGCTGCGCCGCACCGCCACAACACGGCCGTCGCGGGTGTTCACGGTTTCCTTGGGGGCGGACACGCCCCAGCATTCGCTTGGATTGTCGCCTTCAAACACGCTCCAGTCCACATTTGCCGCGACCCGATTGGTCGAGGTTGCTTGTGCTGATGCGGTGGTTGCCAATGCTGCCAGACACAGGCCCGCAGCTATGCGGGCGAGTTTCGATGCCATTTGTCCCGACTCCAAGACTGTTCGTTTCACCTCAAGTTCAATCAAAGGGTCCGCAGCGTTTCAGTCGCTGTCTGTGCCGATCCCCTCGCTTGCGCTACACAATCACACTAACGTATCCAGCACCACGGGTGAAAGTGCGTTTTGGCAGGATTTCGCCCACTTAATATGAAGGGAGACATCATGCCGAAACCTGTGCCGATGGCCGAAGTCTGGCGCGGCCCGCTGCTGGAAAGCCTGCATCTGGGTCACGCCGTTGTTTGCGACGATAGCGGCCAGGTGGTGCGCAGCTGGGGGGATCCGGATGCAGTCATCTACCCGCGCAGTTCGGCCAAGATGATCCAGGCGCTGCCGCTGGTGACCTCAGGCGCTGCCGCGCGCTATGGCCTCACCTCGGAACAGCTGGCTTTGGCCTGCGCATCGCACAACGGTGCCCATATTCACACCGACCGGGTGACCAGCTGGCTTGCGCAGCTGGGGCTGGCGGATGACGATTTTCGCTGTGGTCCGCAGCTGCCCGATGACATCCCGGCGCGCAACGAGCTAATCAAGACCGACAGCAGCCCCTGTCAGGTGCACAACAACTGTTCCGGCAAGCACGCAGGCTTTCTGACCCTTAACCAATATCTGGGCGGCAACGCTGAATATATCGAGGTGGATCACCCGGTGCAGCAGGCCTGCTTGGCTGCGTTCGAGGAGACCACCGGCCAGGACAGTCCCGGTTACGGCATTGATGGCTGCTCGGCGCCGAATTTTGCCACGACGGTCACCGGACTGGCGCGGTCCATGGCCTGGTTCGCCAGCGCCGCGGACCGGTCCGACCGCGCCTCGCAAGCGGCGCAGCAGTTGGTGGGGGCTATGACCGCGCATCCCGAACTGGTGGCGGGTGAAACCCGCGCCTGCACCAACCTGATGCGCGCAATGGGGGGCAAGGTGGCGATCAAGACCGGTGCCGAAGCGGTGTTCATCGCCATCCTGCCAGAGCAGAAGCTGGGCGTGGCGCTGAAAATTACCGATGGTGCCACCCGCGCCAGCGAATGTGCCATCGCGGCGCTGCTGGTCAGTCTTGGTGTGCTGGAGGCGGATCACCCGGAAACCCGCAAGTACATGAACAAGATACTTTACAGCCGACTCGGGCTGGAATGCGGCGCCATTCGCCCCGCGGCGGAATTGCTGTTCTGAGAGGAAATGCCCCGGTCCGGAACCGGGGCATTTGCCTTACATTTCCATCTCGATCACTTCGGCCACTTCGACCGAGCCGTGGCCATCCGACACCATTGGGCACCCCTTGGCCATGTCGCAGGCGGCCTCGATGCTGTCGGCCTTGACGACGGTGTATCCTGACAAAGGATTGGCGCCCCCGTGATCCGATACGCCTTCGGCGCTGACCGTTTTGGACATGCCGACGGGATTTCCGGGGATTTGGACGGCTTCGCCCATGTTTTCGAACCAAGACGACCAAGCCGCCATTTCCTTGGCACCTTCTTCCTCGGTTTCCGGCTTCTTGCCGCCGTGGTAGGCAAAAATATACTGAGGCATTGGTCTTCTCCCTTGGTTGCTGCTGTTGATCGTTCAGGTATGCCGGGTCAGCGCCTCCTCCAGCTTGCACAGGGTGGAGGTCCAGCCCTCCTCATGGCGGGCGGCGATCTCGTCATCTCCCAGATCGCGGTGGTCGACCATCAGCATGGCGCCATCGGTGGTGGCTGCGATGGTAAAGATTACATGGCTCTCGGCGCCGCGGCTGCCGTCGTCGCCGTGCCAAGCCCAGGTGAAGCCCACCGATTTCGGCGCGTCCACATGGGTCACTTGTCCTGACACATGGAACCGGTCTCCGTCGTCGTTCTGCATCACCGAATGCCACGGGCCGGTGCGGCTGAGATCCAGTGCGTGTTCGGGAATATGAATGCCCTCGGGGCCCCACCACTGCAGGAGCAGCTCCGGCGTGGTCACCCAGGCAAACAGCCGCTCCGGGCTGGTGTCAAAGACGCGCCGCAGGTGCAGATCGGCCATGCTGTGGTCTCCCTCTGTCTCAGGTCTTCACTTACCTTCTTCCGTCAGCGCGGTCCCGAGCCGGTCCAGACTGCCTTCCCAAAAGGCGCGCCGCGACCGGGTCCAGCTGGCAATCATCCGCAGTCCCTCCGGCCGGGCGGAGTAGAGCCGCCGCGTGCCCTCGGCGCGCTGGCTGACCAGCCCGGCCTCGCGCAACACCTTCAGGTGGCGCGAAATTGCCGGCGGAGAAATGCCCGCCGCGGGCGCGAGGTCGCCCGCCGGCAGCTCTCCCTCGGCGACCAGCTGTTCGACAATCGACAGGCGGGTTTCATCGGCCAAAGCGGCGAAGGACTTGGTCAGGGTATTCATGCTTCATTATTAACTATTTTGTTAAATAATGGAAGCAGAAGTTTTGCGGCTCGCGTGCGCAGTGCAGGCTGTTCAGATCATGTCCCACAGCAGTTTTGCCGCCAGCGTGACGGAGGTCAGTACCAGCAGCGGCTTTATCAGCCGGGCGCCTTGGTTCTGCGCCAGTTTCGCCCCGGCCTGCGCGCCGGCGATCTGCGCCAGACCCATCAGGATCCCGGTGATCCACCAGGGCGTGGCGACAAAGGCAAAGGCCAACAGCGCGCCGGCGTTGGAGGCAAAGTTCAGCAGCTTCGTATGCGCGGTGGCCTTCAGAATGCCGTAGCCCGCAAGGCTGACGAAGGCGAGCATGTAAAAACTGCCGGCGCCCGGCCCCAGCAGCCCGTCATAGGCGGCACACAGCGGCACCATTGTGGCGGTGAACAGCGCGGGCGACAGGCGCCGTGCGCGGTCCAGATCGCCCAGGCCCTTCTTGGTGGCAAAGAAGATGGCAATGCCCACCAGCAGCACCGGCAGCACCATGCGGATCCAGTCCGTCGGCAGCACCGACACCAGCAGAGCCCCCGCGATTGAGGCGGCAAAGGCCAAGAGCGCTGGCCCCGCCTGTGCGCGCAGATTCACATGGCCGCCACGGGCATAGCTGAGCGCCGCGGTGCCCGCGCCGAACAACCCCTGAATCTTGTTGGTCGACAAGGCTTGCAAAGGCGAAGCGCCCGCCAGCAGCAGCACCGGCACGGTGATCAGCCCGCCGCCGCCTGCCACCGCGTCAATGAAACCCGCAACAAACCCTGCCGCCAGCAACAGCAGCAGGGTCTCGAAACCCACTTCCAGCATGTGATGTCAGCCTTCGGATGCGGTTTTGAAATCAGTTTGTGCGTAACCCTGGATAAACAACAGGGCCGTCAGATCGCCGTGGTTGATGCGGATCTCGCATTCGGCCGCCACCGAGGGTTTGGCGTGCAGCGCAACCCCGGCTCCCGCCCGCTTCAGCATGCCCAGGTCATTGGCACCATCGCCGACGGCCATCACGTCAGTCTCAGAGATCCCAAGTCGGGCGGTGATCTGCTCCAGTGCTTCCACCTTGGCCTCGCGGCCCAGGATCGGTCGTACCGCTTCGCCGGTCAGCTTGCCATCCTGCACCAACAGCGTATTGGCGCGGTTCTCGTCAAAACCCAGCTCCGCCGCCACCTGCGCGGTAAAGGCGGTGAACCCGCCTGACACAAGCGCCGCATAAGCGCCCGCGGCCTTCATTGTCGCCAGCAGTTGTGGCCCGCCCGGCATCAAGGTGATGCGCTCTTTCAGCACTTTGGCAATCACCGGCTCAGGCAGATCTTTCAGCAGGCCGACCCGTTCGATCAGCGCGCCTTCGAAATCCAGCTCGCCGTTCATTGCCCGTGCGGTGATTTGCTTGACCCGGCTGCCCACGCCGGCTTCCTCGGCCAACTCGTCGATGCATTCTTGCTGGATCATGGTCGAATCCATGTCGGCCAGCAGCATCTTCTTGCGCCGCTCTGCCTGCGGCTGGATCACCAAGTCGACGCCGCTGCCCTGCAATTCCGCCCAGACGTCCCAGCGGTTGCCGGGCATCTCTTCCAGCGGGAATTCGGCAGCGGTGCCGGGAGCCAGCCAGGTCACGGTGCCGCCGCCCCAGGCGTTGCGCAACGAGTCCGGCAGGGCGGGCTCCAGCACCGGGGTGGCAGGGTTGCAAAGCAGGGTAGCGACAAACATCGGCGGCTCCGTGGCATCGGTTGTTTCCCGGTGTCATAGCCGCCCACCCGGCAAACGACCAGAGTGTTGACCGTGGCGCGATGGTCGCGGGGCGGTTGGCCCGCCATCCGGCGGCCCGCGGCGGCATCGAACGGGGGCGGCTGTTTCCGATGGTGGATTTTCTGTGTCGCAAAAATCGGGTGATTGGCCGTTTTGAACGATTTTGCCTGTTGCGAGTCGCGAGGCGGCGCTCTAGCTCTGATCGCGGGACACCCCTCCCCAACGAGGGGCGCTTATCTGGAAGGGTAGCATTTATGGCTATTGCACAACCGGCCGCGCGGCCGGCCAACCCGCGTTTTTCGTCTGGCCCCTGCGCCAAACCCCCCGTCTTTGATCTGGCCAAACTGTCCGACGCGCCCTTGGGCCGCTCGCACCGCGCCGCGGTGGGCAAGGACAAGCTGCTGGCTGCGATCGAAGGTACGCGTGAGCTGCTGAACATCCCCGCAGACTACAAGATCGGCATCGTGCCCGCCTCCGACACCGGCGCGGTTGAGATGGCGATGTGGAACCTGCTGGGCGAACGCAAGGTCGAGATGCTGGCCTGGGAAAGCTTTGGCGCCGGCTGGGTCACCGATGTGGTCAAGCAGCTGAAGATCGACGCCGAGGTGAAAACTGCCGACTATGGCCAGATCGTGGATCTTGCCAGCGTCGATTTTGCCAATGACGTGGTCTTCACCTGGAACGGCACCACATCCGGCGTGCGGGTTGCCAACGGCGACTGGATCGCGGCCGACCGCGCCGGTCTGACCATCTGCGATGCGACCTCTGCCGCCTTCGCGCAGGATCTGCCCTGGGACAAGCTAGATGTGACCACCTTCTCCTGGCAGAAGGTGCTGGGCGGCGAAGCGGCGCATGGCATGATCATCCTGAGCCCCCGTGCAGTGGCGCGTCTGGAAAGCTACACCCCCGCTTGGCCGCTGCCCAAGATCTTCCGCCTGACCAAGGGTGGCAAGCTGATCGACGGCATCTTCAAGGGCGCCACCATCAATACGCCGTCGATGCTGGCGGTGGAGGATTACCTGCTGGCGCTGGACTGGGCACGCTCTGTCGGTGGTCTGGAAGGGCTGATTGCCCGCGCCGATGCCAATGCGCAGGCGGTGTTCGTTTTCTGCGAAGCGAGGCCCTGGATCGCCAACCTGGCGGAGGATCCGGCAACGCGTTCCAACACCTCTGTGTGCCTCAAGTTCACCGATGAACGCATCCAGGAGGGCGCCGCCTTTGCCAAGGCCGTGGCCAAGCGCCTGGAAGCCGAGGACGTGGCGCTGGACGTCGGCGCCTACCGTGACGCGCCTGCGGGCCTGCGCATCTGGTGCGGCGGCACGGTTGAGACCGCGGACATCCAGGCAATGCTGCCCTGGCTCGAATGGGCCTTCGAGGCCGAGATCGCCGCACAAGGCTGATCCGTGATCCCCGTTGCCCGGCCCGCGCCGGGCAGCGCCAGACATTCTCCGTTTTTCGGGCCGCACCCCGGCCTCTGCATATGAAGGACCACATCAATGGCTCCCAAAGTTCTCATCTCCGACAAGCTTTCCGAAGCCGCCGTTCAGATCTTCCGTGACCGCGGCATCGAGGTCGACTTTCAGCCCGACGTGGGCAAGGACAAGGAAAAGCTGGCCGAAATCATCGGCCAATACGACGGTCTCGCGATCCGCTCCGCCACCAAGGTGACCGACAAGATTCTCGAGAACGCCGAGAATCTCAAGGTGATCGGCCGGGCCGGCATCGGCACCGACAATATCGACAAGGAAGCGGCGTCCAAGCGCGGCGTCATCGTGATGAACACGCCCTTCGGCAACATGATCACGACCGCCGAACACGCCATCGCGATGATGTTCGCCGTGGCGCGCCAACTGCCGGAGGCCTCCGCCTCGACCCACGCGGGCAAGTGGGAGAAGTCCAAGTTCATGGGCGTCGAGCTGACAGGCAAGACGCTGGGCGTGATCGGTGCCGGCAACATCGGCGGCATCGTCTGCGACCGCGCCCGCGGCCTGAAGATGAAAGTTGCGGCCTTTGACCCCTATCTGAGCCAGGAAAAGGCCGACAAGATGGGCGTTGAGAAGGTGGAGCTGGACGAGCTCTTGGCTCGCGCCGACTTCATCACCCTGCATGTGCCGTTGACCGACCAGACCCGCAACATCCTGTCCAAGGACAACCTGGCCAAGACCAAGAAGGGTGTGCGCATCATCAACTGTGCCCGCGGCGGTCTGGTGGACGAGGCCGCGCTGGCGGAGCTGCTGACCTCCGGCCATGTGGCAGGCGCCGCCTTTGACGTCTTTGCCGAAGAACCGGCCAAAGAAAACGCCCTGTTCGGCCTGCCCAACGTGGTCTGCACCCCGCACCTGGGCGCCGCCACCACCGAGGCGCAGGAAAACGTTGCCCTCCAGGTCGCAGAGCAGATGTCGAACTATCTGCTGACGGGCGCCGTGGAAAACGCGCTGAACATGCCATCGGTCACCGCCGAGGAAGCCAAGGTTATGGGGCCGTGGATCAAGCTGGCCGATCACCTCGGCAGCTTTGTTGGCCAGATGTCGGATGAACCGATCCAGGCGATCAACATTCTTTATGATGGTGTCGCCGCGGACATGAACCTGGACGCCCTGAACTGCGCGGTGATCGCAGGCATCATGAAGCGCGCCAACCCCGAGGTGAATCTGGTCTCTGCCCCGGTCGTTGCCAAGGAGCGCGGTATCCAGATTTCGACCACCAACCAGGACAAATCCGGCGCCTTTGACGGCTACATCAAGGTGACCGCAGTCACCGCCAAGCGCGAGCGTTCGGTTGCGGGCACTGTGTTCTCGGACGGCAAGCCGCGCTTCATCCAGATCAAGGGCATCAACATCGAGGCGGATGTGGGAGCGCATATGCTCTATACCACCAACAATGATGAACCCGGCATCATCGGCACCCTGGGCCACACCCTTGGCGACAACGGTGTCAACATCGCCAATTTCACCCTGGGCCGGGCCGCGGCCGGCGGCGAGGCGATTGCGCTGTTGTACGTGGATGAAGCCGTCCCGGCCGAGGCCCGCGCCAAACTGGCCGAGACCGGTATGTTCAACCAGATCAAGCCGTTGCAATTCGACGTCGCCTGATCCGGGGACCATCTGAAACACCCGCGCCCCCGCAGAACTCTGCGGGGGCGTTTGCCGTTTCAGCCCCGCTGGGGCACCGCGTCACGCGCCTGCGATGGGGTGCCACGCAGCACCACGCTCGCAAAGATCACCATCGACACAAGCCCCACCAGCGACCCGATCTGTGCCAGCACTTCGGTGCGCTCCAGGATTGCCAGCGGGATGCCCGGAATCAGCAGCAGCAGTGTCAGCACCGTCGCCGCCAGATGCAGCCGCGGCAACAGCCCCGCCGCAGCGCCCGGCAGCAGGTGGTAATAGAATGCAAAGATCGAGCAGCTGACCCAACCCAGCAGATTCAGATGCCCATGGGCCGGCGACAGCAGGTGATCCTCGCTTGCCGACATCTGAATTCCCCACACCATGCCCGCCAGCACTGATCCCAGCGCCAACAGCATGAACCAACGTGCAATTCCTGTCATGACCATCCCTCCCGGTCTGTTATGTCCGTTTTATGTTCCCATAAGATGTGGCAATTTCGTCGCGCGGCCAGCCCTGTTTATCCGCCGCAAGGCTTGAGCCCCTCATCGCAATCCGGCATCACCGTCCCAGACCTCGTCACAGGAGCCCCATATGTCTGCGCCTATCTATGCCATTGGCGACATTCACGGACAGCTTGCCATGCTGGAAAACGCGCTTCTGCGGATCGAAGCCGACGGCGGGCCCGATGCGCGCATTGTCTTCCTTGGCGATTATTGCGATCGTGGCCCTGACAGCCACGGGGTCATCGACCGGTTGGCGCGCGGCCAGGCCGAGGGGCGCAACTGGGTCTGCATCAAGGGCAACCATGACCGGATGTTTTCGATGTTCCTGGAGGACCATCCCCGCACCGACGACCGGCTGCTGGTCGGCTACCATTGGCTGCATCCGCGCATCGGCGGGGTGGAAACCCTGCAATCTTATGGCGTCGACGTGGCTGAGCGTGAGCGGATTTACCAGGTCCACGCCCGGGCCCGCGCCGCGGTACCGCCGGAGCACCGCGCGTTTGCAGCGCAGCTGAAAGCCTGCCACCAAGAGGGTGAACTGCTGTTCGTCCACGCGGGCATTCGCCCCGGACTGCCGCTGGCGCAGCAGGCAGAGGACGACCTTGTGTGGATCCGCCAGGAGTTTTTGACCGACAACCGCCCGCACCCCTGGCTGGTGGTGCATGGCCACACCCACGTGAAGCGGGCCGAGCATCACGGCAACCGTGTGAACCTGGACACCGGCGCGGGCTACGGGCACCCGTTGACCACGGCCGTATTCGAAGGCCGCGAGTGCTGGCTTCTGACCGATGAGGGCCGTCGGGTGCTCACGCCCTGACCCCTCTTCTTCTGGCCAGAAATATCCTGGGGGTGAGCGCGGCAGCGCGAGGGGGCAAAGCCCCCCACGTGCGGTGTCACGTCCAGTCCAGCACCACCTTCCCGCTGGCGCCGGACTTCATCGCGGCAAAGCCTTCGGCGAAGTCATCGACGCCGAATCGATGGGTGATGACCCGGCTGACGTCCAGACCGTTCTGCAGCATCGCGATCATCTTGTACCAGGTCTCGAACATCTCGCGGCCATAGACGCCCTTGATGGTGATCGCCTTGAACACGATGCGCGACCAGTCGACCGGCGATTTCCCCGGTGGGATGCCCAGCAACGCGATGCGACCTCCCATCACCAGCGCCTCGACCATCTGGTCCAGGGCCGCCTGGCTGCCGGACATCTCCAGCCCGACGTCAAACCCCTGCTTCAGCCCCAACTCTCGCACCACATCCTGCAGGTCTTCGCGGGCCACGTCTACGGCGCGCAGTGTCGGCACCACATGCTGCGCCAACGCCAGCCGGTCCGGGTTGATGTCGGTTATGACCACATGCCGCGCGCCGGCATGCCGCGCCACCGCCGCCGCCATGATGCCGATGGGACCCGCGCCGGTGATCAGCACATCCTCGCCCAACAGGTCAAAACTCAGCGCTGTGTGTACCGCATTGCCTAAGGGATCCAGAATGGCACCGATTTCGTCCGGCACATCATCCGGCAGCGGCACCACGTTGAAGGCGGGCAGCTTCAGATACTGGGCAAAGGCACCTTGTTCATTCACCCCGATGCCGCGGGTTCCGGGGTCCAAATGGAACTTGCCCGCGCGGCTCTGGCGCGAGTCATGCTCGATCAGATGCCCCTCGCCAGAGCAGCGCTGACCAATCTCCAGCCCGGTCACATCACGGCCCAGTTCGACAATCTCGCCGGCGAACTCATGGCCGGTAATCAGCGGCACCGGGACCGTGTGCGCGGCCCAGTCGTCCCAGTTCCAGATGTGGATGTCGGTGCCGCAGATGCCGGTTTTCCTTACCCGGATCAGCACCTCGTCCGGGCCGATCTCCGGCACTGGTGCCTGCACCATCCACAGTCCTTCCCGCGGGTGGCTTTTCTCCAGCGCCGTCATCGTGTTGGGATGGCCCATCAGATCACCCCCAGCGCCTTGCCGGCCCTGCCGAATGCGGCCAGTGCCCGGTCCAGCTCGTCCCGCGTCAGCGCCGCATTCATCTGGGTGCGGATCCGTGCCTGGCCGCGCGGCACCACCGGGAAAAAGAAGCCCGACACGTAAACGCCCTCGTCGAACAGCCGCGTCGCCATGTCCTGCGCCAGCTGCGCATCGCCCAGCATCACCGGGATGATCGGGTGCTCGCCCGGCAGCAGGTCAAAGCCCAGGCTTTCCAGCCCCGCACGCCAGTATTTGGCGTTCTCGAACAGCTGGGCGCGCAGCGCATCGCCTTCCTCGACCAGCCGGATCGCCTCCAGCCCGGCGGCGACAATTGCGGGCGGCAGCGAATTGGAGAACAGATAGGGCCGCGCCCGCTGCCGCAGCAGGTCGATCACTGGCTGCGGCCCGGCGATGTAACCGCCAATGGCCCCCCCAAGTGCTTTGCCCAATGTGCCGGTGACGATATCCACGTCCACCCCGAAATGCTCCGGCGTGCCGGCCCCCGTTGCCCCCATGAAGCCGGTGGCGTGGCAGTCATCGACCATCACGACGGCGTCGTATTTATCGGCCAGCGCCCGGATTTCAGGCAGTTTCGCCAGGTAGCCATCCATCGAGAACACGCCGTCGGTCGCAATCATGATATGACGCGCACCGTCTTCGCGGGCCTGTTTCAGCCAAGCTTCCAGATCGGTCATATCGCTGTTGAGGTAGCGATAGCGCTTGGCCTTGCACAGGCGGATTCCATCGATGATCGACGCATGGTTCAAACTGTCCGAGATAATCGCATCCTTCGGCCCCAAAAGCGGCTCGAACAGCCCGCCATTGGCATCGAAACAGGCGGCAAACAGGATCGCGTCGTCCTTGCCCAAAAAATTCGCCAGCCGCTGTTCCAATTCGCGGTGAATGTCCTGGGTACCGCAGATAAAGCGGACCGAGGCCATGCCGAAGCCTTTGGGATCCATCGCGTCGCGCGCGGCCCGGATCAGGTCGGGGTGGTCGGCCAGACCAAGGTAATTGTTGGCGCACAAATTGACTACCTGCCGGTCGCCTACCGTGATCTCACCCCCCTGCGGGGAGGTGATCATTCGCTCGCGCTTGTACAGGCCCTCGTTCTCGATCTGGGTCAGTGTGTTGGAGATGTCGGTCAGAAATGCAGTGGACATGCGCAAGCTCCCTCATATGTCTCGACTCGAGCTTCTACCATAACGGATTGAGATCCGAAATACGGGATTTCACTATCCCGGAATAAAATCCGTAAAACCGGACGCCCGGATGACAACCTGGCTAGTTGACCTATCTGCTGTTCAGCAAGTGGGAGGGCACGCACATGGCACGGGTAACAGGAATTGGCGGGGTGTTCATCAAGGCGCGGGGCGATTCGCAGGCGCTGGCGGCGTGGTACCGCGATCATCTGGGGCTGGAGCTGGCCGATTTCGGCGGGGCCATTCTCAACTGGCAGCAGGACACGGCCAATGATGGCGGCCTCACGGTCTGGAGCACGGCGGCGGCGGACAGCAATTGGTTCAACCCCAGTGCTTCGCCCTTCATGATAAACTATCGAATTGACGACATGGACGGCATGGTTGCCCAGCTGACTCAGGCGGGCATACCCATCTTGCAGGGGCCGGAAAGCCACGAGAACGGCCGCTTTGCCTGGATCATGGACCCGGAGGGCAACAAGGTGGAGCTGTGGCAGCCGCAGCTTTGGCAGGACAAGGCCTGAGGCGCGTCTCGCCACAAAAAAACGCGGCCCCCTTTCGGGGACCGCGCCGCAATACTGCAGTGGCAGTCTGGCTTATGCCAGTTCCAGGTTCACTGCCGACTCGCGGCCGTCACGGCCGGGCTCGATGTCGAAAGTGACTTTCTGGTTGTCTGCCAGGCCGGTCAGACCCGAGCGTTCCACGGCAGAGATGTGCACGAACACGTCTTTGCTGCCGCCGTCGGGTGCGATGAAGCCGAAGCCTTTGGTGGTGTTGAACCATTTTACGGTGCCAGTGGCCATATCCGTAGTCTCCTAAATTGTGCTGCCCGCGTTGGTGCGGCAGCCCGGCGTAGTCGGTCTGGATCGAGAGACTGATAACGCCGCGAAAACGGGAGACAGTGGATCGACAAGAATAACGTAAGCAGCCCACATATGCGCCTAGATGCTGAGTCGTTCAAGAGGATATGCGGAAGTTTTTTCTGCGTCAGGCATTCTTGACGATCAGGAACACCCGCGCCGGCCCGTCCGGGGCGGTGATAGCGTGAGGTACATCCGCAGCATACCGGGCCGTGTCGCCCGCCCGCAAGTGATCCTGGGCGCTGCCCGACACCACCCTTACGGTGCCTTCCAACGCGGTCAATTGCTCTACGGTCCCGCGGGTGTGTGGCTGGCTGTTCAGCTCGCCGCCCGTCTCGAACCGAATATCGTAAACCTCATGACCGCCGGCATCTTCGGGGGGCGAAAGGATGCGAATGCGGCAGCCTTGGCCCATGTTCTCGATCTTGGGAACGTCGGCCGCGCGCAACACGTCGACCCGGTCCTGCATGTCGCCTGCTTCCAGCAGACCGGCAAAATCCACTTGCAAGGCGCGGGTCAGATTCCACAGAGTTGCAATTGTAGGAGAACTTTCGCCGCGTTCGATCTGGCTGACCATCGAACGGCTGACGCCGGAGAGATTGGCCACCGCCTCGAGGCTCAGGCCTTGGGCGCGGCGGGCTTCCTTCAGGCGGGCGGGCAGCAGGGTCAGGATGTCGTCTGTGTTTTCCGTCATGACGGATTCTCTGCGCCGCCGCCGGGTGTTTGTCAATCGCCGGTACGTCGGTGAAGCAGCCAGCCGCGTGACGCGGGGCACAGAGGCGGGGCATGGCGGTGGTCTTTGTGACGGCACGTCCCGGCAGACAGGTTGATGCTGCGAGTGCATAGTCGCGGCAAATCGGATGAGGAGAAGACAATGCGTGACATCGTGATCCTGGACGGCGCTCGTACGGCAATTGGCACTTTTGGGGGGGCGTTGGCCAATACAGCGCCTATTGATCTGGCCGCCGCAGTGTCCCGCGCGGCGCTGCAACGCGCAGGCGTCGAGGGGCCGCAGATCGGCCATGCGGTGTTCGGCCATATCATCAACACCGAACCGCGCGATATGTACCTGAGCCGGGTTGCGGCGATGCAGGCGGGGGTGCCGGAGTCTGTGCCTGCGATGAATGTGAATCGGCTGTGCGGCTCTGGCGTGCAGGCGATTATTTCGGCCTATCAATCGCTTGCCATGGGCGATGCAGAGTTCGCCCTGGCTGGCGGCGCTGAGAACATGTCGCGCAGCCCATACATTCTCCAGCAGAGCCGCTGGGGGGCCAAGATGGGTGACGTGCAGTCCCTGGACATGATGCTGGGAGCGCTGAACTGCCCCTTTGGCACCGGCCACATGGGGGTGACGGCGGAAAACGTCGCCGATGAGCACGGCATCAGCCGTGAACAGATGGACGCTTTTTCCGTGACCAGCCAGACCCGCGCCGCCGCGGCGATCGAAGCGGGGCATTTCAAGTCCCAGATCACACCGATCGAGGTAAAGGTGAAACGCGAATTGGTGCCGTTCGATGTGGACGAACACCCCAAGGCCTCCAGCGCCGAGGCACTGGCGGGGCTGCGACCGGTGTTTCAAAAAAACGGTCGGGTAACCGCCGGTAATGCCAGCGGAATCAATGATGGCGCAGCTGCGATGGTGCTGGCTACGGCTGACGCGGCCGCGCAGGCCGGGTTGAAGCCCAAGGCGCGGATCCTGGGCTATGCACATGCGGGCGTACGCCCCGAGGTCATGGGTATCGGCCCGGTGCCGGCCGTGCGCAACCTGTTGGCGCGCACCGGCCTGTCGGCGGATGATTTTGACGTGATCGAGTCGAATGAAGCCTTTGCCGCGCAGGCATTGGCGGTAAACCAGGAGCTGGGCCTCGACCCTGCCCGCGTAAACCCCAACGGGGGCGCCATTGCACTGGGCCATCCGGTCGGCGCGACCGGCGCGATCATCACCTTGAAGGCATTGTATGAACTGGAACGCATTGGCGGTCGCCGGGGGCTGGTGACCATGTGCATTGGCGGCGGTCAGGGCATCGCGCTGGCGATCGAACGGCTGTAACGCATAGCGGGTGCGCTGCCGGGGTAACGGGGGCTATCGGGCGTATAACACATTCGCCCAATAGCCCTTTTTTTTATGGGGAACATGGCGTAGCGACCGACTCAGGTGCCACGGCGAGCAGCCTAACGCGGAAAGTTTGCGCGGTTTTTACGCGTCAGGGTGACAATCTAGGGTAGAGTCGTATACCATAATGAAGGATTTGCGAGTCCGCGCCTGTATCCGCGTCGCGCTGGCTCCCGCCTTTCTGTGAACTGGCTGTTAAGGCCAGCGATAAAAAGTGCGATCTTCGCAGCAACAGCACGGGTCAGCTGTGCGAATGGAGGGCAGTTTGGCATCCAAGGTCCTGATTCTGGAAGATGATATCGGCGCCCGTTTCACATTTGAAAACGCGCTGCGAACCGTTGGTTATGAGGTCACCGCGGTGGCGAGCTGCGCCGAGGCGATCGCAGAACTGTCGAAAGCGTCGCCCGACGTTCTGGTGCTGGATTTGAAGATCGGTGAAGAGATATCGCTGCCGGTTGCAGATTATGCCGCGCTGAGCTGCCCGGACACGCCCGTTGTCTACATCACCGGCAGCCGACTGTTCACCGGCGGAGAGCTGTTCGGGCTGAGCCGCAACATCCGCTGGGTGTTGCGCAAACCCGTTGCACTGCCGGATCTGCTGAGCATGGTGGATCACGTTAGCGGCCGCTTGAGCACCACTGAACCCCTTCGGGCGGCCACGGTTCCGCACGTCGCGGCCGGCACCTGATCGCTCTGGAACCCGCGATGGGCGGCATTTTCCGGCGCGTCGCGCTAGCGGGCAGCGCGGGCTGAAATCGTAAAGACTGCGCCGCGATCGGGTACCCCCTGCGCCTCGAACGTCCATTTGTGGCGGCGGCAGATCTCGGAACATGTGGACAGGCCGATGCCGGTGCCCTCGATCTCCCTGTTAATTCTATGAAAAGGTTGAAAGATCCGGTATCTATCTGCGTCTGAAAACCCGATGCCGTTATCGGCAATTGACAGGGTCCAGTTCTCCCGGCCGCTGCCCGCCATGGTGATGTCAATCTCAAGCGGCCGCGCCGGGGACCGGTATTTTAAGGCGTTGGACAGAATGTTGGTCAGCACCAGATGCAGCAGAGTGGGCTCGGCGTAAATCAGACAGCCGGTCCCGTTAACCCGCAGCTGCGCATCGCTTGCCTGCAACGGCTGTGTGAGACTGTCGCAGGCTTCGGCAACGGCCTCCTCCATCTGGACATCCCGAAACTTGATCTCTGCCGCGGTTGAAACAGAGTGCTCCAGCAGCTCTGTCGTCAGCGTATCCATCTGACGGGCGGCACGGGACATGTGCTGCAGAAATTGCAACGCCGTTTCGGGCAGATTTTCCGTGTAGTTCTCCGAAAAGAACTGCAGGGAGCCGATCAGCGTGTTGATCGGCGTGCGCAGGTCATGGGACGCGGCATGAGCGAAGGCCTGCATCGTGAACAGGGTTTCTTGAAGGCTCATCACGTCGTCGCGGGCCCTGCGCAGCTCATCATGCAGCTTGGCGCGCAGCTCATTCATCTGGCGCAGAGAGTCAGCGGTGACCCGCAGCTGGTCCTGCGTCAACAGAAGCAGCCGTTCCCCTTGGACGGCCGCACGGAGCAGCGAGACCCGGAATTCGGTATCCGCCGCCGGTTGGATCATGGAATTGCCGATCATCGGCAACCCGACGGTGCCCGCTGCGGCCCCCTTGCGCAGTCGCGCAAGGACGTCATCTGGGTCGCAGCGCGTCAGATCACTCAGCGGTATACCCGCCAAACTGGGGGTCCCGATGGCCTCAGGGGCGGCAAAACTGCGTTCAGCCCGCCTGTTGGCAGTGAGGATCTTACCGTTCCAGTCCAGGATCATCGACGCATAGGGCGACGCGAGAAAGGCATTGCCCAAGACATCGAACCCGATTTTCGTCGCCTCAAGATCCATTGATATCATCGTCTGTCAGAGCAGGGGCGTGCCGAAAGTTGGGCCAGACCCGGCATTGGGCGAAAGGGGCAGGGACATGGTGGTGATGACCATTGTTCCCGGGGCGGCCCGATGCGGGGCGGCAGGTCATTCAGCCTCCGCCGGATGCAGCTGCATTCCACCAAACACATGCGTGACCCTGCCGTGATGATCCTGGTTTGCCTCCACAATCAGGGTCGCGGCGCGCGCGTGGCCCTGCCGATCAACCAGCTGCAGCTGTGACTGGAACCGGGCGCCGTGCATCAGGGTGCTTTGCAGGTGGTTCTTAACGCCGTCTCTGTCTTGGGGGTGGATCCGTTCCAGCAGCATTTCGATCGAGGAAATTTCAACGCTGCGATCATAATCGAGAATGTCATACATACCCGGATTCCAGATCGGAACATTGTTTACCACATCGTAGGAGAAGACACCGATGCCCAGCTGTGCCTGAACAGCGGCACTGCAATCCAGCATCAGCTTGTGTTCGTCCTGTTTCGCCTTGTCCCAGCAGACACCGATCAGCTGCACGGTTTCGCCATGCGAATCGCGGAACACCATCATGCTGCCATTGATCTTGCGCGTACCGCCCGCATCGTCAAAGAACCTGGCTTCGAATTCAAAGGAGCCACCTTTGTCGATCAGCCGATCGATCGAGGACCGGAGCGCAGGCTGATCTTCCGGGTGGGCGCGGTTGAGGATATCGTCGAAACTCAGCGCGTCCGGTGCGCCCTCGATGCCGAGAACCACATGCGTTTCCGGCGACAGTTGGCTTTCCCGCGTGTCCAGATTATGTGTCCAGAACCCGACCCGCGCCACCTTGCTGACCAGCCGCAGGACATTGTTGAAGGGGCCGTTGTCGTACCGGGTGATGGTGATCGAGATCCCGATCAGCTTTTGATGCTGATCCAGCACAGGCGACATCACCAGGGTGAAGTCCTCGCCGTTGGACAGCACCGGTATGCGCCGGGTCTCGCGGAGTCGCAGAACCGCGTTGGCAATCGGCGCGAGAGCCGGGAAACCGCGCGGCAGGTTACACTGGCTGAGATGCAGCCCGGTCGGCGGCAGTTCCGCGATACCAAACACCTCCAGCGCCACCCGTGACAGACGCCGGATGATCAACGCCGGGTCCGCCAAAGCCACCGCATAGGGCGAGGATGCCAGGGTCGCCTCCAGCTCAGACGCCAACGCCTGTCGTTCGGCCGAGCTGATCTGCAACTCCTCGTTGACGGTCAGCAGCTCCTCGTTGGTGGATTGCAGCTCCTCGTTGGAGGTCTCCAGCTCCTCGTTCGTGGCCTGGAACTCTTCATTGGTGGATTGCAGCTCTTCGTTGGCGGATTGCAGTTCCTCATTGGCTGCCTGCAGTTCCTCGATCGTCTGTTGCAGTGCCTCCTGCGTGGATCGGATTTCCAGCTCCATGCGCTGGACGTAGTCGCGCTGGTCGCTGTCGGAGATCTGATCCAGGTTGATCTCCTTTTCCTCCTCGAATCTGGCGTTGATTGCCAGCAGGCAGTGCACCTCGCCACCGCGGTGGTGAAAGAAAGGAAAGGCCTGCAATTGCACCCGATTACCCGTTGGCAGAGATACCGGATGCCAGCGCCCGTCGCGGCGCGCTTCACTGCGGATCGCGATGGCGATCAGGCTCGCGGCCTCGCCGCGCAACGGCTCGATCAGCATCTTCACGCTGAGCGAGGTGGAAATACCAGCCCGGATCTCGCTATAGGCGCTGATATCTCCTAGCACCTCGATGATGTCGCCGTTGCGGGTGCAGATCATCCCGTTGGGCGCCACCGCACGGGCGAGCGACAGGTCCGCCTGCGTCGCCTGGTCATTGGCCGTCAGCTGGGTTGATTTATGTCCGCGCACGGAGCGTAGATAGCCGCTGCCGCTGTTGCCTGGGGCGACCGAGAGTTCGCCTGAAATGCCGCGTCGCTTGCCAAAGATCTTGTCGGCGCCCTGGCGGGCATCGAAGTAGACACCCATCTCGCCCACGGTTTCCGAGGTGCCCAGAAAAAGCAGGCCGCCGACGGCCATAGCGTAATGCAGCCGGGTCAGGACCCGCTCTTGCAAGGCAGGGTTGAAATAGATCAACACGTTGCGAATGGTGACCAGATTGACGTTGATAAACGGCGGATCCTGGAAAACGTTATGCCGGGAAAACAAGGTTACGTTGCGCAGTTCCTGCCGCACGGTAATGTCGTTCTCGCCGACAATGAAGTATTCTTGGAGGTAGCTGGCGGGTATATCCTGTGCCGCGGAAATCGGGTAAACACCCTTGCGCCCAATCTCGATGGCGTTCTGGTCGATATCGGTGGCGAAGATCTGGACATTGTTTTTGGACAGCTCGTGAATGCCACCAAGGATTTCGGCGATCAGGATGCCGATAGAATAGGCTTCCTCGCCGGTGGCGCAGCCGGCAACCCAGACACGGATCGGCCCGGAGGCGCGGCTGGCCAGCTGTTTCTCCATCTGTTCGTACAGTTTTTGGAACTGTTCGGGATCGCGAAAGAAGCGGGTGACCGAAATCAGCAGATCGCGGTGCAAGGCGTCGACCTCATCGATATTCGTGCGGCAGTAATCGACGTAGCCTTCGTAATCTTCTATCCCCAGCGCCGACATGCGCCTGGCGATGCGGCGGTTTAGGGTGTTTTCCTTGTAATTTGCAAAATCCACCTGCGTGCGGGCCAGCAGGATGCCAAACAACTCGCTCAGCTTGGTGGGCTCATCCGGATCTGGGCGGAGCAATTCCAGATTGCGCGGCTGCGCGAGGATCTTTTCGAAATGCGTACCGATCTGCTCGGGGGGCAGGGTCAGGTCGACGCAGCCGGTTTCGATCGCCGAGGTCGGCATGCCGTCGTATTTGGCAGAACCCGGTTCCTGCGCGATGGTGATGCCGCCGCACTCACGAATAGACTGCACGCCGTAGCTGCCATCGCTGCCGGTGCCGGACAGCACGATGCCGACGCAATCCTCGCCGCATTCCTTCGCCATGCTAGTGAACAGCCGGTCGGCGGAAGGTTTCGGCGTGGCTGGATGCCCCGTCGGGTTGCGCAGACGCAGCTTGCCGCCCTCGAACACCACATCGGTGTTGGGCGGGGTCACATAGATGGTGCCGATCTCAGGCGTAACCTCGGCCTCCAACTCGGCGACAAGGCAAGACGTTTCACGCACGATCAGCGAGGTCAGCACGCTTTTGTGGGTCGGAGACATGTGCTGGGCAATGACATAGATGGCCCGCGCCGAGCGCGGCAGGTTCTGAACCAGCGACGAGAGCGCCTCCAGCCCGCCCGCCGACGCGGCGATGCCCACGACCCGGTAGTCCAGTCGGCTTTTGGTCTCCGCTTCGGTGCAGCTGGCCTGCTCGCTCAGCGCGGACGCAGTGCGCTCGTTTTGGTCCTGGTCGTCCATGCGTAACCTGTCCTTACTCGTTCCTCAGGCGCGCTCGGTTGCTGGCAATGACCCGGCCCCGAAGGGGCCGTTTAAGGAACCCGTCGCTGATTCTGCCGCGGTGTCAGGCCGCCGCGCAGAATTTGTCTATCAAGTTCAACAACTGTCCCGGTGTCACAGGCTTTGAGGCAAAGCCGTTCATGCCCAGCTCCCTGACGATCGAATCGTCGTGATAGGCCACATCGGCCGTCACCGCGATGATCGGCACGTTGCGCGGCGGGTCTGCGCGGTTGTCCCGGATCTGCCGGGTGGCGTCGATGCCCGAAACACGCGGCATGTGTAGATCCATTAAAACCAGGCCAAAAGCGCCCGGCGCCTTCGAGAGAATATCAAGGCTTTCCTGACCATCCACGGCGATTTCCACGTCGACGCCCAAAGCCAGAATGATTTCGCGCATCATGTATCGCGTGAATTCGTCATTTTCGACGAGCAGGACTTTGCGCGGATTACTCATCAGCCGGTTCCGTAATTGCTTCGGTTGGAATCAGAAACAGGAATTCGGTCGCGAAACCGTCTCTGGGGACTTCAAGCAGCTCTAGGGATCCACCCATCAGTTCCGCGATTTCAGAGGAAATTGCCAGTCCAAGTCCCGCACCATCATGCTGTCGTTTCAACCCTTGGTCAACTTGCCTGAAGCGATCAAATATCATCTTCTGCGCGTTTTTTTCTACGCCGCCACCCGTATCCCGCACATTTACCGTCAACTGTGGGGAATGGAGCGAATCGCGCGGCGCGCGTAGCCCCACTTCGATCTCGATCTGTCCTTCTGCGGTGAATTTCGCGGCATTGTCGGTCAGGTTCCCCACAACCTGGGATAGGCGCGCGCCATCCAGCCGGTAATGCGGTGCCAGATCCTGCGCGATATGCAGCGAGGCCTCGACCTTGTCGCTTTTGCCGCGGCGGTGGATCGCCGCGCGGGTGGTTTCCAGCCAATAGGCCGCCAGATCGCGGATATTGGTTTTGACAGGGTTGACCTTGACCTCTTTGGCCTCCAGCCGCGCAGCCTCCAGAGTGTTGTTCAGCATTTCCAGAAGGTTCTGCCCTGCCGCCAGGGCTGTGCGCGCATGTTGCCGCGTCTTGGGCGGGTTGTCGGGGGCCAGTTCCACCAGGTGCAGAAGCCCCAGTATCGCGTTCAGCGGTGTGCGGATTTCGTGGCTGACGGTGGTCAGAAAGGCCGAGTGGATGGACAGCGCGTCCCGTTCTTTTTCAGCGCGTTTGCGATCGCGGATTTCGCTGCTGAGCGCCTCCATCTGGCGCGCGATGCGCGCCTCGTACTGGTTGAAGGCCGCCGCCAACTTGTCCAGCTCGTCAGGCTTTCCCACCATCGGCCGGTCAAGGGTCAGCGTTCGCGCTCCCTCGTCCGCTCCGGGCGCGTCGATATGCGCCGCGATCTGCACCAGATGACGGGAGACCAGCGTATAGAAAACCAGCAACAGAGCGAGCGCCGCGACATAGGCCTTGGCGACATTGGAGCCCAGAGTGGTCCACAGCTGGGTCCAGATACGCTGCTGAATCCTGGAATAGTCCACCGAAACGTTCAGCGTGCCAACCTGGAAGCTTTCGTCGGACGACAGCGTATAGATAAGCGGGACGTTCTCGTCGTATTGCTCCCGCGGGTTTTCGCCCAGCTGCCACGATGTGCCGGTGGGCGTGGTCAGGGCAACGGCGTCGATGAAATCACTGGTCACCACGCCTTCAAGGATAGCTTGCACGATGTCCTGGTTGAACTCCCAGAGCCCCCTGGCCAGCGAGGTGGACACGGTCTCGCGTATCAATTGCAGCCCGGCGGCAGCATCCCGTTTTTGGCTTTCATAGCTGAGATACAGTTGCACGCCGGTCGAAAAAACCGACAGGATCGAGCTGATGATCAGTGACGCCACGATGAGGCGCAGGCTCAGCTGACTATGAAAAACCGCTTTGAACATATCCATGCATAGCGCGGCAGATACGGCCGAAGCAAACCTCCAAATGCCTGTGCGGGACATCTTTTGGTTGTAGCGGGCTTTGTGCGTGGCCTCGTGACACAGGTCCGCGTTTCGCCCGCACCGCGGCCGCGCTGCGACGATCGTCCATGCAGGGAAGTCTCTGCCTGGCCTACAGGATCTGTGTCAGAAGGCCGATCACCGCGGCGCCGCCCACGGCGCCACAAAGGGCCGGCACGACCCAGGTGTTGCTGCGGTTCTGTTGTTGTGGCTGCTGTGCCTGTGCAATCAGAGCCTGTTCGACCAGGGCCGGCAAACGTGGGCCAAAACGGGCCATCACCCGCGCGGTTCCCAGCAGATCATTGACCACGGCGCGCGGACCGATGGATTTCTTGATGTAATCCTCGACCACCGGACGGGCGGCCTCCCAGATGTTGATATGCGGATCCAGCGAGCGCGCAACGCCCTCGACCACGACCATGGTGCGCTGCAAGAGGATCAACTCGGTGCGGGTTTCCATGCCGAAACGCTCGGTCACCTCGAACAGGTAGTTCAGAAGACGGCCCATGGAGATCTGGCTGGCATCCATGCCAAAGATCGGCTCCCCCACGGCGCGCAGGGCGCGGGCGAATTCATCGACGTCACGGTTGGCGGGCACGTAGCCTGCCTCGAAATGCACCTCGGCCACACGTTTATAGTCGCGCTTGATGAACCCATAAAGGATCTCGGCATAGACGCGGCGGGTGTATTCGTCGATATGCCCCATGATGCCGAAATCATAGGCGATGATGTCGCCGTTGGCGGCCACCTTCAGGTTGCCCTGATGCATGTCAGCATGAAAGAAACCGTCGCGCAGCGCGTGACGCAGGAACAGCGACAGCACGCGGTTTGCCAGCAGCTTGCGGTCATGACCCGCTGCATCCAACGCGGCGTTGTCCCCCAGCGGAACCCCGTCGGCCCAGCCCATCGTCATCACCCGGCGGGCGGAGTGCGCCCAGCGGATCTCGGGCAGCTGAAAGCCTTCGTCCTGGGCCGTATTGGCGGCAAATTCGGAGGCGGCGGCGCTCTCAAGCCGCAGATCCAGCTCGCCTTGGACCACGCCGTCGAAGTGTTCGATCACGTCCATGGGTTTCAGGCGCCGGGCGCCGGGCGCGAACAGGTCGACGATCCGCGCGGCAAAGTAGAAGGCGTCGACATCACGATTGAACGCGCGCTCCACGCCGGGGCGCAGCACCTTCACGGCGACATCCTCGCCGGTGTCGGCCAGGGTGGCGCGATGCACCTGCGCAATCGAGGCGGCGGCAATCGGGTCGCTGAAATCCGAAAAGATCTCTGACGCCGGACGGCCCAGCTCGCGCTCCACCTCTGCCAGCGCTTCGGCGCGGGAAAATGGCGGCAGCTTGTCCTGCAGCACCCGCAGCTGGTTGGCCAGATCCTTACCCACCACATCGGGACGGGTGGAGAGCACCTGCCCGAACTTGATGTAGGCCGGTCCCAACGCGTTCAGCGCGCGGGTTTCCGGCGGCATCGACGGGTCGCCCCTGTAGCCCAGCCATTTGAACGGCCAGCCGAGCGTGCGGGCCAGTATGCGCAAGGGCTTTGGCGCTTCGAACGCTTCCAGCACGGATTGCATGGCGCCGGTGCGTTCAAACGTGGCGCCGGTGCGGATCAGGCGCAGAATGTTGTGGGGGCCGCGCATGGCTCAGATCTTCCAGCCGGAGTGCAGGCAGGCGATGCCCATCGACAGATTGCGGTATTTGGCGTTCTCAAAACCCGCCTGCTGGACCATGCCCAAGAAGGTTTCCTGATCCGGGAACTTGCGGATCGATTCCACCAGATACTGGTAGCTGTCGTAGTCGCCCGCGATCAACTGCCCCATCCGGGGTATCACGTTAAAGGAGTAAAGATCGTAAAGCTTCTGCATGCCCTCATTGGGCAGCTGCGAGAATTCCAGAACCATCAACCGCCCGCCGGGGCGCAGCACCCGGTAAGCCTCGTTCAGGGCTTCCTGTGGGCGGGTTACGTTCCGGATGCCAAAGGAGATGGTGTAGACGTCGAAACTGTTGTCCTGGAACGGCAGCTTCATCGCATCGCCCGTGACCCAGTCCAGACTGTCGGCCATCTGTTCGGCCTCGGCGCGCTTGCGGCCTTCTTCCAGCATCGGACGGGTGAGGTCCAGCACGGTGGAATGGCCATAGCCAGCACGTTTCAGAAAGCGAAAGGAAATGTCGCCGGTGCCGCCCGCCACGTCCAGCAACCGCTGACCGGGCCGCGGCGCCAGCCAATCCATCATCGCGTCTTTCCAGACGCGGTGGATGCCGACGCTCATGACATCGTTCATGATATCGTATTTCGAGGCAACGGAGTTGAAGACCCCCTGCACCCGGCCTGCCTTTTCGCCTTCCGGCACGGTTTCGAAGCCGAAATGGGTGGTGTTGTCGCTGTTGTTGCTCATGCCACTTGCCGTTTGCTGGGTTTCGCCCTTGTTATAAGGCGCTGGAGGGCAGGCACAATGCGGCCCATTGGTTCAGGAGCGGTGTAATGCCAGAATTGCCCGAGGTCGAGACGGTGAAACGCGGTTTGGCGCCGGCGATGGAGGGCGCGGTGATCGCCCGCGCTGCGGTGAACCGCCCGGATCTGCGCTGGCCGTTCCCGCCGGCCATGGCCGAACGGCTGACCGGCGCGCGGGTCAACCAGCTGCGGCGGCGGTCGAAATACATCCTGGCGGATCTGGATACGGGCGAGACGCTGCTGATCCATCTGGGCATGTCGGGGCGGATGACGGTGTCGGGCGATCCGCTGGGCCAGTTCGCGCATGTCCATCCGCAGGCTGAGAAGCACGACCATGTGGTGCTGGACATGGACAATGGCGCGCGCATCACCTTCAACGATCCGCGTCGGTTCGGGGCGATGGATCTGCTGAATACTGCCACCGCAGAGCAGCACAAGCTGCTGGCGGTTCTGGGGCCGGAGCCCCTGGGAAATGACTTCCACGAAGACCACCTGATCGCGGCCTTCAAGGGGCGCAATACGCCGGTGAAATCGGCCTTGCTGGATCAGGGAATCATCGCCGGGCTTGGGAATATCTACGTCTGCGAAGCCCTGTTTCGCGCCGGGATCTCGCCGCGGCGCAAGGCGGGCCAGATCGCGGCGCCACGGGTGGCGGCGTTGGTGCCGATCATCCGGAGGGTGCTGGAGGACGCGATCCGGGCGGGGGGATCATCCCTCAAGGATTTTCGGCAAGCCTCTGGTGAGCTTGGGTATTTCCAACACTCGTTTGATGTTTACGGCCGTGAAAACGCGCCGTGCCGGCGCCAGGGGTGTAACGGGACCGTGACCAGAATCACGCAATCGGGACGCTCTACCTTCTATTGTGTAAAGTGCCAAAGATAGCTTGATCCGCGGGGCCCTTTTGGTAAGGACTCGGATTTGAACGGAACAACCGAAAGAGAAACCATGGCCTACGAGACGATCAACGTCGATGTGCAGGACCACGTTTGCCTTATTAAACTGAACCGCCCGGAAGCGTTGAACGCGCTCAATCAGGCTCTTCTCGGAGAGCTGTGCGACGCCTTGGAAGAGGCTGACGCCAGCGACAAGGTGCGCTGCATCGTGATCACCGGATCGGAGAAGGCCTTTGCCGCCGGTGCCGACATCAAGGAGATGTCGGAGATGAGCTTCACCGAGGTGTACTCCACCAATCTCTTTGCCGCGGCCAACGACCGCATCAGCGCCATCCGCAAGCCGATTATCGCGGCTGTGGCAGGCTATGCGCTGGGCGGCGGTTGCGAGCTGGCGATGCTGTGCGATTTCATCATCGCGGCGGAAACCGCCAAGTTCGGCCAGCCAGAAATCAACCTGGGCGTTGTGGCAGGCATCGGTGGCACCCAGCGGCTGACGCGCTTTGTCGGAAAGTCCAAATCCATGGACATGAATCTGACCGGTCGCTTCATGAACGCCGAGGAAGCGGAGCGCGCGGGCCTGGTGTCACGCGTGGTTCCGGCCAAGAAGCTGGTTGAGGAAGCCACCGCCGCCGCGCAGAAGATCGCCGAGAAATCGCTGCTTACGGCAATGGCTGTCAAGGAAACGGTCAACCGGGCCTATGAGCTGCCGCTGAGCGAGGGCATGCTGTTCGAGCGCCGGGTCTTCCATTCGATGTTTGCCACCGAAGATCAGAAAGAGGGCATGGCAGCCTTCCTTGAAAAGCGCGAAGCGCAGTTCCGCGACAAGTAACGCCGGACCTTCAGAAACCCATGGCACGGCGGGCTGTCTGGCCCGCCGTTTGCCTTTCCGGCACTGGCGCTCTTGCAATTTGGCTCCAAGTTGGCTAGATGCCGCCGTCATACATGCGCGTGCAGCCCGCCTAGGCTAGAATCACACCGGTGGTCCGATCCGGGTTCGGCTGGCATTGCGTCCGATAGAAACAGAACTCGAAGATAAGGTCAGACACCATGGCAAATTCGCCCCAGGCCAAGAAGCGCGCACGTCAGAACGAAAAGCGCTTTGCCGTCAACAAAGCCCGTCGTTCGCGCATCCGCACCTACCTGCGTAAGGTTGAAGAAGCCATCGCATCGGGCGACAAGGACGCGGCAACCGCAGCTCTGCGCGCCGCCCAGCCGGAACTGATGCGCGGCGTCACGAAGGGTGTGTATCACAAAAACACCGCCTCGCGGAAAATCTCCCGCCTGTCCGCCCGCGTGAAGTCGCTGGGCTGAGATTCGGCACCTGGGGAAGTGTCCCGAACTTGTGAACAATCGTTCAGGGCGTTGCGGATTGCAGCGCCCTGATTTTTTGGGGAAAGCCCTGAAACGGCCCGTTTGACCCAAGAGATTCTTTGCCGCCAAAGCCAGAGTCAACATCATAGTTTCGTTGCTGGCCCCCCCCTCAAATTGCTACCACTGTCACAGCGATTCACTCGCTGGGGGGACAGGCTGCTAAGGGCAATCTTGACGGGCATCAAGGTTGCCAGGTTGATCGGACAGACGGCACTGGGGTGCCAGATCTGGCCGACTTCGACTGCTGTTCAGTGATGACAGCAGCCATGTCCTGATTGTGTACGATAGAGTTCGTGACGGCAGGTGCGCCGCATATTGCGGCGTGTTTTTCTGTTTCTAACCGAACGATTTGCCTTCGGGCAATGCGGCCGCCCTTCGGTCCGCACACGATCGTGTGTTGAGTGATCGCCCCCGCGTTGTCGGGGGGGAACGATAGAATTGGCCTGGCAAATGGGCTGCTGCTTTTGGGGATGCGAGAGGCACTGCATGACGGAAGAAAAATGGGGACAGGTCAGAAATCGGCTGCTGAAAACGGTGGGCCAGAACAACTATACGACCTGGATCGAGCCGCTTGAATTTGATGCCGTGGACGGTGGTATCGCCGTGTTCAAGGTGCCGACGAATTTCATGGGCAACTATGTCAGCCAGAACTTTGCGGATCTGATCCTGCATGAGTTGACGATGTCCGGCGAGGCCGTGCAGCGTCTGGCTTTCCGTGTGATCGCCAATGCGCCCGCACGTCCGGCAGAGGGGCCCGCTGTGCATCAGGCGGCTGCCATGCGGGATGCGATTGACGTGGCACCGGCCGTACCGTCATCCGCTGCGGGCAAAGAAACGCTGGAGGCGTTTCAGGCCGCGCCGCTGGATCCGCGGTTCACCTTCGACAGCTTCGTGGTCGGCAAGCCGAACGAGTTGGCACATGCCGCCGCGCGCCGGGTCGGCGAGGGCGGTCCGGTCACCTTCAACCCGCTGGTGCTCTATGGCGGTGTGGGGCTGGGTAAAACCCACCTGATGCATGCCATCGCCTGGGAACTGAAAGAGAAGAACCCGTCGCTGAACGTGCTGTATCTGTCGGCGGAACAGTTCATGTACCGCTTCGTGCAGGCGCTGCGCGAACGCCGGATGATGGACTTCAAACACCTGTTCCGCTCGGTCGACGTGCTGATGGTTGATGATGTGCAGTTTATCGCGGGCAAGGATTCCACTCAGGAGGAATTCTTCCATACCTTCAATGCGCTGGTGGACCAGAACAAGCAGATCATCATCTCTGCCGACCGCGCCCCGGGTGAAATCAAGGACCTGGAGGACCGGGTGAAATCCCGCCTGCAGTGCGGTCTGGTGGTGGATCTTCACCCAACCGATTACGAACTGCGTCTGGGCATCCTGCAAACCAAGGTCCAGCAGCAGCGCGAGACCTATCCGGACCTGCAGATCGCCGATGGCGTGCTGGAGTTTCTGGCGCACCGGATTTCGACCAACGTGCGCGTGCTCGAAGGCGCGCTGACCCGGCTGTTTGCCTTTGCCTCTCTGGTCGGGCGCGAGATCGACATGGATCTGACCCAGGACTGCTTGGCGGATGTGCTGCGCGCTTCCGAGCGCAAGATCACCGTCGAGGAGATCCAGCGCAAGGTGTCGGAGTACTACAACATCCGCATGTCCGACATCATCGGCCCCAAGCGCCTGCGCTCTTATGCGCGGCCGCGGCAGGTTGCGATGTATCTCTGCAAGCAGCTGACCAGCCGCTCGCTGCCCGAGATCGGCCGCCGTTTTGGCGGGCGCGACCACACCACCGTGATGCACGGCGTCAAGCGCATCGAAGAGTTGAAGCTGACTGACGGGCAGATCGCTGAGGACGTTGAGATGCTGCGCCGCTCGCTCGAAGCCTGACGGGCGCACGCCCCCCATTCAACTGCGGCCCCGGACTCCGGGGCCGTTTTTTTGTTGTGTGGAGAAAGGCTGGCTGAATGGCGCAGGGCCGTCGGCTCAGTTGTCGGCGTCCTCAACCACGCCGACGATCGGGCCCATCATGAAACCGGCATCGCTGCGGCCCAGCTCAGGCGCATGCAGGCGCGAGATGTTGCCATCGAAATACAGCGCGTTGGGCAGGTCCAGGTAATCGCGGAACAGGCTGCCGAACTGGTGAAAGCTCACCGCGTTGCGGGAGATTGCAAACACGACCCGCCGCCCGTCTGCGGAGGTGCCGACACCGTTGCGGATATAGTGGCTGTCGGAGTCCGGCAGAAACCGCGGGTGCAGCGCGCCGTCGATCACCAGCATTGGCCCCGATTGGCTGGCATCGGTGCATCCGGGGGCAGTCTTTTGAAACGCAAGGGTCTCGATCACATCGGCGCGGCCCTCGCGGATACAGAATACGCCGTTGGGCAGCAGGCCGAAATTGCCCGGCCCGGCATTGGTGACCAGCCGCATCTCCTCTGCGCCGTCCTCGATGTAAAGACCAACGGGCGCGCGGCTGCTGTGATACATGCCGGCATTCGTGGCAAAGCTGAGCGTCTTGCCACGTTCTGCCAGCTGTTTCTCCAGGGTAGAGAAATGCCCGATCACCTGTCCTGCATCGTCGCGCAGGAACAAACTCAACTGCTCGCGGGCGGCGTCCACCTCGCAGATCGTATAGCGGTTGCCCTCATAGGCCACGTTGCTGCACTCCACCGCTCCGGCCGCCGGAGCGGCCAGCCATGCGGTCAGCAGAAAGGCGGCCCGTCGGATCACTCTTCCGTATCGCGGCGCACCGCGTCCTGGCTCAGCATCCGACGGGTGTCGTCCATCTGGTCAAACGTCTCATCCAGGCGAAATCGCAGGTCCGGGGTGAATTTCAGTCCCAGCTTCTTGCCCATCGCGCGGCGCAGCTCGCCTTTGTTGCGGGCCAGCAGCTTCAGCAAATCCTCCTGCCCCTTTCCGCCAAGGGGCAGCACAAAGGCGGTGGCGATCTTCAGGTCGGGGGAGGTGCGCACCTCGCCGACGGTGATCGACATGCGGTTGAGATCGGGGTCGTGGACATCGCCGCGCGCCAACACGTCGGAGAGGGAGCGGCGGATCAGTTCGCCGACGCGAAGCTGACGTTGCGAGGGGCCGGGGCCATCGTGAAATTTGTTCTTTGCCATACATCCGATCTAAGCCGGATCGCCGCCTTTGCCAAGCGCTGCCCGGCACTGTAGGACAAAACCAGCTTGAACAAGGGAATGGGCCTATGACTGACACTCCAGGGATCGTGATTACCGGCGCTTCGGGGCGCATGGGGCAGATGCTGATCAAAACGGTGCTGGACAGCGACACCGCGACCCTAGCGGGCGCGGTAGAGCGCGAGGGGCATGCGTGGGTCGGGCGAGACATCGGCGAAGCCATGGGCGGTGCGCCGGTGGGTGTCACCGTGACCGCAGATGCGCAGGCCGTTTTTGCCACCGCGCAGGCAGTGATCGACTTCACCGCGCCTGCGGCGACGGTCGCGTTTTCCAGGCTCGCCGCCCAAGCAGGCGTTGTGCATGTGATCGGCACCACCGGGATGAGCGATGACGAAATCGCCCAGCTGGAGCCGGCGGCGCGTGACACCGTGCTCGTCCGGGCCGGGAACATGAGCCTGGGCGTGAATCTGTTGGTGCAGCTGACCAAGAAAGTCGCCGCGGCACTGGATGAGGATTTTGACATCGAGGTGATCGAGGCGCACCACCATCACAAGGTCGACGCGCCTTCCGGCACTGCGCTGATGTTGGGCGAAGCCGCGGCTGAGGGGCGCGGTGTCAATCTGGCGGATGTGCGCGATTCGGGGCGCGATGGTATCACCGGCGCACGCAAGCGCGGTGACATCGGCTTCACCGCCATCCGCGGCGGCGACATCGTCGGTGAACATGACGTGCTGTTTGCCGCCGCCGGTGAACGCATCGTGCTGCGCCACCTGGCCACCGACCGCGCCATTTTTGCCCGCGGGGCGCTGAAGGCGGCGCTGTGGGGGCAGGGCAAGGCGCCGGGCCATTACGACATGGTTGATGTGCTGGGACTTTAGACCGCTGCCCGCCGCGTTGCGCGGCACTGGCGGACTTGGGTGTTTGGGGCAAGGGGAGGCTGCGGGGCGGTCTATCCTCTTGCCGGAAAATAGCCCGAGGGTGTGGGGGCTGGCCCCCGCTGCCCGTAGTCAGAAATCGATCGCAATGCCCTTTTTCTCCCAATCGCCGTAGCGGGCAGGGTCAGGCCCGTCGCGGCCGCCCAGCTCCTTGGCGGCGGGGACGTCTGCGGCGGCGGCCTTGCGGCGCTCCTCGGCCTCGGCCAGGGCGCGCCGGGCGGCGGCGGGCAAGTCTGTGGTGGTGAATGCGCTGTCTTCGCTCATCGCGGGTTCCTTTATGCTGCGTGCATGATATACGCCCCTGTCCCGCGCAAACAACCTGTTCAATACAAACACCCCGCGTCCTGAGGAGCTGCCAGATGTCCAATGCCCACACCCCCCGCCGCACCGCGGTCTACCTGCTGGACCAGGTTCTGGGAGAGGGGCGGCTGCTGGCCGAATGTTACGCGGCTGGCGCGCTGGACAATCTGGCGCCCGAGGATCGCGCGCGGGCCCAACGGTTGACCGTGCAGACCCTGCGCAGTCTGGAACGCGCCGACCGGGTGCTGAAAAAACACCTGAAGAAGGTGCCGCCCCTGACGGTGATGAACGTGCTGCGGCTGGGCGCCGTGGAGCTGTGCGCGGGCGGGGCGGCGCATGGCGTGGTGAACGAAATGGTGGCGCTGGTCTCGAAACACCGCCGCCACGGCCAGCTGAAGGGCATGGTCAACGCGGTGCTGCGCAAAGTGGCGGTGGAAGGGCCGACCGAATGGGCGAAACTGCGGGTGCCGCGGCTGCCGAACTGGCTGCGCAAACCCTTGGCTCAGGCTTGGGGGGCAGAGGCTATGCTGCGGATCGAGGCGGCGCATCTGGCAGGGGCGCCGCTGGACGTCACCGGCAAGCCGGGCGCGGACTTGACCGCGCTGGGGGGAGAACAGCTGCCCACCGGGTCGCTCCGTCTGGCCGCAGCCGGGCAGGTATCGGCGCTGCCGGGATATGACGCGGGCGATTGGTGGGTGCAGGACGCCGCCGCCGCATTGCCGGCCCGGATCCTTGACGTGCAACCGGGGGAGCGGGCGCTGGATCTGTGCGCGGCACCGGGCGGCAAGACCATGCAAATGGCGGCAGCCGGTGCCCGCGTCACCGCGGTGGATGCCTCGGCGTCGCGGATGGCCCGGCTTCAGGAAAACCTGACTCGCACCGGATTGGCCGCCGATCTGATCGTGGGCGACGCGCTGGCGCAAACCGGGCAATACGATGCGGTGCTGCTGGATGCGCCCTGTTCCGCGACGGGCACCATTCGCCGTCACCCTGACCTGCCGCAGGCCAAGGACGGCAGCGAGTTTGGCGCGTTGATCGACCTTCAGGCGCAGATGCTGGCCCATGCCTGGAGCTTGGTGAAGCCGGGTGGGCGGCTGATGTTCTGCACCTGCTCTCTGTTGCCGGACGAGGGCGAATGCCAGGTTGAGGACGCGTTGGAGATGTTCCCGGACATGACGGCGGACCGGGCGGCCTTGGCTGTGCCGGGGGGGGATGCGACCTGGATCACAGAAGAGGGCGGGCTGCGTCTGCGCCCGGATTACTGGCCTGAGCGCGGCGGCATGGATGGTTTCTACATGGCGCTGCTGCGCAAAGCGGGCTGAGGCCGGGCGCTCCCGCATTCGTCGGTGACTTGCCGCACGGCGCACGTTATGCTTTTGCCAAAACGCCCCCGAAAGGCTTTGGCGTGAGGCAGATAGAGCATGTCCACATATGACAGGATGGCGGGGCGCGGCACCCGCTTGCTGAACAGGTATTATGCCTGGCGCGCCCGCAAGGAACCGGCGGCGACCGGTTTTGTGTCGCAGCCAGAGCCGCGCACCATTGGCAGTTTCGCGCGTGGTCGCCAGCTGGTCGCGGGCAACCTGCTGTTTGCGGGTTACCTCGTCGAATCGCCGGACACCGGCCTGTGGGAGGTCTCAGCGCCTGATGCTGCCTTTGATTGTGAGCGGCACGGGTTCGCCTGGCTGGACGATCTGGCTGCGGTTGGCGATTACAAGGCTCGCGCCAAGGCGCAGAAATGGGTCTGGGGTTGGATTGACCAGCACGGCACCGGCGGCGGGCTGGCCTGGCTGCCCGATCTGACCGGGCGGCGGGTGATCCGCTGGATCAACCATGCGCTGTTCCTGCTCAGCGGCAAGGACCGGGAAGAGACCGAAGCCTTCTACAGTTCCCTGTCGCGACAGACCTGGTTTCTGGCGCAGCGCTGGCAGGGGGCGGCTCCGGGCCTGCCCCGGTTCGAGGCGCTATGCGGGCTGATCTACGCGGGTCTTGCCCTGCAGGGGCGCGAGCAGCTGGCCGATCCGGCGGTGCGGGCGCTGGCGACGGAGTGCGAGACGCAAATCGACGCCCAGGGCGGTCTGCCCACCCGCAACCCCGAGGAGTTGCTGGAGGTTTTCACACTGTTGATCTGGGCCGCGGCAGCTCTGCGCGAGGCTGGCCGCACGGTGCCTGCGGCGCATGTCGCCGCGATCGAACGCATCGCCCCGACCCTGCGCACCCTGCGCCACAGTGATGGTGGGCTGGCCCGGTTCCACGGCGGTGGCCGCGGGCTGGAGGGGCGGCTCGACCACGCGCTGGCGGCCAGCCATGTGCCGGCCCGCAAGGCTGACGGGCTGGCGATGGGCTTTGCCCGGCTGGCGGCGCGGCGCACCTCTGTCATCGTCGATGCCTCGGCGCCGCCCAGCGGCAAGGCGTCCAATTCCGGCCATGCCTCGACCCTGGCGTTCGAGCTGACCTCGGGGCGGCGGCCGCTGATCGTCAACTGCGGATCGGGCGAGACCTTTGGTGTTGAATGGCGCCGGGCCGGGCGCGCGACGCCGTCGCACACGACCCTGTGCATCGAAGGCCATTCCAGCGCCCGGCTGGCGCCGCCGCACAAAACCACCGGTCACGAGCAGCTGATTGAGGCGCCGGACGATGTGCCACTGGAGCTGAGCGAGCTGGCCGAGGGCAGCCGGTTTCAGGGGGGGCACAACGGCTACGCGGCGCAGTTCGGCCTGACCCATGCGCGCACGCTGGACCTGTCTTTTGATGGTCGCGCGCTCAGTGGAGAGGACATGCTGGTGGCGCTGGAGGACCCCGCCAAACGCCGGTTCGACAAGGTCTGCAAGGCGCATGTGCAGGGCGGCATCGGGTACGATATTCGGCTGCATCTGCATCCGGATGTGGATGCAGCCCTTGACTTGGGCGGCGCGGCGGTATCCATGGCGCTCAAGAGCGGGGAGATCTGGGTTTTCCGCCACGACGGCAGCTGCCAGCTGCGGCTGGAGCCGAGCGTCTACCTGGAAAAGACCCGCTTGAAGCCACGTGCGGCAATGCAGATCGTTTTATCCGGGCGGGCGATGCAGTATGCCACCCGCGTCCGGTGGACGCTCAGCAAGGCGCAGGAGACTGCGGTTGCCGTGCGAGACCTGAACCGGGACGACCCCGAGCCGTTTGACTGAGCCTTTGAAAAGGACCGCCCTGCCATGACCGACCTTCACCCCGTACGCCGTGCGCTGCTTTCCGTATCCGACAAGACCGGCCTGATCGAGCTGGGCAAGGCGCTGGATGCGCGCGGTGTCGAGCTGCTGTCCACCGGCGGTTCCGCCAAGGCGCTGCGCGAGGCAGGGCTGGCCGTGAAAGATGTGGCCGAGGTCACCGGCTTTCCGGAGATGATGGACGGTCGTGTAAAAACCCTGCACCCGATGGTGCATGGCGGCCTGCTGGCGCTGCGCGACAACGACACCCATGTCGCCGCCATGGACGAACACGGCATCGGTGCCATCGACCTGCTGGTAGTGAATCTCTATCCGTTTGAAGCAGCGCTGGCCCGCGGTGCCGACTACGATGAGATGATCGAGAACATCGACATCGGCGGCCCGGCGATGATCCGCGCTGCCTCCAAGAACCATTTGTTCGTCAATGTGGTGACGGACGTGCAGGACTATGAGGCGCTGCTGGCCGAACTGGATGCCAACGACGGGCAGACCTCTTATGCGTTCCGCCAGCGTCTGGCCCAGAATGCCTATGCCCGCACGGCCGCTTATGATGCGGCTGTGTCCAACTGGATGGCCTCTGCGCTGGAGGAAAAGACCCCACGCCGCCGCGCCTTTGCCGGTGAGCTGAAGCAGACCCTGCGCTATGGTGAAAACAGCCACCAGCAAGCCGCCTTCTACACCGACGGCACAAACCGCCCCGGCGTCGCCACCGCGCAGCAGTTGCAGGGCAAGGAACTGTCCTACAACAACATCAACGACACCGATGCCGCCTATGAGCTGGTGGCGGAGTTCGACCCGGCTGACAGCGCCGCGGTGGCGATCATCAAACACGCCAATCCCTGTGGCGTCGCCAAGGGCGCAACCCTGGCCGAGGCCTATCAGAAGGCGTTCGACTGCGACCGCACCTCGGCTTTTGGCGGAATCGTGGCGCTGAACCAGCCGCTGGATGCCGAAACCGCCAAGAAAATCACCGAGATCTTCACCGAAGTGGTGATCGCCCCCGGCGCGTCCGAGGAAGCCAAGGAAATCTTCTCCGCCAAGAAGAACCTGCGCCTGTTGCTGACTGATGGCCTGCCCGATCCGCGCCAGCCCATCACCGCCTACAAGCAGGTCGCGGGCGGTCTGCTGGTGCAGGACAAGGACGTGGGCTACGTCGGCATGGAAGACCTGAAGGTGGTGACCGAAAAGGCCCCGACCGACGAACAGATGCAGGATCTTCTGTTTGCCTGGAAGGTTGCCAAGCACGTGAAATCAAATGCCATCGTCTATGTGAAGGGCAGCGCCACCGTCGGTGTCGGCGCAGGCCAGATGAGCCGTCTGGACAGCGCCAATGTGGCTGCTGCCAAGGCCGGCCGCATGGCGGCGGAGCTGGGGCTGGAAGAAAGCCTTGCCAAAGGCTGCGCGGTTGCGTCGGACGCCTTCTTCCCCTTTGCGGATGGTCTGCTGGAGGCGGCCGCCGCGGGTGGCGCCTGCGTGATCCAGCCGGGTGGATCGATGCGCGACGACGAGGTCATCAAGGCCGCGAATGATGCGGGCCTTGCCATGGTCTTTACCGGCATGCGCCACTTCCGCCACTGAGCAGGGCATCAGAAGACATGGCAGCACGTTGGATGATCTGGGGCGCGATCCTGTCCCTGCTGGCCGATCAGGTCAGCAAATACCTGGTGGTTCACTGGATGGGGCTGGACCAGCGCCTGCGGATCGACGTGCTGCCGCCACTACTGAACTTTCGCTATGGCGAAAATACCGGCATCAACTTTGGCCTGTTCGGCGGCGGCACCGATGCGGCGCGCTGGATCCTGATCGCACTGTCGCTGGTAATCTGCCTCGCGCTGGTGATCTGGATCTGTCGCGGCGGGCACCGGCATTGGATGATGCCGCTCTCCGCCGGGCTGGTGATCGGCGGTGCGTTGGGCAACGTGGTGGACCGGCTGCTCTATGGCTATGTGCTGGATTTCCTGAACATGTCCTGCTGCGGCATTCGCAATCCGTTTGTGTTCAACGTCGCAGACATCTTCATCTTTGCGGGCGCCGCCGGGCTGATCCTGTTCGAGGGTCGCACGAAAAACCCTGCGTAGACCTTGGATTGCAAATGCGTTAAAAGCGCCGGGAAACAGGCAGGAGTTTGGGGCATGCGGATCCCGTTTGGTGTGATCGTTCTGGCAGGTATCGTGGCGCTGGCTGGCTGCTCCAAGGGCGGTCTGCGGGAGCTGCAAAAGCCTGGCACCGGACCGGATGAATTCCTGGTGCTGCCCTCCAAACCACTGAGCCAGCCGGAAAGCTATGCGGCGCTGCCGCCGCCGACACCGGGTGGTGCGAACATCACTGACCCCAACCCGAATGCCGATGCGGTCGCCGCGCTGGGCGGCGCGCCCGCGCTGCTGGTGGCGGGCGAAGGCGTGCCGGAACGAGATCTGGCGCTGGTCAGCAGTTCGGGCCGCTATGGTGTGCAGCCGGACATTCGCCAGTCGCTGGCCGCCGAAGACGCCGCCTTCCGTAAGCGCGAGAACCGCACGGCGCGCTTCAAACTGTTTAACGTCGACCGCTACAGCGACGCCTACAAGCGGCAGACCCTGGATCCGCATGTCGTCAACCAGCAGTTCCGCCGCGCCGGGGTGGCCACACCCTCGGCACCGCCTGCGGACGGCTCCTGATCCTCACTTTTCCGCCAGCCGGTCTTGCAAGACGCCAGCAGCAGCGTAATTTGACGGCGGCCATCAGGCTGGCGACGCCAGATCGTGTGTCGCCAGCCTGATGCGACATGAGCAGGAATAATCGCACCGCGCCGGGCAAGCGCTGGGTGCAGAAACTGGAGGAAGCCGGATGATCCAAAGGATCACTTGGGCCGCGGTGGCATTGGTCGCCGCCCTTTCCGCGCCCTTGCAGGCCGCGGACGAGGCCGTGACGGCGTTTACGCTGGAGAATGGCATGGATGTCGTGGTGATCGAGGATCACCGCGCCCCTGTCGTGCAGCAGATGGTCTGGTACCGCGCCGGATCTGCTGATGAGCCGCCGGGCCAGTCCGGCGTTGCGCATTTTCTGGAGCATCTCCTGTTCAAAGGCACCGACAAGTTGGCCCCGGGGGAGCTGTCAGCGACAGTGCGGGCCAACGGTGGTCAGGACAACGCCTTTACCAGTTATGATTACACCGCCTATTACCAGCGTGTTGCGGCCGACCGGCTGGAGCTGATGATGCAGATGGAGAGCGACCGCATGACCAATCTGCGCCTGCGGCCCGAGGACATCGCAACGGAGCGGCAGGTCATTCTGGAAGAGCGCAGCCAACGCACAGACAATGATCCCGTGGCGCTGTTTCGCGAACAGTTGCAGGCTGTGCAGTATCTCAACCATCGCTATGGTCAGCCGGTGATCGGCTGGCGACATGAGATGGAGAGCCTTGATATGGAGGACGCGCTGTCCTTCTACCGGACCTACTACGCGCCCAACAATGCCATTCTGGTGGTCTCCGGCGACGTCGAGCCTGAGCAGGTCCGGCAGCTGGCGGAAAAATACTATGGGGTGATCCCAGCCAATCCTGATCTGCCCGAGCGTTTCCGCAGCCAGGAACCGCCGCAGACTGCCGCACGGCGGCTGAGCTTCACCGATCCGCGCGTTGCGCAACCCTATGTGCAGCGTTCCTATCTGGCACCGGAACGCGACAGCGGTGCGCAGGAAAAGGCGGCGGCGCTGTACTTGCTGGCTGAATTGCTGGGGGGCGGCAACACCTCCTACCTCGCGGATGCGCTGCAATTCGACCAGCAGGTGGCGGTCTACACTGGCGCGTTCTATTCCGGCAGTTCGCTGGACGACACGACTTTCACCTTCCTGATCGTACCCGCCGATGGGGTCTCCATGCAGGAGGCAGAGGCGGCGCTGGACGCCAGCATCGCCCGTTTCCTGAGCGAAGGCGTGGACCCGGAACAGCTCGACCGGATCAAATTGCAGCTGCGCGCGGCGGAAATCTACGATCGGGATAATGTGAACGGCACGGCCAACCGGTACGGGCGGGCGCTGAGCATCGGGTTGACAGTTCAGGACGTTCAGGACTGGCCAAAGATCCTGCAATCTATCACCGCGGATGAAATCCTCGCCGCCGCCCATGAGGTGCTGCGCCCTGAAACATCGGTTACCGGCTGGATGTCCCGCGACGTGGAGGTCACCCAATGAAGGTGTTCAAACATATCGCCGTGACGCTGATTGCTCTGCTGGTGGCGGTGCCTGCCTTGGCTGGCGTGAAGATCGAGGAAGTGACATCACCAGGCGGTATCACCGCCTGGCTGGTGGAGGATCACGCGATTCCCTTCACTGCGCTCGAAGTGCGCTTTCGTGGCGGTACTTCGCTGGATGCGCCGGGCAAGCGCGGGGCGGTCTATCTGATGACGGGGCTGCTTGAGGAAGGATCAGGCGATCTGCGCGCCCAGGACTATGCCCGCGCTGTCGAGTCCTTAGCCGCCAGTTTCAGTTACGATGCGGACAAGGATTCGGTCTCCATTTCCGCCCGTTTCCTGAGCGAGAATCGCGACGCTGCGGTGGATTTGCTGCGTCAGACGCTATTTGAACCGCGCTTTGACCAAGATGCGTTGGACCGGGTGCGGGCCCAGGTTCTGGCCGGGCTGCGGGCTGACGCGAAGAGTCCGAACAAGATTGCCAACCGGGCCTTTGCGCGCATGGCCTTTGGCGATCATCCTTATGGCAGCAATGGTAAGGGCACCGCAGAAACGGTCTCGGCGCTCAGCCGGCAGGATATTTTCGATGCCCACGAGGCTGTGTTTGCGCGAGACCGGGTTTACGTCAGCGCCGTCGGTGACATCACGGCTGAGGAACTGGGGCAGTTGCTGGATGAGCTGCTGGGCGCGTTGCCAGAAAGCGGCGCGCCGATTCCCGGCCCGGCCGAGGTTCAAATCGACGGCGGCGTTACCGTGGTGGATTTTGATACGCCGCAGTCGGTGGCCCTTTTTGCCCAGAAGGGAATCGAACGGCACGACCCCGACTTCTTTACCGCCTACGTCATGAACCAGATCCTAGGCGGCGGCTCGTTTGAAACACGGTTGATGACAGAGGTGCGGGAAAAGCGCGGATTGACCTATGGGGTTTACTCTTACCTCGTGCCAAGTGACCTGGCGGCCATCTATATGGGGTCGGTCGCCTCCGCCAACGGCAAGATGGCCGAAGCGGTCCAGGTGATCCGCGACGAGTGGCGCCGCATGGCAGAGGCGGGCGTGACAGAGGAGGAGCTGCGCGACGCGCAGACCTATCTGACCGGCGCCTACCCACTGCGGTTTGACGGAAACGGTCGCATTGCCTCTATCTTGACGGGTATGCAGATGGACGACTTGCCGATCAGCTATGTCGAAACCCGCAATGACCGCATCAATGCGGTCACGCTGGAACAGCTGAACGCCTTCGCCGCGCGTTTCATGGACCCTGAGGGGCTGCATTTCACCATCGTTGGCCGACCAGAGGGGTTGGAAACCACCAACTGAACGCTGCGGGGCACTGTGCCCCGCAAGCGTCGGCAGGGCGCTGCTGATGGTGGCAGCCCCCTGCGCGAACCCTTTCAATTTTCCCCAAAGTCATGTATGGGCGAACCTATCTGAGACGATGTGCCCAGGCCCCGGCACGCGAAAGCAAGATAGATGGGGCCGGCGGCAATGGGGCCGCCACGCAAACGGGAGACCCGGAGGGCCGGGAGTGCTCCCATACAGGATACGCTAGATGTTTAACGTTTCGAAAAAATCGATGCAGTGGGGCGAAGAGACGCTCACACTGGAAACCGGCAAGGTCGCCCGCCAGGCGGATGGCTCCGTTATCGCCACTCTGGGTGAAACCAGCGTCATGGCCAACGTGACCTTTGCCCGTCAGCAGAAGCCCGGCCAGGACTTCTTCCCGCTGACCGTCCACTACCAGGAAAAATACTATGCTGCGGGCAAAGTGCCAGGCGGCTTCTTCAAGCGCGAAGCGCGCCCGACCGAAAAAGAAACCCTGACCGCGCGTCTGATCGACCGTCCGATCCGCCCGCTGTTTGTTCCCGGCTTCAAAAACGAAGTTCTGGTGATGTGCACCGTGCTGAGCCACGACCTGGTCAATGACCCGGACATCGTTGCCATGATCGCCGCCTCCGCCGCTCTGACCCTGTCCGGTGCGCCGTTCATGGGCCCGATCGCCGGCGCGCGCGTTGGCTTCGAGGATGGCGAATACGTCCTCAACCCGACCGTTGACGACATGCAGGATCTGCGCCTGAACCCCGAGCAGCGCCTGGACCTGATCGTTGCCGGCACCAAAGACGCCGTGATGATGGTGGAATCGGAAGCGTACGAGCTGTCCGAGGCCGAGATGCTGGGTGCGGTGAAATTCGCCCACGAGCAGATCCAGCCGGTGATCGACCTGATCATTTCGCTGGCCGAAGAAGCCGCAAACGAGCCCTTCGACTTTACCCCGCCGGATTATGCCGACCTGTATGAGGCGGTCAAAGCGGCAGGTGAGTCCGAGATGCGCGCTGCCTTTGCGATCACCGACAAGCAGGAGCGCACTGCCGCTGTTGCCGCTGCGCGTGAAACCATCAAAAGCAAGCTGACCGAAGAGCAGCTGGAGGACGGCAACCTCGGTTCCGCTCTGAAAAAGCTCGAAGCAGGCATCCTGCGTGGCGATGTTGTGAAAACCGGCAAGCGTATCGACGGCCGCAAGACCGACGAGATCCGCGACATCGTGTCGGAAACCGGTCTGCTGCCGCGGACCCACGGCTCGGCGCTGTTCACCCGCGGCGAAACCCAGGCGCTGGCGGTGACCACGCTGGGCACCGGCGACGACGAGCAGTTCATCGACGCGCTGCACGGCAACTTCAAATCCAACTTCCTGCTGCACTACAACTTCCCGCCCTACTCGGTTGGCGAAGTTGGCCGTGTCGGCTCTCCGGGTCGCCGTGAAATCGGCCATGGCAAGCTGGCCTGGCGCGCGCTGCAGGCGGTTCTGCCGGCACCGACCGACTTCCCCTACACCATCCGTGTGGTGTCCGAGATCACCGAATCCAACGGCTCTTCCTCGATGGCTTCCGTCTGCGGCGGCTCGCTGTCGATGATGGACGCAGGTGTGCCGCTGAAGGCACCGGTGGCCGGTGTGGCCATGGGTCTGATCCTGGAAGACGACGGCTCCTATGCGATCCTGTCCGACATCCTGGGCGACGAAGACCACCTCGGCGACATGGATTTCAAGGTGGCGGGTACCGAAAACGGTATCACCTCGCTGCAGATGGACATCAAGGTTGCCGGCATCACCCCGGAAATCATGGAAAAAGCCCTGGCTCAGGCCAAGGACGGCCGGATGCACATCCTGAGCGAGATGTCCAAGGCACTGTCCGAGACCAACGATTTCTCGGTCCATGCCCCGCGCATCGAAACCATGCAGATCCCGACCGACAAGATCCGTGAAGTGATCGGGTCCGGCGGCAAGGTCATCCGCGAGATCGTGGAAACCTCGGGTGCCAAGGTCGACATCAACGATGACGGCATCATCAAGATCGCGAGCCCGAATGGCGACGCGATCCAGAAGGCTTATGACATGATCCATTCGATCGTGGCAGAGCCGGAAGAGGGCGCGATCTACACTGGTAAGGTTGTGAAGATCGTCGACTTCGGTGCCTTCGTGAACTTCTTTGGCAAGCGCGACGGCCTGGTGCACGTGTCCCAGATCGAAAACCGCCGCCTGAACCACCCTTCGGATGTTCTGAAGGAAGGCCAGGAAGTGAAGGTGAAGCTCTTGGGCTTTGACGATCGCGGCAAGGTGCGCCTGTCGATGAAGATCGTCGATCAGGAAACCGGCGAGGAAATCCAGCCGGAGAAAAAAGAGAAGGCAGAGCAGGACTAAGCCCCGCCTGACCTCTACAAGACCGGCCCGAGGCGCGAAATACCGCGCGCCTCGGGCTCTTCATTTCCTGCCGGACGCGCGTGGGCCTGCTGATGACTCCCCGTATCTCCATCGTTACCGTTACCTATAATTCCTCTGCCATCGTCGAGAACCTGCTGCGCTCCATCGCGCCGGGTGTGCCGGTGGTGCTGGTGGACAATGCCTCTGGCGATGCGGCCAGGACAAAAGCCTTGGCAGAGAGTCACGGCGCCACATTCATCGCCAACTCAAAGAACATCGGGTTCGGCCCGGCCTGCAATCTGGGCGCCGCCGTCGCCGAGACCGAATTTCTGTTCTTCGTGAACCCTGATGCGGAGCTGTTCGACGACACGCTGGAGCAGTTGCTGGCGGCGGCGGACGCCCATCCCGAAGCCTCTGCCTTCAACACCCGGATCGTCAAAGGTGACGGCTCTCTGTTCTTCAAGCGTCGCAGCAAGTTGATATCCAACTCACTCTGGCTGGGGCGCGACGCAGCTGAACGCGATGGCGAAGTGCCGGTTCTGAACGGCGGTGCGTTGCTGGTGCGCCGGGCCGCGTTCGAGCGGGTCGGCGGCTTTGACCCTGCGATATTTCTGTTCCACGAGGATGACGACCTCAGTCTGCGGCTGAAGGACGTCTGCGGACCGCTGCGTTATGTTTTTGGCGCCAGGGTCAAGCATCTGCTGGGCCATGCCACCGAACGGTCGGCGCGCACAGCGGCGCTCAAGGCCTGGTACATGGGCCAGTCGCGGGTCTATGGCGCCCGCAAGCACGGGCTGCCGCTGGCCTATCCGCGGGCGCTGGCAGAGGCGGCGCTGCAACTGCTGTCTCCGCTCACACTGCTGTCGGCCCGAAAGCGCGCCAAGAACTGGTACTACTTTCGCGCCATCCTGGGCAGTGCGACGGCGCGGACAGCTGACAGGCCACCGCCCTGGCAATAACTTTGCCCCTTCCTGCCCAAATCGGTCGCCGTCCACGCGGCCGCCATTACAGAAGATAAGGTCACCTGATGTCGCTGCCGCCGCTTTGGAAAATTACCCGCGAACTGAAGCGCCCGTTTCAACAGATCCCGGCCCTGCCGCGGCTATTGGGAACGCTGCTTTTTGGTGCCAAGTACTATGACATGTTCCTCGCACGGCGGATCAAGATTACCCCGGGCGCACTGCCGCGTGGAGACCGGGTCGCGATCTATCTGATCTACCCGCAGGACGGGCTGCTGCCCAGCCACAGGCTGGCGCTGGATTACCTGCGGGAGAACGGCTACGCGCCGCTGGTGGTGTCCAACCTGCCCCTGTCGGACCAGGACATGGCCGAGTTGCAAGGCAGCTGCTGGCGGGTGATGGAACGGCCCAACGTCGGCTATGACTTCGGAGGCTACCGAGACGGTTTCCTGTCACTGGAGGGAGACCGTGAGCACCTGAAACGGTTGGTGCTTCTGAATGATTCCAGCTGGTTCCCCTTGCCGGGAGCGGGCAACTGGCTGCGTGAGGCGGAAGCGCTGGAGGTGGATTATGCCGCTGCTGCAACCAGCATGGGTATCCCGAGGGTCAAGCCGGATCAATTCGAGGACATCGCATGGGAGTTTGATCCCACGTTGCGAAATTTCCACTATGGATCCTATGCGCTGTCGCTTGGGCCTCGCGTGTTGCAGGATGCTGGTTTCCGCCGGTATTGGCAGCGCTATGCGCTGACCAAGGAAAAGAACAGGGTCGTGCGCCGCGGGGAGATCGGGATGACCCGCTTTGTTCTGAAAAATGGGTTTAGCCACGGTGCGGTCTATGACATCCGCAGCCTGCCGGATGTTTTAGACGCTTGCTCTGATGCCCAGATCAATTACTACGTCCGGTCGATGACTTTTCTCGATGACAAGTATTGCAGTCAAGTCATCGATAATATTGTGCCCAGCCTAGACGCGACCCGGTCATCGGAAGATCGCAAACGGGCCACCCGATTGATACTAACTGTTACAGCCCGGATCAGTGCCAGCTACGTGCTGCCGCAGCTGCTGTATGAACAGCACGGATTTGCTTTTCTCAAGAAGTCCCTCGCTTCTGTGAACAAGGAGAACTCGGACAGGGTTGAGGCGTTCGCCCGGCAGCTGGACGGACAAGCCGGACAGATCATCCGCGACGAGATTGCCATGATCCGGCGGCGCAAGGGGTACTGACGGCTCAAGAGACAGACGCGGCGCCGCCGCCTCTTTGCTGCGTCCTGCCCGCAGGCAATGCCGGGAAACCGGCACCGCCTGCGGGTCAGCTGTGCTTACGCCGGTGCTTTGGTCTTGCGCAGGTAGGGGAAGACGGTTTCGAATTCGCCAAACTTGACCTTGGCGTCATCATCAGACACCGCAGGCGGGATGATGACGTCTTCGCCCGGCACCCAGTTGGCGGGGGTGGCAACGCCCTTGGCGCTCATCTGCAACCCGTCCAGCGCGCGCAGGATTTCGGCGAAGTTCCGGCCCACGGTCATCGGGTAGGTCATCGACAGCTTCAGCTGCTTGTCCGGGCCGATGATGAAGACCGAGCGCACGGTGGCGCTGTCGGCGGGGGTGCGACCATCGGGGAGATAGGCCTCGGCGGGCAGCATGTCATAGAGCTTGGAGACCTCGAGCCCGCCATCGGCGATGATTGGGAAGCCAGCCGTGGCATTGCCGTAGCTTTCAATGTCTTTTTTCCAACCTTTGTGCTCCTCGACCCCGTCAACGGAGACGCCGATCACCTTGGTGTTACGTTTTTCCCATTCTTCGGACAGCTGCGCCACGGCGGAAAACTCCGTGGTGCAGACCGGGGTGAAATCCTTGGGGTGAGAAAACAGAATCGCCCAGCTGTCGCCGATCCAGTCATGGAACGAGATGCTGCCCTGATCTGTTTCAGCGGTGAAATCGGGAACCACGTCGTTAATGCGCAAAGCCATGGCATTGTCCTCCTAAGTCAGGTTGTCGTGTCAGGTTGTCTGCCGCGCGGTGGCGGTTGAGTCGCCTCATTGCTACCTAGGTGCTCTGCGTCCACGTTACAGCCCTTGCACCACGATGCCACGTGAAAACTCCAATTTCCGTGGCTTGGCAAGGATTTGCAGATTGGTGCCCGCGCCGCCTCACAGACGGCCTCAGGATTTGATCAAATTTAGACAGCAATGCCCCTTGCCCCGCTTCCGGCCCGGTGACACAGTGGCGCAAAACCGGCCATGCAGTTGGGAAAGCACGTCTGAAATGGGAGATACCCGCGATGATCGAGAAACGCGAATTTTACATTAACGGCCAGTGGGTCGCCCCCAAGGTTGCCAACGACTTTGAGGTCATCAACCCCTCCACTGAGGAGCCCTGTGCGGTGATTTCGCTGGGTGGTGAGGCCGACACTGATGCGGCGGTCGCTGCAGCCAAGGCGGCGCTGCCGGGCTGGATGGCCACGCCCGTAGAGGACCGCATCGCGCTGGTGGAAAAACTGGTCGACGTCTACGAGGCCCGTGCCGAGGATCTGGCCCAGGCGATGTCGATGGAAATGGGCGCACCGATCAACCTGTCGCGCACCTCTCAGGTCGGCGCTGGTCCCTGGCATCTGCGCGGCTTCATCGAGGCGGCAAAGGCGTTCAAGTTCGACGCACCGCTGAATGAGCAGTCGCCGAACGACCGCATCATCCACGAGGCGGTTGGCGTCTGCGCCCTGATCACGCCTTGGAACTGGCCGATGAACCAGGTCACTCTCAAGGTCGGCGCGGCGGCGATTGCCGGGTGCACCATGGTGCTGAAACCGTCGGAGCAAAGCCCGCTGAACGCGATGATCTTTGCCGAGCTGATGGACGAGGCAGGCTTCCCGCCCGGCGTGTTCAACCTGGTGAACGGCGACGGTGTCGGCGTCGGCTCGCAGCTGACCGGCCACAAGGACGTCGACATGGTGTCCTTCACCGGTTCCACCCGCGCAGGCATTGCGATCAGCCAGAACGCGGCACTGACGCTGAAGAAGGTGCATCTGGAGCTGGGCGGCAAGGGCGCCAACGTGCTGTTTGAGGATGCCGATGAAAAGGCCGTGAAGCGCGGCGTGCTGCACATGATGCAGAACACCGGCCAGAGCTGCAACGCCCCAAGCCGGATGCTGGTGCAGAAGGGCATCTATGACCGCGTGGTGGCCGAAGCCGCTGAGGTTGCCACCAAGGTCGAGGTCGGCCCGGCTGACAAGGAAGGCCGCCACATCGGCCCGGTGGTGAATGAGCTGCAGTGGAACAAGATTCAGGATCTGATCCAAAAGGGCATCGACGAAGGGGCCCGGCTGGTGGCCGGCGGAACGGGCCGTCCCGACGGTTTGAACAAGGGCTATTATGTCAAACCCACGGTCTTTGCCGATGTGAACAATCAGATGACCATCGCGCGCGAGGAAATCTTTGGTCCGGTTCTGGCGATTCTGCCGTTTGAGACCGAAGAGGAAGCGGTCGAGATCGCCAATGATACACCCTACGGCCTGACCAACTATGTGCAGACGCAGGATGGCGCGCGCGCCAACCGCATGGCCCGCGCGCTGCGCTCCGGCATGGTCGAAATGAACGGCAAATCACGCTCGGCCGGGTCTCCGTTTGGCGGCATGAAACAGTCCGGCAAGGGCCGCGAGGGCGGCAAATGGGGGATTGAGGATTTCCTGGAAGTGAAAGCCGTTGGCGGCTGGGCGTCGGAATAACCCCCGCACGGACATACCCTGAAACATGCAAGCCGCCCCCAGGGGCGGCTTTCTCGTTTTGCGCATCAGGCCATGCCCATACCCGTGCGCGCCGCCGCCGCCGGTCGCCACGACAGACCCGTTAGAAGGGCGCCTTGACCCGAAACTTCAGCGACTCGCCGCTGTCGGGGTGCTTGATGCGCAGCTCTTCGGAATGCAGCATCAGCCGCGGATGCGCCAGCGCGTCGCCCGTGGCATAGAGGGGATCGCCGAGGATCGCGTGGCCCAGCGACAGCATATGCACCCGCAGCTGATGCGAGCGCCCGGTCTTGGGCGTCAGCCGCACCCGTGTGGCATCGGTCTCGTATTTCATCACGCGCCAGTCGGTCACCGCGGGTTTGCCAGTGTCATGGCAGACCATCTGCCGTGGTCGGTTCGGCCAATCCACGATCAGCGGCAGATCAACGGTGCCGGCGCGGGGCTCCAGCCGTCCGGCAACCCGCGCCACATAGGCCTTCTTGGCAGAGCGTTTCTCGAACTGCATCGACAGGTGGCGCTGCGCATGAGGCGACAGGGCAAAGACCATCACCCCCGATGTGTCGCGGTCCAGCCGGTGGACCAACAGTGCCTCGGGAAACACGGTCTGCACACGGGCGATCAGGCAATCGGCCAGATGCGCGCCGCGACCCGGCACCGACAGGAGCCCGGCAGGTTTGTTCACCGCCACGATTTCGGCGTCGTGATGCAGGATCTCCAGCGGCTCCTGCGGCGGGGTGTATTCGCTTGATACGGCCATGCTCGCTTGCCTAGCGCCCGCAGCCTCTGGGGGCAAGCGCGGGCAGGTGTGTGGCATGTAGACCGGTGGCATTCCCCACCCGCCGGTGATTTGCTAAATTGACACCGTCCCGGCGATCCGGTAACCGGCGCGCCTCACATACACACGGGGACGAGGCATGGCACGCAAACGCAAAGGGCGCGATATTTCCGGCTGGCTGGTGGTGGACAAGCCTGCCGGGCTGACCTCGACCGCAGTGGTGAACAAGGTGCGTTGGGCCTTGGATGCCAAGAAAGCGGGCCATGCCGGCACGCTCGATCCCGAGGCAACCGGTGTTCTGGCGGTGGCGCTGGGAGAGGCGACAAAGACCGTGCCCTATATCACCGACGCGCTGAAGGCTTATACCTTCACCGTGCGGCTGGGACAGGCCACCAACACCGATGATGCCGAGGGAGAGGTGATTGCAGAAAGCGCCGACCGGCCCAGCGATGAGCAGATCAAGGAAGCGTTGCAACCCTTTCTCGGCGAGATCATGCAGGTGCCGCCCAAGTTCTCTGCCGTCAAGATTGACGGCCAGCGCGCCTACAAGCTGGCCCGCGACGGTGAGGACGTTCAGCTGACCGCGCGCCCTTTGTGGGTGGAGGAGCTGATCCTGCTCGATCGCCCGGATGCTGACCATGTGGTGCTGGAGATGACCTGCGGCAAAGGCGGATATGTGCGCTCCATCGCGCGCGATCTGGGGGCGTCGCTGGGCTGTCATGGTCACGTCAGGGAGTTGCGCCGCATTTGGTCCGGTCCGTTCGACGCGGAGGACGGTATCTCGCTGGAGCAGGTTGAGGAACTGGCCAAGAACCCTGATCTGGACCAGTATCTGCGCCCGCTGGAGGAAGGACTGGCCGACCTGCCGGAGCTGAAATGCACGCCTCAGGGTGCCGTGCGGCTGCGCAACGGCAACCCGGGCATGGTCATGGCCTCGGATCTGGAATACGGCGAGGAAGCCTGGGCGTCCTTGGACGGGCAGGCGGTGGCTGTTGGTGTCTACAAATCTGGTGAACTGCACCCTAGCCGGGTCTTCAACCAGCCCGCGCCGCAGTCAGCAGGCTAACGCCGGTTCGGTCTCCGCGTTCGGGCGTTGCGACCGGGGGGCCGCATTCAGCCGGACTTCTTCGTCAGCTGAAAATGGAATGGCCTTCGAACGTCCTTCCCGACACTTCGGCCGAGTGCGCCACTGTGCGCAGTGCGGTCGGGGTGGCGCACCTTGGATTGCAGGGCCAAACCCACTATCACCTGTGGTATGTTGATCCGCACCCATACCAAGGGCGACGCGCCGTCCACCGCCGTTTATTCAGATTGTGAAACCTATCGCTACAGCCTGACGCGGATCTGGGATCCGACTGGGCGGCGGGTGATGTTTGTGATGCTGAACCCCTCGACGGCTACCGAGGTCCAGAACGACCCAACCATCGAGCGCTGCGAACGCCGGGCACGGGCGCTGGGCTTTGGCGGTTTCCGAGCGACCAACATCTTTGCCTGCCGGGCCACGGACCCGCGCGATATGCGACGGCTGAATGCGCCGGAAGGCCCGGACAACATGACCGCGGTTCTGGAGGGGGCGCATTGGGCGGATATGGTGATCTGTGCCTGGGGCACCCATGGGGCCCATCGCGGCCAAGGCGCGCGGGTTGCGGCGGCTTTGCGAGCAACGGGTCGCCCGCTGTATCATCTGGGCCTCAGCAAGGCAGGACATCCGAAACATCCGTTGTATTTGCCATATCGCCAGCAGCCCGTGGTTTGGGAGCCGGATCAAGAGCTTGCTGCCCATTAACCTTTGTTCCTGTTTTGTTTTGCTGCTTTGACAAGGATGTGCGACCCTGTTGTATGATGGGTGATCTGTATCGAGGGTTTGTTGGCAATGTTGTGGTTGGCGAGTGTTCTGGGCCTGATGGCCGTTGGCGGCGCGGTTCTGGTTGATATTGATCCCGACGAGGAAGACGGGACCGAGGCGGCCCAGGATGGGGCGGACGGCAGTGACGCAGCTCCGATCGACCGTGACGGATTGGACGGTAGCTACATCGATCTTGGAAGTGCGACTGATACGGTGACCGGAGCCCCTGAGCCAGATCTCCAACCCGCAACGGGCAGCGATCCGGCGACGGAGCTTTCTGACAGGTCGGGCGAACAGACTGGCACAGATGCGGACGAAATCCTGTCCGGCACGGCGGCTCCTGACAGTATCGGCGGTGGCGGCGGCGACGATCAGATCGGCGGGTATGACGGCGATGATACCCTTGTGGGGGGCGCGGGCGACGATGTCTTGCACGGCAATGGTGGCGATGATCAGCTCTTGGGCGGCGCCGGGGATGACCTGCTGCATGGGCAGGAGGGCGATGACATTCTGGCTGCCGGTGCCGGTGCGGACAGTCTTTATGGTCATTTTGGGGACGACGACCTTCGCGGCGGCGCGGGCGCGGATGTAATTTACGGGGGTCAGGATCAGGACAGCCTCTCTGGCGGTGATGGCGACGACAGGCTGCTGGGCAATGCCGGGGATGACGTCCTGACCGGCGGCGCTGGCGGGGACGTCCTGTTTGGCGGCGCCGGGAATGATGTTGTGAGCGGGGCTGACGACGACGCGTCTACGGATTACCTGAATGGGGGCAGCGGCCTGGACACTCTCATCGCGGGGGCGGGGGACGTGCTGACTGGCGGCACCGGTCAGGATCATTTCACCATCGGCCGGTGGGTCGATACGGACACGGCGGTGCGTCTGATGGATTTTGACGCGGCAGAGGACCAGCTGGTGCTGGTCTGGGACTACGATGCGGGGGCAGAGCCAGACGTGGAGGTGCTGCCGAACCCGGATGCCGAGGGGGAACATCTGGTTCTGGTCGATGGCGTCGCAGCGGTGCGGCTGGCAAGCGCCACGGACGTGACGGCGGCGGACCTGGTGTTGACGGACAGTGCCTCCGCCGCGCAGGCAGGCTTGTTGCCCAGCTGACGGCGGCGGTCTGCACACAAAGGCTCAGGGGGGGCTATCTGAACTTGCCTGCCGACTTTGGCTGTGCATCCCGCCACCGCCCCAGTTAGACTTTGCCTTTGATGCGGAAACAGTCTATACGCCCGCATCTGCCGCGATTCCGTAGCGGATATCTCCATGGGCCTGTGCTGGACGACATCCCGGCCTGCGCCATCCACCTCAACCTAATGAAGGAGACCCCGATGTCGATTACTGCAGAAGAAAAAACACGCCTGATGAAAGAATTCGCAACCAAGGACGGCGACACTGGCTCGCCGGAAGTCCAGGTTGCAATCCTGACATCGCGCATCAACACCCTGACTGAGCATTTCAAGACCCACAAGAAGGACAACCACGGTCGTCGTGGTCTCCTGAAAATGGTTGCTCAGCGCCGCAAGCTGCTGGATTACACCAAAGGCAAGGATGAGGCCCGTTACCAGGACCTGATCAAGCGTCTGGGCATCCGCCGCTAATCCGCGCGCATTCCGGAATAGAAACGCCCGTTCCGGAAGGAGCGGGCGTTTTTTTGTGGCGCGACGGCACGGGTCGGCGCGGCGGTCATGGGGAACGGGTGCCGGGCCTGCGCTCCCGCGCCCGCCTGAACCTCGCGGCTGCGCCGCGCCGCCCGCGCGCTTGGGCGTGGCCCAACGGGAAGAGATCGCAAGATCGAAGACAGGCGGGAGTACCCCGCCTGCCTGTCGTGGTCGCGCCTGGTTACTCGCCGTAAGGCACCCAGATGTTTTTCACTTCGGTCGCTTCTTGTAGAAAGCGTTTGGTCTGGTCTTGCATCCAGTCGGGGGCAGTGCCGTTGTTGACCCAGGTACGCTTCAGATTGCCGGCCGAGGCCGCTTCTATGTCTGCCGACAGATCGCTGGAGGAGAAGCTCCAGACCGCATCCAGGTTCAGATGCGCCGCCAGCGGCTTGGCCAGCTCACCGTGGCTGCCGGTCAGGATATTGACCACACCGGCCGGCACGTCTGAAGTGTCCAGAACCTGATAGAAATCTGTGGCCGCCAGCGGGAAGGCACTGGACGCAGCCAAAACTAGCCGGTTGCCCATCGCAAGGGCCGGCGCCATGGCCGAAACCAGCCCCAGAAGCGGCGCCTCATCAGCACAAAGCACCCCGATCACGCCCACCGGTTCCTTCATCGCCAGCGCAACGCCTCTGATCGGGACGCCATGCACCTGGCCGTCGTATTTGTCGGCCCAGGCCGCGGCGCTGAACAGACGCTGGATCGCGGCCTCGACCTCTGAGGTGCCGGATTTCCTGCCGGTCATCGCATCGATGCGGGCGGCAAACTCGACAGCGCGGGCCGAGAGGTTCTCGGCGATGTAATACAGAATCTGTGCGCGCAGGTGGCCGGTGGTTTTGGACCAGCCCTTGGCGGCGGCGGCGGCCTCTACTGCGTTGCGCACGTCCTTGCGGTTGGCGAGCCCAACGTGGCCCAGCAGCTGCCCGGATTTGCCATGGATGGCCTGGCTGTACCCGCCGTCAGGCCGGGCCTGCTTGCCGCCGATGTACAGTTTGGCAGTGCGGTCCAGCGTCTCTGTCGGCGTGCCGCTGCCCTCCAACGGCGCGATTTTTGCCAGCGGTTTTGACTTGGTCTTGGGGCGCGTATAGGCCGCCAGCCCTTCCCAGCCGCCCTCGCGGCCAAAGCCGCTTTCGCGCACCCCGCCAAAACCGGCGGCAGCGTCGAACATGTTGGTGCCGTTGATCCAGATCACGCCGGCGGCCAGCTTGGGTGCCATGTCCAACCCCAGGTTCACGTTCTCGGTCCACAGCGTCGCGGCAAGGCCGTAGCGGGTGTTATTGGCCAGTTCAACCGCCTCGGCCGGGGTGCGGAAGGTGCAGGAGACCAGCACCGGGCCAAAGATCTCCTCCTGCATCAGCGGGTCGGCGGGGGTCAGCCCCTCAATCAGCGTCGGCGGGAAGAAACAGCCACTTTCGGGCATCTCGACCTGAGCCTGGTGCATACGCCCGGCCTGATTGGCGGCCACCATATCGCGGATGGTGCTCAACTGAACCGGGTCCACAACCGCACCGACGTCGATGCATTTGTCCAGCGGATTTCCGACGCGCAGACCGTCCATACGGGCCTTTAGCTTGGTGTGGAACCGATCGGCGATGCCTTCCTGCACCAGCAAACGCGAACCGGCGCAGCAAACCTGGCCCTGATTGAACCAGATCGCATCTACCAGCCCTTCGATGGCGCTGTCGATGTCGGCATCGTCAAAGACGATGTAGGGTGACTTGCCGCCCAGCTCCAGTGTCAGCGCCTTGCCGCTGCCGGCGGTGGCTTCGCGGATGCGGCGGCCGACAGAGGTGGAGCCGGTGAAGGCGATCTTGTCGACCTCGGCTGCGACGATCATTTCGCCCACGGCCCCATCGCCGGTGACGATGTTGACGACGCCCTTGGGCAGTCCGGCCTGGCGGCAGATGTCGGCAAACAGCAGCGCGGTGAGCGAGGTGTATTCCGCGGGTTTCAGCACCACGGTATTGCCCATCGCAATGGCTGGCGCGATCTTCCACGCCAGCATCAGCAGCGGGAAGTTCCACGGGATGATCTGGCCACAGACGCCCAGCGGCTCCGCATCCGGCAGCTCGGCTTCCATAAGCTGGGCCATGCCCGCGTGGTAATAGAAATGTCGCTGCGCCAGGGGCACGTCGATGTCGCGGCTTTCACGGATCGGCTTGCCGTTGTCCAGCGTCTCCAGCACCGCAAAGAGACGCGCGTGCTTTTGCAGAAGCCGTGCAATGGCGTAGAGGTATCGCGCCCGGCCCGGCCCGCCAAGCGCGGCCCATTTGCCCTGCGCTTTGCGGGCGGCGCCGACGGCGGCGTCGACATCGTCCTGGCGCGCTTGGCTCAGGCTTGCCAACACGTCGCCGGTGGCAGGGTTCTTGCTGTCGAACCCGTCGGTGGGGTCGGTGAACTCGCCATTGATGAACTGGCCGAAACGGCTGCCTTGATCGACCAGCCAGGCCAGAGCCTCGGCAGCGCTCTCTGGGGCGGGGCCATATTCCATGGTGGTGAAAATCTCTTTGATGGTCATGTTCTTGATCCCTGCCTTCTTAGGCCATGGCGTGGCGGTGGCCGGCGGAATATGCCCCGGTGACATGGTGTTCCAACTGGCGCTCGATGTCGCCCAGTAGCGACGAGGCGCCAAAACGGAACAGGTCGGGCTGCAACCAGCGGTGGCCCAGCTCATCCTTGATCAGCGCGAGATACACCAGCGCATCCTTGGCCTTGGAAATGCCGCCCGCAGGCTTGTAGCCGACGCGGTAGCCGGTGCGGTCGAAATAGTCGCGAATGGCGCGGATCATCACCAGGGACACCGGCAGGGTGGCGTTGACGCTTTCCTTGCCAGTGGAGGTCTTGATGAAGTCCGCCCCCGCCATCATGCAGACCAGCGAGGCACGCGCGACATTGCGCAAGGATCCGAGCTCGCCGGTGGCCAGGATCGCCTTGACGTGGGCGTCACCGCAGGCCTCGCGGAAGGTCTTCATCTCGTCGTACAACGCTTGCCAGTTGCCCGTCAGCACATGGCGGCGGGAGATCACGATGTCGATCTCGTCAGCCCCGGCGCGGACGCTTTCCTCGATCTCGGCCACCCGCAGGTGAAAGGGCGACAGGCCGGCGGGAAAGCCGGTGGAGACCGCCGCTACCGGGATGCCGCTGCCTGCCAGTGCTGCCACCGCGGCGGGGATCATGTCGTGATAGACGCAGACGGCGCCGGTGGTCAGTCCCTCCATGTCCAGATTGCGCAGCAGGCCTGGGCTGACCGGCTGGCGCGCCTTGGCACACAGGCGGCGCACCCGGCCTTCGGTGTCGTCACCGGCCAGGGTGGTCAGGTCGATCAGGCTGATCGCTTTCAACAGCCAGGCGGCCTGGTGATCCTTTTTGACACTGCGGCGTCCGGGCAGCGTGGCGCAACGTCGTTCGATGGCGGATGTGTTGGCCTGCACCGAGGCGACCCAGTCCAGGTCCAGCGCCATGCCGGGATTGCGCGGCTCGGTCAGCTGCGGCAGATGTGCGCTACGTTCAGCGATTTGGCTTTCCATACGGGGGATCCTCAGCAGAATTCCGGGAGAAGGTTGCACGGGTGCGGCATTATGGCAAGAAACCGGCCTGGCGTGCAGGCGGTTTTTTGACTGAATGGACAAAAGACAGGGGATCCACCGGGGTTCCGTCGCGGCAGCCCGCTGCATTCCGGCCCTTGGCGGCGGGCGGCTTCCTGTTTTACGATTGCGGTGGCGATTGCCTGCGCATTCCGGTGGCAGAATCGCCGTTAACTGCTAAATTTAGCGGTATGAGCAGTGTAGAACCCCATATCAGCGACAGTACCCGTCCCGTGATCCGCCAGCTGGACGACAGCGCTATCAACCGGATTGCCGCCGGCGAGGTGGTGGAACGTCCCGCGTCAGCGGTCAAGGAACTGGTGGAAAACGCCATCGATGCCGGCGCCACCCGCATCACCATCGAGATCGCGGACGGCGGCAAAACGCTGATCCGGGTCACCGATGATGGTTGCGGCATGACCCCGGAGGACCTGCCGCTGGCACTGTCACGCCACGCGACCTCCAAGATTGACGGGTCGGATCTGCTGAACATCCATACCTTTGGGTTTCGGGGTGAAGCGCTGCCCAGTTTGGGTGCGGTGGGTCGGTTGACCATCACCAGCCGCGCGGCGGGACATGAGGCGATGCAGATCCGGGTTTCCGGTGGCCAGCAGGACCCGGTGAAGCCCGCAGCCCTGCGGGCCGGCACCATCGTCGAGCTGCGCGATCTGTTCTTTGCGACCCCTGCGCGGCTGAAGTTCATGCGCAGCGACCGCGCCGAAACGCAGGCGATTTCCGACACGGTGAAACGACTGGCGATGGCGGAGCCCTCTGTCGGCTTTACCTTGCGCGATGTGTCGGGGGGCGGTGACGGTCGGGTGACGTTCCGTGCCGATCCCCTGACCGGCGATCTGTTCGACGCGCTGCACGGGCGGCTGGCCACGGTGCTGGGACGCGAGTTTGCCGAAAACGCGCTCAAGATCGACGCCACGCGCGACGGGATCCGGCTCTATGGCTATGCGGCGCTGCCGACCTATTCGCGCGGTGCGGCGGTGTCGCAGTTCCTGTTCGTCAATACCCGGCCGGTGAAGGACAAGATGCTGACCGGCGCGTTGCGGGCGGCTTATTTCGATTTCCTCAGCCGTGACCGCCACCCGGCGGCAGCGTTGTTCATCGATTGTGAGCCTCAGTCGGTGGACGTGAACGTGCATCCGGCCAAATCCGAGGTTCGCTTTCGCGATCCTGGGCTGGCGCGCGGGTTGATCGTGTCTACCCTGCGGCTGGCGCTGGCAGAGGCCGGGCACCGGGCCTCGACCACGGTGGCGGGGGCTACGCTGGGGGCCATGCGTCCCGAACCGGCCGGGGGGCAACCGACCGCCAGCGGCGCGCCGCGAGTCTATCAGATGGACCGGCCGTCGTTGGGCGCACGCAGCGCGTCCTACGCGGCGCAATCCCCAGGTTGGTCGCCGACGCGGCCCGCAGATGCGCCGCCATCGCCAGGGTTTTCCGAATTCGCCGCGGCCTACAGCGGCCGGGTGACCGAGCCGCAGGACTCGGCGATGGCCCCGGGTCAACCGTCGGATGGGCCCGAAGCGGCCGTCCCCGGGGCCGAGGCGCTGCCGCTGGGTGCGGCGCGCGGCCAAGTGCATGAAAACTACATTATTGCCCAAACTGCCGATGGTATGGTGATCGTGGATCAGCACGCTGCGCATGAACGGCTGGTCTACGAAAAGCTGAAGCGGCAGATGGCCGACAACGGCGTCGCGGCGCAGGCGCTGCTGATCCCGGAAATCGTCGAACTCAGCGACAATGACTGCGCCAGCCTGTTGGCGGTAGCGGATGAGCTGGCCAAGTTCGGCCTAGGCATCGAAGCTTTCGGCGGAAACGCCATCGCGGTGCGTGAAACTCCGGCAATCCTAGGAGAGGTGAACGCGGAGGCGATGATCAAGGACATCTTGGATGAGCTGTCGGATCAGGGGGAAAGCCAGCTGGTGCAGGCGCGGGTCGAGGCGATCCTGAGCCGGGTGGCCTGCCATGGCTCTATCCGCTCGGGTCGGCGGATGCGGGGCGAGGAAATGAACGCACTGTTGCGCGAAATGGAGGCCACGCCCCATTCCGGCCAGTGCAACCACGGCCGCCCGACCTATGTGGAGCTGAAGCTGGCCGACATTGAGCGCCTGTTCGGGCGTAGCTGAACAAATACACCCGCAACAGGGGAGACAGAGCAGTGACTATGGAACAGGCCCAGTGGGCCGTCTACGCATTGGCGGCTGTGGCCGTGGTATTGGGAATCGTCACGCTGCGGCTTCGGGCGCATGCCCGCCTGCTGGAGCAAGCCAACAGTGACCTGCGCAGTCATAATGCCGGCTTGCAAGCGGAGGCCGCCCGGCTGCCCGCTCTGACGGATGAGTTGGCGACACTGCGTCGCACCAGCGAGAACGAACGCACGGCGCGCTACCAGGCGGAGGCCCAGGTGCAGGCGCTGAAAGCGGAATATGCGGCCCGGCTGGAAGAGCTGAAAAATATGAACCAGCAGATGGAGAACAAGTTCGCGGTGATGGCCTCGGACGTGCTGAAACAGAACTCGGATAACTTTTTGAGCCTGGTCAGCGAGCGCTTCCAGGCGCACAGCAAATCCGCCGATGCGGACCTGGCCAAGCGCCACGCGGCGATCGAAAGCCTGGTCAAACCGTTGGACCAGAAACTGGGCCAGTTCGGCGAGCGCATCAAGGAAATCGAGCAGGCCCGCAACGAAGCGTATGGCGCCATCAAGGCGCAAGTCCGCCATCTGGCCGAGGGTCAGGCGATGCTGGGCGGCGAGACCCGCAAGCTGGTACAGGCGCTGCGCGCGCCCAAGACCCGCGGTCGCTGGGGCGAGATGCAGTTGCGGCAGGTGTTCGAGATGGCCGGCATGGCTGAACATGTCGACTATGAGCTGGAGAAAAGCGTCGGCACAGATGACGGGCTGCGCCGTCCCGACGCGGTGGTGCGCATCCCCGGTGGCAAGAGCATCGTGGTGGATGCCAAAACTCCGCTGGAAGGCTATCTGGACGCGCTGGAGGCCGAGACCCCAGAAGCCCAGAGCGCGGCGCTGGCCCGACATGCGGGCCATGTGAAGACCCATGTGAAGCAGCTGGCCTCGAAATCCTACCAGAGCGCGCTGGAAGAGACGCCGGACTTTGTGGTGATGTTCATTCCCGGCGAGACGTTTGTGTCTGCCGCTGCGGAGGCGGATCCCGGACTGATTGAGTACGCCTTTGAAAACAGGGTGCTGATCGCTACGCCGACAACGCTGATGGCCCTGGTCAAATCCATCGCCTATGGCTGGCAGCAGGAGAAGATGGCAGAAAACGCTGTCGCCGTGCAGAAGACCGCCAAGGAACTCTACGACCGGCTGTCGACATTTTCAAAAAATCTTGCGGCGGTTGGCAAATCGCTGTCCTCCTCGGTGAACAATTACAACAAGGCCGTTGGGTCGCTGGAGTCCCGCGTTCTCCCTTCGGCGCGCAAGTTCGAGGCGATGGGCGTGGTGCCGCAGGGGGCAGCGCTGGACGATCCCGGCCAGGTCGAAACTGAGCCACGTCAGGTGGCGTTGCTGGCGGAAGAATAGATGCATCTGCCAAAGCCGGTGAACCCGGCCGCAGTCCCAGTGCTGCGCGCGGCTGAGATCGAGGCCGAGCGAATTGTGGCGCTGCTGCGAATCGCCGTGTCGGCGGGGCTGCTGGCTGCGCTGGTGCTGGCGCTGGACGGTTTGCCGGTGCTGGATGAGATGTACCTATGGCAGCAGCTCGGTCTGGCGGCTGCGATGCTGGTGTCCTACATGGCCGTGGGCGTTCTCAGTATTGCGGCTATCCGGCGCGGGGTGTTTCGGCATTGGATGATCTGGGCCGCGGTGACGGCAGACGGCGTGTTCCTGTTTTTGAACACCTGGCTGTCGCTGCGCAACTCCGGACTGCCGGGTGACCTGGTGTTCACCATGCCCTCCGCCTGGATGGCGCCGTTGGTGCTGGCCTTTGGGGTTTTGCGGTTCAATCCGCTGATGCTGGGCTACCAGGTGCTGCTGGTTGCGGCCGGTTTCATCTGGCTGGTGATGTGGGAGCCGCCGGTGGTGTCGGTTGAGGCGGTGCGGCGGGTGCAGCTGGCGCACGGAACGCCGCCGAATATGATGCGGGTTCTGATGGTGTCGCTTGCCGGGGTCGTCCTGCTGGTGGCGGCTTTGCGCACGCGCGAGCTGCTGAACCGCTCTATCGAGGAGGCGCGGCAAAAAGTCAACCTCACCCGATACTTGCCTGCCCAACTGGCGAAACGGCTGGCGGGCGGTGAGCTGGAGAGCCTGCAAGAAGGGCGACAGCAGAACATGGCCGTTCTGTTCATCGACATCCGCGGTTTCACCAGCTGGTGCGAAGGCCGCGCGCCGCAGGAGGTCGGCCGCCTGATCACCGATTTTCGCACCTGCGTCGAGGCGGTTGCGGCCCAACACAACGGGTTGATCGACAAATATATTGGCGACGCTGCGATGATCCTGTTCGAAGGGGATCGGGCCGCAATACGGGCGCTGGCCTGCGCCGACGGTCTCCAGGGTGCCATGGCGGAATGGCGCCAGGATCGCAAAGCCGTGGGCGAGGCCGACCTGGGCGTTGGCATCGGCGTGCACTGGGGGGAAGTGTTTTCGGGGGTGGCCGGCACGCCGCAGCGGCTGGAGTATTCGGTTTTTGGCGACACGGTGAACACCGCCGCCCGACTGGAGCAGATCACCCGCGCGCATGATCTGGAGCTGATTGTCTCTGCCGCGCTGCTGGAGGCTGCGGGGGCCGAGCCCGCGCGCGACGGCTGGACAGCCCTGCCACCGGAGGTTTTGCGCGGGCGCCGCAGCGGGATGGCGCTGTTTGGCAAACCGCCGCGCTGAAGGCGTCTTGTGCTAGCCGCAGATCAAAGACTTAGGCGTTTGCCGCACTGTTTGATATGCTGGCCATAATACAAGGAGTGGAGCGATGCTGGAAATCTCGGCCCGCAAGGTGGCACAGGTGGCGATGATGGCCCGCGAACTGGGCCGGGCCGAGGGTGAGCTTCGCGCCTTTGTTGACCGGATGAGCGAGGATCAGCAGGCGGAACTGGTTGGCATCATGTGGGTCGGCCGGGGCAGTTTCGAGCCGGAGGAGCTGGGCGAGGCGATCTATACCGCCCGGCAGGAGGCCACCACCCCCACCGTCGACTACCTGCTCGGCACGCCGCATCTGTCAGACAATCTGGAGGCCGGGCTGGAGGCGCTGGGCATTGATGTCAACGACGTCGAGGATGACGTGATCGGACGCTAGCATACAGGCATCCGTCCCACGACTGGACGGCCCGGACGCAAAAGGGCACCGCAAATCGGGTGCCCTTTTTTAGCGCCTTGCGCCTGGTATCGGGGTCAGCGAGTGTGCTCGACGACGCCCAGGTGCTGCGCCAGCTTGCCGACCTCTTTTAGCCAACTGTCGACCAGGGCCGGATCGCTGGGCGCGGCGTGGACACCGGCGGCGATTTTGCCGTTCATCGCGGCCTCAATGGCAAAGGAGACCGGGAAGGACACCAGACGTGCCATAGCCGTGCCGCGCTCGTCGCCCCAGGCGTCCATCACATAGGTCTTGTGCCAGACCGCGGCGCCGTCTTTCTCAGCCTTCAGCCCAACGCACATCACCACGCGGTCCGGCTCGCCCTCGTCATAGGCGTTTTCGTCCCAGAACTGGTCCGACATTTCCTTGAGCCGAGCGTCGCCTTCGGGCCCGCTGAGGGTTTCGACTTCGCGGAAGACATCGCTCCAGGCCTCGGCCCAGCCATTCAGGCGCAGGGTGCCGCGAACGAACTGTTTCACCTTCCAGTCCGGTTCGAATTCATACTGCGCCATGAAAGGGATGGAATCGCGGTTCGGATAGACCTCGAAGGTCTCCGCCTCAGGCAGCGGTGCCGCGTAGGAGGAGATCGCGTCCCAGGGGCGGGCCACGTCCAGCTCCTTGAAGTCGCGGATCGAGCGCGAGGGAGAGCGCAGCGCCTTCAGCACGCCCAGCGGCGACCAGCTGAATTTGTAGCGAAACGGGTTTGGCGTCTTGGGAATGCCGCCGCAGTAGGAGATGAAGCTGACCTCATTGTCTGCGTCATAGGCATAAGAAGCCTTGTACTGATCCACCAGCGCATGCGCCATCAGGTGGTCGATGCCAGGGTCGAGGCCGACCTCGTTGATCAAACACACTCCGGCGTCTTTGGCCTTTTGGTCCAGCGCGCGCATGTCCGGCGCGATGTAGGAGGAGGAGACGAAATGTGCGCCGTTTTCGATTGCCAGTTCGGCCAACGGCACGTGCCAGTCGCCTGGCAGCATCGAGACGACCACGTCCCTGGGGCTGAGCATCTGGCCTAGGTTGGCCAGGCTGAAGCTGTGGATGTTGGTGGTCAGATCGCCCACCGCCGCGCGCGCCTTGTCCGGGGTGCGGTTCCAGACCGCAACATCGTGGCCCGCCTCGAGCAGGCGGCGCAGGCCGGGGATGGCCGACAGGCCGGTGCCGCACCAGTGAATTGTCATGGGTGTTCTCCGTTATCCGAATTTCAGTTTTGCCGTGACGATGCTGACGACGATCAGAATGGCGCAGAAATTCGCCAGAATCAGGGGCCAGTCACCGATCAGAAGCCCATAGCCGAACCACAGCGACACCGTGGCCAGAAACATTAGGTTTGATACCAGCGACAGCCCGGAGGTGTCACGACTCGCCCAGGCCTTCCAGGCCTGCGGCAGCCAGCAGACAGTGCCGAGGATCGCGGCGAGATAACCTATGTAAGGGGTCATCATTTTGGCAGGTTCTCCTGAAACGTGGCTTTGGCCCGGCCCCAGACGCCGCGGTCCAAATCATCCAACCTCAGCAGCGACGGCAGCAGCTGGGCAGCGTAATCCTCGGAGCTTTCGACCGGCAGCATCGAGGGCAGGTTGTCGATTGCCATCACGTCCAGCACAGGGTTGTCCGCTACCCGCAACGCGGGGGCGTCCCAAGTGGTGGCGCGATCATAGACCGGCACCGGGTTGTAATCGCTGTCCGGGTCGCAGGCGACATCGCCAATGGCACTCAGCTTGCGGTTCGCAGTCAGGGCGTCGCGCGGCACAAACACTGGGGTGCCGGGGCGGGCGAAGATGCAATTCAGGAACAGATCGTGGTCCAGAATCTGCGGGAACGGGCCGCCGCTGGCGGTTTCCGCCATGTCCCATTTGGTGACCACTACGCCCATCGCCTCGCACAGATCCGCCGCTCCGGTGCCGACCCGGCCAAGCGCGCCGATCACGATGGCAGTAGGGCGGTCCGCCTTGAGCGCGTCCAGCTCGGCGCCCAGTTCCGTCAGAAGCACATCCTTGCCGCCATACACGCCCACTGGTCCGCAGATGTCGCCGCGCTGCTGCGCCGCCCAGGTCTTCAGCGTGACCGCAGCGCCCGCGTAACCCGCCCAATAGCCAAAGGCGGCAACACGGCGGCCGGTCTCATCAACCAAGTATTCCAGATCGTACAGCGTTCCACCGCCTGCCTTGAAACGCTCCAGCAATGCCTTGCCCGAGTGCTGGCCCTTGAAGGCATGGCCGAACATGATGTGGCGGTGCGGCAGGGGGGTGCCGTCCTCGGGCAATTCCTTGAGGCCAAAGATGATGCTGTCCGACGGGGCCGAGGGCCAGCTGTTTTCCGGTGCGATCTCGCAACCGGCATCGACATAGCCCTGCAAGGGGATCGCCCGCACAGCGCTTTCCTCGATCGTGACCTTGATGCCTGCGTCCAGCAGCGCCTTGGCGCCTTCGGGGGTCAGGCCGACCCGATCTTCGTTGGGGCGCTGTTCGGCCCGTACCCATAGATGCGTCATTGTCATGTCCTTCACAGCATGCCCTTGGCCTGAACCGCGCGCACCGAAGCGCGCTGTTCCATTGCCGTCATGAATTCCTGGATCCTGGGGTAATCCGCCAGTTTCACCCCGTCGCCCTCCAGCCAAGTGCAGACCACGTAGAGATAGCAGTCAGCGAGGCTGACGGTGTCCCCCAGCACGAACGGGCCGCGCAGGCCGTTCTGGTTGATGTAATCGCAGCTGGCCGCCATCGTTTGCGGCACCATTTTCTGCATGTCCTTCCAGCTGGAGCGTTCGCTGGCCCAACGGGCGCCGCGCAGCTTGTGGGCGTGGTTCACATGCATGGTGGAAGCCAGGTAGAACATCACCTCACGCATGCGGGCCTGCAACAGCGGCTCGGCGGGGCGCAGGTTGCTGTCCGGCGCCTGGTCGGCGACATATTCCAGCAGCGCGCCGGTTTCGGTCAGGATGCCGCCGTCGACTGCCAATGCGGGCACCCGGCCCTTGGGGTTGATCTGGGCGTAGGCCGCGCCGGTCTGTTCCTTGGCGGCAAAGTCGATCTTGATCGCTTCATACGCCAGACCAGCCTCTTCCAGTGCGATGGCCACGGCGACGGAGATGGTTCCGGGGGCAAAGTATAGCTGCATGTGTCGTCGGTCCTTTCGCAGGTCAAAGATGGGTCTGGGCGAACTGCCGCTCTGGGGTCTCCAGGTGCGGCACGGCGTTGAACAGCACCGGGCTGAAATGGCCGCCGATCGGAAACAGCCGGTGCATCGACGTGTTCATCACCGCCAGAGCCAGCCGCGCCATGGCGGTTGTGTCCAAGCCCAGGGATTGCCGCATCGCCATGGCAATCAGCCCGCCCGAGGTGATGACCAGCGCAGGGCCGTCGCCCTCGGCGATCTCGGCCAGGGCCTGCTGGGTGCGGCGTTCGAAGTTGTCCCAGCTTTCATAAGGGTCGGCGATGTCGCCTGAGGCCCAGGCGGCGAAGACGCGGGGCAGATGGTCGATGAAGGCCTCGCGCTCCTGTGGGACCGGCAGCCCGTGCTGGTCGCGCATGGCCTCGGCCAGGGTGAAATACTCCATCTCGTTCAGACGCGGATCCTGCACCACATCCGCGCAGCCCATCGAGACGGCCGTTTCAATGTGGCGAGTCAGGGTGCCGCAGTAGATGCGCGGATGGTGGCCGCCGCTGTCGCGCAGATAGGCGCCGAGCCAGGCCGCCTGCTGATGCCCCAGATCGCTGAGCGCATCGTAGCTCGCCTCGTCGCGGGCCTGGGTGTTGGCCTGGCCGTGGCGGATCAGCGTGATGTGGGACATGGGCGGCGGCTCCGGTTGTTACGGCGCGAGTCTTAGGCGAGGTTGGAGACCGTGAAAAGAGAGGGATTGTACCCCCGCGTGTGCTGGCGCAGGCTTGGGCCAGTTTTGAAGGAGACCGTACATGCCGCTCGACCCGCATCGATTTCTGCAAGATTTGCACCAGCTGCGCAGCTTTGGTGCGGCGGGCGTTGGCAGGGGGGTGGTGCGGCAGGCCTACTCTGACGCCGACGTTGCGGCGCGAAAATGGTTGGCAGAACGTATGAAATATGCGGGGTTAGAGCCGCATTTCGATCCTGTTGGAAACCTGTTCGGCCTGGCACAGGGCCGCAGTCTGCTGGTCGGATCGCACAGTGACAGCCAGCCGGAGGGCGGTTGGCTGGACGGCGCGCTGGGGGTGATCGCCGGGCTGGAAGTGGCCCGCGCTGCGCGGGAGGACGGCGGGCCGCAGATCTCTTGTGTCAGTTTCCAGGACGAAGAGGGGCGCTTTGGTGTGCTGACCGGGTCGGACATCTGGACCGGAAAGCTGGGGCTGGATCAGGCCGACGCATTTACCGATACCGGCGGCCGTACGCTGGCAGAAATGCGAGGTCGGATGGCGGATCTGGCGGGAGATTTTCTGCCGCATGACAGGTTCAGCGGCTTTCTGGAGATGCATATCGAACAGGGTCCGTATCTGGAGGAGACCGGTCTGGCGCTGGGCGTCGTGACCGATATCGTCGGCATTCGCGACATGCGGATCCGTTTTACCGGTCGCCAGAACCACGCGGGCACCACTCCGATGCATCTGCGCCGCGATGCGTTTCAGGCGCTGTCGGCCTTCAACGGGGCGCTGAACAGTCGCCTTGTCGGCGTGGTCACTCCGGCGACGGTCTGGACCATCGGCCATGTGACGCTGCACCCCAATGCGGCCTCGGTGGTGCCGGGGCGGGTCGACTTTTCGATGCAATGGCGGGACGCGGATCCGAAGCGGCTGGCCCGGATGCAGGCGATTATCTTGGAGACGGCTGAACAGATCGCGGCGGATTACGGGGTGGAGGCAGAACTGGGCGAAGTTCTGGGTATCGAACCCGCGGCGATGGAAGACCGGCTTCAGGCGGCGCTCGCCGCCGGGGCAGAGGAGCTGGCGCCGGGGAAATGGCAAAAGATGCCATCAGGCGCGCTGCATGATGCGGCCAATCTGGCCACGGTGATGCCCGCGGGGATGCTGTTCGTGCCGTCGATCGGCGGCATCAGCCACGCCTTTGACGAGGACACTGCCGAAGACGATCTGGTGCTGGGGCTGCGGGTTCTGGATCAGGCCGCGCGAACGTTGTCGTCCTGATCCGGGCGGGCTCCCGCCTGGTCGCGGACATTCGCAGAATGTCGCTCACAGTTGGGCCGGGCGCCGCTGGCGCGGCGCGGTCAGGGCAGAACGCGTTCAGACCCGGTCGTAGCCCCGTTTCAACATCCGGTTGCGGTGTTCGTCGGCGGCAATGGAGGCCTCGCGCAGGTTGTCGTAGATGCTGATGCTGGTCTTCCCGTTGCCACCGGCCACCCCCCATTCGCGCAGCACTGAGACTTCGCAGAACAGGTTCATCGCCAGTTCGATGCGGTAGAACCGCGACGGGCGAGAGGGGGCTTGGCGATACAGCAGACAGGTGGCCATGGCAGCGAGTCTAATGCCAGTGATTCGCACGGGCAAGCGTTTCCAACGCTGCCCATCCCGCGCAGGCGCGATCAAATCCAGTCGACATCACCGAGAAAGATGTACCCGGCGCCGTAGATCGTCTTGATCAGCCGCGGGTTCTTCGGGTCTTCGCGCAGTTTGGTGCGCAACCGCGAGATTCGCACATCCATGGCTCGGTCGAAACTGTCGCCTGCCGCGCCACCCAGCGCCTCCTGCATCTGGGCGCGGGAAATCAGCCGCTTCGGGCTGTCGAGAAACAGCCGCAGCACCTCGCCCTCGGCGTGGGAGAAGGGGGTTTGTGCGCCGGTATCATCCTCCAGCAGGTAGCGGTCGAAATGGGCGATCCAACCGGAAAAGCGCGCTGTATCGCTCGCGGTGGGGGTTTGACGCGGGCCGCTGCGCAGCCGGGCGCGGATGCGGGCAACCACCTCTGTCGGGTCGAACGGTTTGGTGATGTAGTCGTCGGCCCCCAGTTCAAGCCCCGTGACTCGGTCCTGCACCTGCGCGCGGCCGGAGATGATGATGACCGCTGCCCCCTGCTCCAGCGCCAACCGGTGCACCAGCGCCAGCCCGTCGGTGTCAGGCAGCGACAGATCCACCAGGCAGACATCGGGTGTTACGCGTTTCAGCGCGGCCTCGAATTCGCGGGCGCGCGAAAAGCTCTGGGTGCGAAAGCCCGCGTCCTCCAGCGTGCTGGTCAGGATCTGGCGGATTTCGGGTTCGTCATCCAGAATGGTGACCAGGGGGGATGTCATGTGGCGGGCTCCGGCCGGATCAGTTCGGACAATTCGTGCGTGGTAAAAGGTTTGCGCAAAACCGGTCCGCATTTCAACGCCTTGCGAAACAGCGGATCGCTGGTCGGCAGTGAGGTCATCAGGATGCAGGGGAGACCGGACCCGTCCAGCCGCGTGGCAAGATCGATGCCGGTGGCGGAGCCTTCCAGTTTGATGTCCGACAGCACCAGGGCGATGTCCGGCAAGTTCGCGGTCAGCGCGCTGGCCTCGTCGACACTGGTGGCTTCGATCACCGAGTAGCCGAGATCGATCAGAATATCGCGGAAGGCGGCGCGCAGTTCGGCGCTGTCCTCGACCAGCAGGGCAAGGCCGCCACCAGCGTCCGGCGCCCGCCGGTAGGGCAGCCGCAGCGTGATCGCCGCACCGCTGACGCCGTTGCCGATCCGCATGTCGCCGCCCGCCAGCTTGGCCATGTCATAGACCATCGGCAGGCCAAGGCCCGACCCCTCGCTGCCCTTGGTGGTGAAAAACGGGTTCAACGCCTTGTCCAGCGCTTCGGGCGAGAAGCCCGGACCTGTGTCGGTCACCGTGATTTCCACCCAGGTGCGGCCCACGGCATGGGCGCTGACGGTAATCTGGCCGGAGGTACCACAGGCGTCGCGGGCGTTCAGGATCAAGTTCAGAAGCGCATCCTGCAACTTGCCGCTGTCCAGCAGCAGCACCTCGTCGGGCATGTTGTCCAGAATGCTGAGGCCGATCCCCTGCGGCAGCGAGGGCGAGGCGAGGATCTTCAGCTCTGCCAGCAGGGTGTGCATGTCGGTGGCTTGGGGGCGCAGGCTGCGCTGGCCGGTCATCTCGGCAATCCGGTTGAGCAACCGCCCGCCGCGTCGGGCGGCGGAGAGCGTGCCCTGAACCATCTCGGCAGCTTCCGGCGGCAGGTCCATTTTCTCCAGCTTGCCCTGCATGCCCAGGATGATGGTCAGCAGGTTGGAGAAATCATGTGCCAGCCCGCTGGTCATCTGCGCCGCCATTTCGCGGCGCCGCGCCTGTTGCAGCGCTACCCGCGCCTGGGTTTCCTCTGTCACATCCATCGACAGGATATAAACGCCCCCCTGCTGGTCGGGGGTAAAGGCCACCCGGATGCGGCGGCTGGCGTGGCCTTCGGTAAATTCGAACACCGGGCTGCCGCCCTTGTAGGCAGCCAGCAGATGCGGCTCGATCCGCTCAAACGAGGCGGGCCCAAGGGCATCAGCGATATGCATGCCCAGAATATCGGATGGGCGGCTTGGAAAAACCGAGCTGAGGCGGCGGTTGGTGTAGGTGTAGTAGCCGTCGCCGTCCACATGGGCGATGTGAGCGGGCATCATTTCGGTGGTCAGTCGGGTGCGCCCCTCGATCTCCGTCAGCTGGCGTTTGGCTTCCTCCAGCGCGGTGTTGGTGGCGGCCAGCTGCCGGTTGGCGGCGGTGAGCTCCTCGGTGTGGGCAATCAGCCGTTCCGACATTTCCTCGGAGCGGGCGCGCAGCAGCTGTTCGGCCCGTTTGGCGCGGGTGATGTCGGTGTAGACGGTGACCCAACCGCCCTGTGGCAGCGGCGAGCCTTCGATCGAGACCATTTGCCCGTTGGGACGCTCGCGTTCCAGATAATGCGGTACAAAGTCCAGCGCCTGTTCGACGCGGGTGCGCACGATCTCCTCGATATCGGTTTCGGGGGCGTATTCGCCCGCTTCGGCCAGGAAACGGATGGTATCAGCGAAGGAGGCGCCAGGCTGCGCCAGGTGGTCGGGCAGGTCGAACATTTCCTGAAAGCGCCGGTTGCAGACTGCCAGCCGCAGGTCATTGTCATAGATCGACAGCGCCTGAGCAATCAGGTTCAGCCCGGCATTTGTCATTGCGGCGCGTTGTTTTCGATTGCGATCCATGTAGTCCCCCCGCGGGCATGGCTAGCACCGCACCGGGATCCTGGCAAACCGCCATTGCCCCACAGCGGCGATTCGCCTTTGGGGGGACCGGCCCCGCGAGGCAGAGCCGTGGTCGACGCGGAACGGCCAGCAACGGCCGGGTGCGACGTTCGGATCGCGGGATTGCGCCAATGCGCCCTGATATGCGGGGAGATAATGGGTTGAAATATCGTCAACATCCGCCTGTTACAATTGGTAAGATTTGGGAAAACTTCAGGAAAAAGTTGACGCGCTAGGATGAGCACGTCCCTAATCGGGACCAGAGCCGCGCACAGCGGTCGGTCCGGCAGCAACGCCGGAAAGGGAGGAATAAAAGTTGGCTCAGATGCAGATGGGCGTCGAAGGGATGCAATCCCTGCCGGCGCTGCTTCAACGCAATGCGGCGCAATATGCCAATGCGCCGGCCTATCGGGAAAAGGAGTTCGGGATCTGGCAGAGCTGGACCTGGGCCGAGACGGAAAAAGAAATCGAGGCGCTGGCGCTGGGCCTGCTCAACCTTGGTGTGAACGAGGGTGATTTTGTCGCCATTATTGGCCGCAACCGCCCCTATCTCTACTGGTCCATGGTGGCCGCGCAGGCGGTTGGTGCGGTGCCGGTGCCGCTGTACCAAGATGCGGTGGCCGAAGAAATGGCCTATGTGCTGGGCCATTGCGGCGCGCGTTTCGTGGTTGTTGGTGACCAGGAGCAGGCCGACAAGGTGATCGAAATCCAGGATCAGCTGCACCAGTTCGAGCACATGATCTATCTCGATCCGCGCGGCATGCGCAAATACGATCACAGCCATCTGCACCAGTACAGCCATGTGCAGGATCAGGGCCGCGCCGCCCGCGATGAGCTGGCCGCGGAACTGCAGGCGCGCCAGGCCAAGTTGGATTACGACAGCACTTGCGTGATGCTTTACACGTCTGGCACCACGGGCAAGCCCAAGGGCGTGGTGCTGTCGAACCGCAACGTGATTCAGAGCGCCAAGAACTCAGCCGAGTTCGACCGGCTGACCCAAGGCGAAAACATCCTGTCCTATCTGCCGATGGCCTGGGTCGGCGATTTTATCTTCTCCATCGGTCAGGCCTATTGGTGCGGCTTCTGTGTCAACTGCCCGGAAAGCGCCGACACGATGATGACCGACCTGCGCGAAATCGGTCCGACCTATTTCTTTGCCCCGCCGCGCGTGTTCGAGGGCCAGCTGACAAACGTCATGATCCGGATGGAGGACGCGGGCGCGCTGAAGCGCAAGATGTTCCACTACTTCCTGGCCCATGCCAAAAAGGTCGGTGGTGATATTCTGGACGGACGTCCGGTTGGTCTGATGGACCGGTTGAAATACGCGCTGGGCAATTTGCTGGTTTATGGGCCGCTGAAAGACACGCTGGGGTATGGCCGCATCCGCGTGGGCTATACCGCCGGTGAGGCGATCGGGCCGGAGATCTTTGATTTCTACCGCAGCCTCGGCATCAATCTGAAACAGCTGTATGGCCAGACAGAGGCGACCGTGTTCATCACCGTGCAGCCCGATGGCGAGGTGCGCGCCGATACCGTGGGCGTGCCCGCTCCGGAGGTGGAGATCAAGATCGGCGACAACGGCGAGATCTACTACCGTTCGCCAGGCACATTCGTGGAATACTTCAAGAACCCGGACTCCACCGCCTCTACCAAGGATGCTGAGGGCTGGGTGGCGACAGGCGACGCGGGTTTCTTCGAGGAGAAGACAGGGCATCTGCGAATAATTGACCGTGCCAAGGACGTGGGCAAGATGTCGGATGGCGCGATGTTTGCGCCCAAGTATGTTGAAAACAAGCTCAAATTCTATCCCGACATCCTGGAAGCCGTAGTGTTCGGCAACAACCGCGACCGGTGCGTGGCCTTCATCAACATCGACCTGACGGCGGTGGGCAACTGGGCCGAGCGCAACAATATCGCTTATGCGTCCTATCAGGAGCTGGCAGGTCACCCGCAAGTGCTGGCCTCGATCCGCGCGCATGTGAACGAGGTCAACAAATCCGTTGCCGAAGACCCAATGCTGTCGGGGTGTCAGGTGCACCGCCTGGTGGTGCTGCACAAGGAACTGGACGCGGATGACGGCGAGATGACCCGCACCCGCAAGGTGCGCCGCCGGATTGTCGAGGAGAAATTCGCCGATATCATCACCGCGCTTTATGACGGATCCGATCAGGTCTCGACGGTGACCGAAGTGACCTATGAGGATGGCCGCAAGGGCTCGATCAGTGCGACGCTAACGATTGTCGACGCCGAGGTGCAGCCCGCCGCGGTTCACAAGGTGGCCGCGGAATGATGCAGACACCATCGCGCCTCTGTCTGTCCCTCACCCGACGGGCTGGGCAGACGTCAGACCAGATCGGGGTTGTGGCCGGGATGAAAGGCCGTGTGAACCACCTGTCGGATCTTGAAATGGGGGCTGAAACCGTGGGTCTGCGCAACCAGGGAAGCCAGGCTTTCGGATTGCGACAGTCCCAGCCGCTTGCATTCGAGCGCCATCTTAAGAAGGCAGGAATGCTCAAGTTCACCAAACATTGTTTCGATCTCCTTGCTGCTCGTTATCCACAAGTGTCGCATGGAAATCTTAATTTTTCCGAGCACCCGCAAAAGGGAGGCCTCTGTCATGCTTGATAACACCGGCAGCTACGTCACCGAAGACGGCCGCACCATCGGCGGTGTGGTGATGGAAATGAAGAACATCACCCTGCGCTTTGGTGGCGTGGTGGCGATCAAGGACATTTCCTTTGACATCCGCGAAGGCGAGATCCGCGCCATCATCGGCCCCAACGGCGCGGGCAAATCCTCGATGCTGAACGTGATCTCGGGCTTTTACGTGCCGCAAGAGGGTGAGGTGCTGTTTCACGGCAAGAAGCGCCCGCAGATGAAGCCGTTTGAGGTGGCCCGCCAGGGCATCGCCCGCACCTTTCAGAACATCGCCTTGTTCGAAGGCATGAGCGTTCTGGACAACGTGATGACCGGGCGGCTCAACTATATGAAAACGGGCTTGTTTTCGCAGGCACTGTGGAAGGGCAAGGCCGAGGCCGAGGAAACCGCCAACCGCGAGGTGGTGGAGCGGATCATCGACTTTTTGGAGATCCAGCACATCCGCAAGACACCAGTGTCGCGGCTGCCTTATGGCCTGAAAAAACGGGTCGAACTGGCCCGTGCACTGGCCGCCGAGCCGAAGCTTTTGCTGCTGGACGAACCGATGGCGGGCATGAACGTCGAGGAGAAAGAGGACATGTCCCGCTTCATCCTGGATGTGAACGATGAATTCGGCACCACCATCGCCCTGATCGAACACGACATGGGCGTGGTTATGGACCTGTCCGACCGGGTGGTGGTGATGGATTACGGCAAGAAGATCGGCGACGGCACCCCGGATGAGGTGCGCAACAATCAGGATGTGATCGACGCCTATCTGGGGGTCTCGCATGATTGAGCGGCTGATGTGGTCAAAAAGTTTTGAGAATTTTTGGCAAGTTTCTTCAATGAAATTTGCAGAAGGAGAGCGGGATGCCTGAACAACTCGTCTTTGCGATGGAAGTGACGCTGAATGGCCTGATGGCGGGCGTCCTGTATGCGCTGGTCGCGCTGGGCTTTGTGCTGATCTACAAGGCCTCTGGCATCTTCAACTATGCGCAGGGGGTCATGGCGCTGTTTGCCGCGATGACGCTGGTGGGGATCATGCAGGGGCAGGTGCCCTTCTCGCATGTCATCAACGCCGTCTTCGGCGGCCATGTCACCCATTTCGGCTGGAATGTGCCCGCGGTGCTGGCAATTGCGTTGACCGTCGCAGTGATGGTTCTGCTGGCCTGGCTGGTGCAGGTGCTGGTGATGAAACATCTGGTCGGGCAGGAACCGATCATCCTGTTCATGGCCACCATTGGCCTGGCCTATTTCCTCGAAGGCGTGGCTGACCTGATGTGGGGCTCCGAGATCAAGACGCTGGACGTCGGCCTGCCGCAGGGGATCAACCTGTGGATCGACGAGACCACGTTCAACATCTTCGGCTACGGCTTCTTTATCGACAACCTGGATATCGTAGCGACCGTCATCGCCGCGCTGCTGGTGACCGGATTGGTCTGTTTTGCCCAATACACCAAGCAGGGCCGGGCGATGCGCGCAGTGGCGGACGACCATCAGGCGGCGCTGTCGGTCGGCATTTCGCTGAACTTCATCTGGGTGCTGGTATGGTCGGTGGCAGGCTTTGTGGCGCTGGTTGCGGGCATCGTCTGGGGCACCAAGTCCGGCGTTCAGTTCTCGCTGTCGCTGATCGCGCTCAAGGCGCTGCCGGTGCTGATGCTGGGCGGATTCACCTCGATCCCCGGCGCAATCGTCGGCGGGTTGATTATCGGCGTGGGCGAGAAACTGTTCGAATTCGCCATTGGTCCGATGGTCGGCGGTGCGACCGAGAACTGGTTTGCCTATGTGCTGGCGCTGCTCTTCCTGGTGTTCCGCCCGCAGGGCCTGTTCGGGGAGAAGATCATTGAACGGGTCTGACGCGCATATGATCTGCTCCCCGGGACATGGCCGGTGCGCTCAGCCTTCCAATCTTCGGAAGGCGGCGACCACCACGGCGGCGACGCAGGCGGCCACCAGCGTGAACGCGATCGTCAGATCACCGATCAGCTGCCCGGCCAGAAAGGTCAGCAGACCCGCGCCGCACAACCCCAAGAGCATCAGCCCCCAAGGGCCCGGCGCGGCGTCGGCACTCTGCCGCCGCGGCGGCGCTGCCTGCTCGAACGGCGTCAATACGGTTGCGTCTTCCACGGTGTCCAGTAATCGCGCTTTGGCGTCGGCAAATTCTGCCTCTGATATGTCACCGTTCTTCCGCGCGGCCTCCAGCCGCCGGATTTCCTCAAAAATCGCGGTCATTTTTTCCACTCACTCTACCCGCCGACAGGCTCGCAAAGAGAAATGGGCAAATTATGACCACAGAAGGATTTCCGAAGAACTGGTTAACAACACTGGCGCACAACGACCAGGCCAGATGGCAGCCGCAACCGGGATTTCAAAGACAGGCGTCGGGGGCGAACCCCGCCCGCAAAAGAAAGGGAGCATCTGAGACATGTTCTACCGTGAAGCCGGGGATTTCAAATCCTCCTATGCTGAAGACAGCCAGACCTTCCCGATCAAATTTGACCGCGTCCGGTACTACGTGGTTCTGGCGGTAGCCTTCGGAGTCATCCCCTTTCTGATCAATGACTACTGGGCCAACGCGATCCTGCTGCCGTTCCTGATCTATTCGATCGCCGCCATCGGGCTGAATATCCTGGTCGGCTACTGCGGTCAGGTCAGCCTGGGCACCGGCGGGTTCATGGCGGTGGGCGCCTATGCCTGCTACAAGCTGATGACCGCCTTTCCCGAGGTCAGCATGTTCATCCACGTGCTGCTGGCAGGGGGCATCACCGCAGCTGTCTGCGTGCTGTTCGGCCTGCCGTCCCTGCGCATCAAGGGGTTCTACCTCGCGGTGGCGACGCTGGCGGCGCAGTTCTTCCTGGTGTGGCTGTTCAACCGCGTGCCGTGGTTCTACAACTACTCCGCCTCGGGCCAGATCAACGCGCCGGAACGCGATACCTTCGGCATCATCATCACCGGCCCCAATGCGTCGGCCTGGGCGACCTATCTGTTCTGCCTGATCTTTCTGACCGGCTGTGCGCTGGTGGCGCGCAACCTGACCCGCGGCACCGTGGGCCGCAGCTGGATGGCGATCCGCGACATGGACATCGCGGCTGAGATCATCGGCGTGAACCCCTTGAAGGCCAAGCTGACCGCCTTTGCGGTGTCGGGCTTCTTCATCGGGATCTCCGGCGCGCTGTTCTTTGCGGTCTACCTCGGCGCGGTCGAGGTTGGCGAGGCCTTCGGCATCACCAAGTCGTTCCTGGTGCTGTTCATGGTGATCCTGGGCGGTCTGGGGTCGATCTTCGGCAGCTTTGCCGGTGCGGCCTTTCTGGTGCTGCTGCCGGTGGTGCTGAAAGTGGTCGGCGTCGACATCCTGGGCTGGCCCACCGACATCGTGGCGCATTTCCAGCTGGTTATCGTCGGCGCGCTGATCGTGGTGTTCCTGATCGCGGAACCGCACGGAATGGCGCAGCTGTGGCGCGTCGCCAAGGAAAAACTGAGACTGTGGCCTTTCCCGCATTGATGCGGGCAATGGCCAATGCGCTGCGGGGAGAAAAGCAAGACCACCCCCGCAGCATGCGTACATCGGATAAAACCATGGGAGGAGACAAGCCGATGAAGAAGACACTGACCACACTGGTGCTGGGCACCGCGATGGCCGCAGGTCCGGCGATGGCGGATCTGGTATTTCCCGATCTGAGCTACCGCACCGGCCCCTATGCCGCGGGCGGCATCCCGTTTTCGGACGGCTACAACGACTATTTCACCCTGTTGAATGAACGCGACGGCGGCATCGGCGGCGTGCCGGCCAAGGTGATCGAATGCGAAACCGGCTATAACACCGAAAAAGGCGTGGAATGCTATGAATCCACCAAGGGACAAGGCGCGCTGGTTTATCAGCCGCTGTCCACCGGCATCACCTATCAGCTGATCCCAAAGGTGACCGCTGACGACATCCCGCTGCACACCATGGGCTATGGCCGGACCTCTGCCGCAAATGGCGAAGTGTTTAGCCATGTGTTCAACTATCCGGCCAACTACTGGAACGGTGCCTCCGGCGTGATCAACTATCTGCTGGAGGAGAACGGTGGTGATCTGAAGGGCAAGAAGATTGCGCTGATCTATCACAACTCCGCCTATGGCAAGGAGCCGATCCGCACCCTGGAGGAGCTGTCGGAGAAACACGGGTTCGAACTGGTTGCCCTGCCGGTCGATCATCCGGGCCAGGAGCAGAAGTCGCAGTGGCTGCAAATCCGCCGTGAGCGTCCCGACACTGTCGTGATGTGGGGCTGGGGCGTGATGAACCAGGTCGCGATCCAGGAAGCGGCCAACATCCGCTTTCCGATGGAGAACTTCATTGGTGTGTGGTGGTCCGGTGCAGAACATGACGTGATGCCCGCGGGTGCCAAGGCCGATGGCTACAAGGCCGTGACCTTCCACAACGTCGGCCGCGACTTCCCGGTGTTTGACGACATCCAGAAATATGTCGTGGACGCTGGCAAGGCCGCTGGTGCAGGCGATCAGGTGGGCAACGTGCTGTACAACCGCGGCATGTATGCGGCGATGCTGGCTGCCGAGGCCGCCAAGACTGCGCAGGAGATCCACGGCACCAAGGAGATCACCGCGGCGATGATGCGCGACGGCATGGAAGCGCTGGTGATCGATGAAGCGAAGATGGAATCGCTGGGGATGCCGAACTTTGGCCCGACCTTCAGCGTGTCTTGCGAAAACCATGGTGGCCCTGGCCTGGTCGGCGTGACCCAGTGGGATGCCGACACGCAGACCTGGTCGTTGATTTCCGACTTTAAGCCGACCGACACAGAGGTGATCGGCAAGCTGATCGAGGAGGACTCGGGGGCCTACGCGTCCGAGAACAACATCGAGCCGCGCTGCAAGTGATAAGGCGCGCGGCCCCTGGCGGGGCCGCATGCAAACTGGCGCGGCGGGGAGCTGCCGCGCCTGCCGGAACAGACCGGGACAGCGCCGCCGACCGCGCCTGACCCGACCGCATGAGGACAAGCATTGATGCTGGATGCAGCCAATACCCCCGCAGGCACCACCGACGTGCAGGCCGAAACCCTGCTGGAGGTCAACAACATCGAGGTGATCTACAATCACGTGATCCTCGTTCTGAAGGGCGTCAGCCTGAATGTTCCCAAGGGCGGCATCACCGCGCTGCTGGGCGGCAATGGCGCGGGCAAGACAACAACGCTGAAGGCAATTTCGAACCTGCTGCATTCGGAACGCGGCGAGGTCACCAAGGGATCTGTCAAGTACCGTGGCCAGAGCGTGCACGAACGCGACCCGGCCGATCTGGTGAAGAAAGGCGTGATCCAGGTGATGGAGGGCCGCCACTGCTTTGAACACCTGACGGTCGAGGAAAACCTGCTGACCGGTGCCTATACGCGCAGCGACAGCGGCGCCGACATCCAGAAAGACCTGGAAATGGTCTATCACTATTTCCCCCGTCTGAAGGAACGGCGCAAAAGCCAGGCGGGCTATACCTCCGGCGGCGAGCAACAGATGGTGGCGATGGGGCGCGCGCTGATGTCGCGACCGGAAACCATTCTGCTGGACGAACCTTCGATGGGGTTGGCACCGCAGCTGGTGGAGCAGATCTTCGAGATCGTGAAATCGATCAACGAAAAGGAAGGGGTGACCTTCCTGCTGGCCGAACAGAACACCAACGTCGCGCTGCGCTATGCGCATTATGGCTATATCCTGGAATCGGGCCGGGTGGTGATGGACGGGCCTGCGGCAGAGCTGCGCGAGAACCCGGATGTGAAGGAATTCTACCTCGGCATGTCGGATGAGGGGCGCAAGAGCTTTCGCGACGTGCGCTCCTACCGCCGCCGCAAGAGGTGGTTGAGCTGATGCAGGAGCGTGATGTTATGAGCCATTTTGACACGCTGGAAACCCGCAGCAGCGATGAGCGCGCCGCCGATCTCGCCCGGGCGCTGCCGCAGCAGCTGGCGCGCGCCAAGCAGGCGCCGGGTTATGCCGGGATGCTGGACGGGGTGGACCCGGATCAGGTCACCACCCACGCCGATCTGGCGGGCCTGCCCGTGCTGCGCAAATCAGAGCTGAGCCGCGCGCAGGCGGCAAACCCGCCCTTTGGCGGCTTTACGGCGAAGCCGGCGCACGGCTTTGCCCATGTCTTTCAATCCCCCGGACCGATCTATGAACCGGGCGGCGCGGACGACGATTGGTGGCGCATGGGGCGGTTCCTGAACGCCGCCGGGATTGGGCCGCGCGACGTGGTGCAGAACTGCTTCGGCTATCACCTGACCCCGGCGGGCATGATCTTTGAAAGCGGTGCGCGGGCGGTTGGGGCGGCGGTGCTGCCTGCCGGAACCGGCCAGACCGAGTTGCAGGTCACAGCCGCGCGGGATGTTGGAGCCACCGCCTATGCCGGCACACCGGATTACCTGAAGGTGATCTTGGACCGGGCTGATGCGATGGGAATCGAGCTGATGTTCTCCAAGGCGGCGGTGGGGGGCGGTGCGCTGTTTCCGTCCCTGCGCCAGGAATATGCCGATCGGGGTATCAGCTGCCTGCAATGCTATGCGACCGCCGATCTGGGAAATATCGCCTATGAAAGTCCGGCGATGGAGGGCTTGATTGCCGATGAGCATGTGATCATCGAGATCGTCACTCCCGGCACCGGCACCCCGGTCTCCCCCGGAGAGGTGGGTGAGGTTGTGGTGACCACCCTGAACCCGGATTATCCGCTGATCCGCTTTGCCACCGGCGATTTGTCGGCTGTGCTGCCCGGGGAATCGCCCTGCGGCCGCACCAACCTGCGGATCAAGGGCTGGATGGGCCGCGCCGACCAGACCACCAAGATCAAGGGCATGTTCGTGCGCCCCGAACAGGTGGCGGCGCTGGTCGACAAGCACGACGAGATCGTCAAGGCGCGTGTGGTGGCCAGTCGCGATGGCGAGATGGACGTGATGACTGTCCGCATCGAGGCGCAGGGCGGGGATGAGGCGGCCTTTGCCCGCTCTGTCACGGAACTGCTCAAGTTGAAGGGCCGGGTTGAGCTGCTGGCACCGGGGGCGCTGCCCAAGGATGGTCTGGTCATCGAGGACCAGCGCACCTACGACTGACGCCACCGCCAGAGCCGCGAACGTGCAATCGGGCGTCCCATGGGGTGCCCGATTTTCATTTGCGCCGCCTGTCAGAGGGCGGAGCGTGCTTTCTGGGTGGAATTTCCGACTGCTTTGGTCGTATTAGGGCTGTGCGCAATCCGAGCCGAACCAATGACAACCGCAGATGACACGTTAGAGTATTCCCCCAAGGGGCGGCACCGCGGTGGCCGTGGCGGCGGCGGTGTGTTTGCGGTGCTGGCCTGGGGCGTGGCGCTTTCCTGTGTGCTGCCGATGCTTGCGGTGGCGCTGGCAGCGCTGTTAGGCGGCACCGATACCATACGCCATCTGGCGGCGACGGTTCTGCCAACCTATTCTCTGACCACTCTGATTTTGGTGGCTTTGGTGGCTCTGGGCACCTTTGCCATCGGCACTGGGGCGGCCTGGATGGTGACGATGACGCGCTTTCCCGGCGTGCGTTTCCTGGAAGTGGCGCTGGTGCTGCCGCTGGCCTTTCCTGCCTATGTGCTGGCCTATGCCTATACCCATGTGCTGGACCACCCCGGCATTGTGCAGGCCACCCTGCGGGAAGTGACCGGCTGGGGGCCACGGGACTATTGGTTTCCGGAAATCCGCTCTACCGGTGGGGCGGCGCTGATGCTGGTGCTGGTGCTCTATCCGTATGTCTACCTGCTGGCGCGCGCAGCCTTTTTGCAACAGAGCGCGGGCGCCTTTCTGGCGGCGCGCGCTTTGGGCAAAAGCGCCTGGGCGGCCTTTTGGCGGGTGAGCCTTCCGATGGCGCGCCCGGCGATTGCCTCTGGCGTTCTGCTGGCGGTGATGGAAACCATCGCCGATTTCGGCACGGTCTCGTATTTTGGGGTGCAGACCTTTGCGACCGGTATCTACACCAGCTGGTTTTCACTGGCAGATCGCGGCGGTGCAGCGCAGCTGGCGCTGTGTCTGCTGGGCTTTGCGCTGACGTTGGCAGTGGTGGAGCGGGCAACGCGCGGGCGGGCCAGGTATCACCACGCGGGCAAGCATCACAACCAGATGCCGCCTGCGCAGCTGGGCGGGATCAAGGCGGCACTGGCGATTGTGTTCTGCGCGGTGCCTGTGCTGCTGGGCTTTGTTCTGCCGATGGTAATCCTGTCGGTGATGAGCCTCGATTCGGAGCAGGATCTGCTCAGCCGTCGCTACATCGCCTTCACCTCCAACTCCATCACACTGGCTGCGGCTGCGGCGGTGCTGACGGTGGCGGCCGCCATCTGCTTGGGCTTTTATCAACGTCTGCGACCTGGGCGCGGGTCGGCGCTGGCGGCCTATCTGGCGCGTTTGGGGTATGCGGTGCCCGGCGGTGTCATCGCGGTGGGGCTGATCGTGCCCTTTGCGGCCTTTGACAATACGCTGGATGCCTGGATGCGTGAGACATTCGGCCTCCGTACGGGCCTTTTGGTGACCGGCTCGATCTGGTTGTTGGTTGCGGCCTATGGCGTGCGCTTCATGGCGGCGGCGCTGGGGGCCTATGAGGGCGGTCAGGCCAGCATGCATGCCAATGTAGATGCGGCAGCGCGGTCGCTGGGGCAGGGGCCGCTGGGTATGTTGCGGCGGGTGCATCTGCCTTTGCTGACCCCCAGCCTGCTGACGGCCCTCCTAATTGTCTTTGTCGACGTGATGAAAGAGCTGCCGGCCACGCTGATCATGCGTCCCTTCAATTTTGACACTCTGGCAGTGCAGGCGCACCGACTGGCCGCGGACGAGCGACTGGAGGGCGCCGCGGTGCCGTCGCTGGTGATCATGGCGGTGGGGCTGCTGCCGGTGATCCTGATCTGTCGCCAGGTGGGGCGGCGGCACTAGAGTCAGGACGGTTGGGCAATTAGCGCCAGGGAGGTTCGAGCGTCCTTGGGGTAAAGACGCGAACGACACCGAAGGCTCAGGCTGCCCACCAGGCGTCGATCTGGTCGGGGCTGATGCGGTCTGCCGGTCCAAGGCCGACCAGCACCGTCTCCTCAGCGTCGCACCGCCTGGCCTCCACGTGGCGGCCGACGACATGTAGCTCATAGGCACCGCCAGTGGTCATAACAAACCCCTTCATCCGGTAAAGCCCCGCGGGCCGTGCGGCCAGTTTCTCACCCAGACGGCGGCGGTCCAACACCTCCGCGCTGCGGTGTTGCCAGGTGGCGTAGGCCGGGTGGGCCGACACCGCGCGGCCCTTGGGCAAGGGCAGCACATCGAAGAGCAGCTCTGCCACCGGGCGGCCGTTCATCACCGTGGGCGTGCGCGCGCCGGTTTCGGCCAGCAAGTCGCCAAGCTCCGGGGTAATCGTGTAGCATTTGCTGACCATTACCAGGTCGGCGGCACGGATCTGCTGCTGTGCCTGGGGCGCCACAAGCGGGTCGGCCAGCAACGTGTCGGCATTTTGCGCATCAACCAGGGTGACAATGCCGCCATAGCTCAGCGCGCTTTCATTCAGAACCGTGTTGGCAATCGAAACCGGATCCGCAATGCCGCTGGCCTCGATCAGCAGGTGGTCGGGGCGTGGATCCTGGGCAATGACCTGTTGCAGCGCTGCGGAAAGATCATCATCCATCGAGCAACAGACACAGCCATTGGTCAGCGCCAGGGTGCCGCCGCCGCAGTTCTGGATCAGCGCGTCGTCGATGTTGATGGCACCAAAGTCATTGACGATGACAGTCAGGTTGAGGGCGTGGTCCTCGGCCAGAAGGCGGTTGACCAGCGTGGTCTTGCCCGCGCCCAGATAGCCGCTGATAATCGTTACCGGAACACGTGTCATCGGCGCGGGCCTCGTGTGGCTGAACATGCGAAATACTGCATGTGATTTCTCCCCTGAAAGACTTTTGCGCAGGTATAGGCAGCTTGGGGAAGTCGGTCCAGCGATTGTGCGTTAAGATGGCTGAAGGTCCGTTGCGCAGCGGCAAAACGGCAAAGGCGCGGACAATGCCGCGCCTTTTCCTGTTTTGACCGGGTGGTTACTTCCAACCAACGGCGTCAAAGATCTTCTGGGCCTCGGGCAGGTTCTTGGCAACCTCGGACAGGTTCACGTCGTCCGGCTTGAAGTGGCCAAGCGCCGCAATCGACGGGGCGAGCCCAACGCCGGGCACCGCGGGATACTCGTCGTTGCCGGCCGAGAAATACTGCTGCGCGGAGTCGCTTGCCAGATACTCCAGGAACTTGACCGCATTGTCGCGGTTGGGGGCATGCGCCGCGACGCCGGCGCCGGACAGGTTCATGTGGGCGCCTTCTTCGTTTTGCGACGGGAACACCCAGCCAATCTGGTCACGGCTGTCGGACAGGCCTTTGACATCCTTGCGGATCGAGCGGGCGAAGTAATAGCTGTTGGCAACCGAGATTTCGCACTCGCCGGACACGATGCCGCGGATCTGGTCAGTATCGCCACCCTGCGGATCGCGCGCCATGTTGGCCACCACGCCTTCGGCCCATTCCTGCGCCTTCTCGGCGCCGTGGTGGGTCACGATCGAGGCCAGCAGGGTCTGGTTGTAGGTGTTGGTCGAGGAGCGGATGCAGACTTTGCCCTTATAGGCGGGGTCGGCCAGGTCCAGATAGGTGCGCGGCGGGTTCGCGACGGCGTCCTTGGCATAGAAGATGATGCGCGAACGCTGGCTGAAACCGTACCACTGGTTGTCCTCGTCCTGCAGATAGGCGGGTACGCGGGCTTCCAGAATGTCGCTGTCGATCGTTTGCAGCAGGCCGGCGTCCTTGGCGCGGCTCAGACGCGAGGTGTCGACCGTCAGCAGCACGTCGGCGGGGGAGTTTTCGCCTTCGGCGGACATCCGGGCCATCAGTTCATCCGCTTTGCCTTCGATTCGGTTGATGGTGATGCCGGTGGCGTTTTCAAAGTCGGTATAGAGCGCCTCGTCGGTGTCGTAGTGACGCGAGGAATAGATGTTCAGCTCACCCTCGGCATAGGCGGAGGTGGCGATCGAGGCGGCAAGGGTGCCGGCGAGAATTGTGGTGGCTTTCAGCATGTCATGTCCCATTTTTCTTGGTGGTTCATATTCCGACTGAAAGAGTCGCTTAAAGCAATTCTCAGCGGATGCAATGTATTTCCGACTGAAAGCATCGGATTTTTGGTTCAAAGGCACCAGGTCTCAGACTGGTGGGGCGGCGCAGTGCTGCCGCGCGTGATTTGGCATGCGTTCCGTGACGATTGCGCGGTGGCGCTCCTACGCTCAAAGGTGCCGGCCCTCGCCCGGACCAAGGCGGCCGCGCGCGCGATTGCGGGACCGCCCGCGCGGGGGAGGGGGGGAGTCGGCAGCACGCGCGGATCGCGGAGCGGTCGGCTTCAGGTCTCGCCGCCAGCCAGTCGTAGGAAGCACCCTGACGCTCGACAGGGGGCCAAACACAAAAAAACCGCATCGGCTGATGCGGTTTTTTCAAATGTCGCTGGTGCGGATCTCAGCCCTGGCGCGCTTTGAACTTGCGCTGGGTCTTGTTGATCACGTACACGCGGCCTTTACGGCGCACAACCCGGCAATCGCGGTGCCGGTTCTTCAGCGAACGGAGCGAGTTCTTGACCTTCATGGTCTCTCTCCTTGTCTGCGGCGCGAACCAGCGCCTGGGTTAGCGAGTGCCGAGGCCGAAGCCGGGGCAGTGAATGAGGTGGTGGGCGATACAAGGATCGAACTTGTGACCCCTTCGATGTCAACGAAGTGCTCTACCGCTGAGCTAATCGCCCACTCTGGCCTGCGCGCCGTTCCTGCCCCTCAGAAGTGTAAGGGGCGCGGGGTGCCGCGCCGGTGAGGGGGTCTATAAATAGAGTCGCGGGAGGGCGCAAGAGCTTTTGACCCCAGAAATTTCCACGATATGCTGTTTCTTGCAGAAGAAGCACCGGAGCAAGGATGCCAGATACAGCGTTTTCCGTAATTTCGCCGCGAAAGCCCGCCTCGGCGGTGGTTTTTGCCTCCCCGCACAGCGGCACTGATTACTGTGAGTCGTTCTTGGCGCAGACGATTCTGGGGCAAAAGGCGATCCGCAGCTCCGAGGATGCCTTTGTCGATCAGCTGTTTGCGGCCGCCCCGGACTATGGCGCACCGCTGTTGCGGGCGCTAAAGCCGCGGGCCTATCTCGACTTGAACCGCTCCCCCGAGGAATTGGACCCGGCGCTGATCGAAGGCGTGCAGAAACGCGGCCAAAGCCCACGTGTGGCCTCTGGCCTGGGGGTGATTCCGCGGGTGGTGGCCAACGGGCGGGCGATTTATCACGGCAAGCTGCCACTGGCCGAGGCCGAACGCCGGATCGAAGAGTGCTGGCGGCCCTATCACCAGACGTTGAAGACAATGCTGGAGCAGGCCCACCAGCAATTCGGCCAAGCGATTCTGGTGGACTGCCATTCGATGCCGCATGAGGCCGTCGATACCATGGCGCCATTGGCAGGTGGGCGCCCGGAGGTGGTGCTGGGCGATCGCTTCGGGGCGGCAGCTGATGCGGCGGTGGTCGAACGGATCGAGGCGGCCTTTGTCGCGGCCGGTCTGAAAGTTGCGCGCAATGCGCCGTTTGCCGGAGCCTATATCGCCCAGACCTACGGGCGGCCTTCGCGGGGGCAGCATGCTGTGCAAATCGAAATCGACCGGGCCTTGTATATGGATGAGGTGAACATCCAGCCCAATCAGAATTTCAAAGCCTTTCAGCGCCTGCTGCGCGGAGTCATCGCAGAAATAGCGGCAATCGGTTACGAGGAAATGCCGCTCGCGGCCGAGTAGTCGGCGGGGCTGCACACCGGCCGTGGAGCAATGTCATCGCAGGGCGCGGCCCTTCAGGATTGCGGCAGGGCCAAAGCGTTTGCGGATGGCATCTGTGGCGCGCTCGGCTTCGGCACGCTGACTGGCGCGGGGATCAAGTAGATCACCGGCCTCCTCGGCCTGTGATTCGGGAACCAGATCGGAAATGCCGCAGCCCAGCAACCGGTAGGGGCCTTCGTCGCCCAGCTGGTCAAGCAACATGCGCGCTGTGCGGTAGATCCGGTCAGCCATCTGCGTCGGCGCATGCAGTGTCAGTCGCCGCGTGAGGGCAGAGTGATTGGCGCGTTTGAGCTTGAGCATCACGACGCGCCCGGCGCGTTCGCGCGCCTTGGCGCGGTCGGCGACCTGTTCTGCGAGCCGCCACAGGTGGCCGTCCAGCGTGTCGAGACAGGCGGTGTCCTCAGAGAATGTGGTTTCCTTGGAGATCGACTTGACGGGCGCATGGGCGCAGACCCGACGGCTGTCCTGGCCACGGGCCAGATGCCAGAGCCGGTCGCCCATGGCGCCAAAACGGCTGTGCAGCGCGGTCCGGTCCCAACGCAACAGGTCGGTAAATGTGCGAATCCCGGCCTTTTCCAGGCTGGCCTGCGCTGCGGGGCCGATACCCCAGATCATGCGCACCGGTTTGTCGCGCAGGAAGTCGGCCGTTTCCGCCTTGCCGATGACCGAGAACCCCCTGGGCTTGTCGAGGTCAGAGGCCACCTTGGCGAGAAACTTGTTGTGGCTGAGCCCGATTGAGCCTGTGACGCCCAGTTCGTCCTTCATGCGCTTGACCAGCCGGGCTAGCATCACCGCAGGCGGCGCGCCGTGCAGCTTTTGGGTACCGGACAAGTCCATGAAGGCTTCGTCCAGCGACAGCGGCTCGATCTCAGGGGTCAGCTCATTCATCATCTTGCGGATGTTACGGCTGACCTCGACATAGACATCCATGCGCGGCTTCACCACCACCGCGTCCGGGCAGAGTTTCAACGCCTGGAACATCGGCATGGCAGAACGCACCCCGCGGATGCGGGCGATGTAGCAGGCTGTGGACACCACGCCGCGTGTGCCGCCGCCGATGATGACGGGTTTGGCGGCAAGCTCCGGGTTGTCACGTTTTTCGACGCTGGCATAAAAGGCGTCGCAATCCATATGCGCAATCGTGAGCGAAAACAGCTCCGCATGCGCCTTGATGCGAGGGCTGCCGCAATGGGGGCAGCGTCGCGCTGGGGCGATCGGGCTCAGGCAGTCTCGGCAAAGGGCGTGCATGTCGGGTCAGGTCGTGTCCGGGCGAAAGGGCAGGGGAGCAGTCTAGCGGTTGGCGCAGGGGTTGTCTTTAGCTGCTGGGGCAACCAAGTGACAGATCATGACGTCAGACAAGAGCGCCAACGCAGACTTTTCCGGGGCCAAGCTGGCCTTGTTCCTGGGCAGCGATTTGCTGGTGATCCGGCGGGACGACAAGCCAGGCATTCCCTATCCGGGGCATTGGGATCTGCCGGGCGGCGGCCGCGAAGGAGGCGAGAGCCCGGCGGAGTGCGCCCTGCGCGAAACCTTCGAAGAAGTGGGGTTGCGATTGTCGTCGTCAATGCTGTCCTGGTCCTGCTCCTATATGCGAACGCGCGGCCGGGTTTGGATGTTCGCCAGCCATCAGCCGACGGCACTGGCGGGCGATATCCGGTTCGGAGACGAGGGGCAGGGTTGGGCGCTGATGGCGCCGCAGGAGTATTGCAACCACCCCCTTGCGGTGCCGCATTTTGCCCGACAATTGCTGGGCTACCTGGCAAGGCCCGGAACGTTTGGTGGTGCTGAAAAGAAAGATCCCCCGCTGCTAGGCGGGGGCAGGTGACGGGCCTCAGGAAGTCCAGCCCGTCGGGGGAGTGTCTCAAGACCTAGAATCGCTCAGCCCGCTGCGTTTCGCAAAGACTGCGGCGAACGGAGGGTACGGGCGGGAAAAACGGTGTGCCATTTTGAGCACAGGACGATTTGGCGCAGCGACCACCTGCGGCGCGGCTTTCATCTTACAAAAGAAAGTCTTGCTGCGGCGTCACCCGGTCGCCGAGCAGGGCGCGACCGGGAAAAGGCGTCACTTGGATAGATTTTTTATTCCGCCTGTTTTTTGTGCATCGATCAGGCGGCGCGCGCAATGGATGTTGCCTTACAGGGCGGCCAGCTCTGCCAGGATAGCTTCGGCGGCGTCGCGGGGGGCCTCGGCTTGCCAGATGGGGCGGCCTACCACGATGTGATCGGCGCCGTCGGAAATCGCGCTGGCCGGGGTCGCAACGCGTTTCTGATCGCCAAGGGCCGCGCCTGCCGGGCGCACGCCGGGGGTGACGATCAGCTTGCCCTCGGCCTCCGGCAGGGCGCGGATCAGAGCGGCTTCCTGCGGGCTCGCGATGACCCCGTCGGCACCAGCCGCCAATGCGTTTCCGGCGCGTTCCAGCACCAGATCCTGCACCGCACCATCCTTGATCAACGCCGTATCCAGATCCTGTCGGTCCAGCGAGGTCAGAATGGTGACGGCCAGGATCTTGAGATCTTTGCCGGCGGCGCCTTCCTGGGCGGCGCGGACCACGTAAGGATCGCCATGAACGGTGAGAAAGTCGAGGTCGAACTGCGCAAGTCCGCGCACCGCGTTTTCCACAGTTGCACCGATGTCAAACAGCTTCATGTCGAGGAAGATGCGCTTGCCCTGTTCCTGCTTCAGCTCATTCGCCAGCGCCAGCCCGCCGCCTGTCAGCATGCCAAGCCCTATCTTGTAGAAGGAGACCGCGTCGCCCAGCTGTTCGGCCAGCTTCAGCCCCTCCAGCGCGTTGGGGACATCCATGGCAACAATCAGACGGTCGTCGGCGCGCGGGGCTTGGGGCATCGGGGGATCCTTTTGAGGCTGGCGGATTTGGCGTGAAACTGGCGTTTCATACGCGTGGAGCGCGCATTGGGCAAGGCCGGTGCGGCCGGAGCGGCCTGTGCAGCTGCTGCGGCCGGGTGCGCCGGGCGTTGCCGTTTGGCAGGACAGCACCCAGGTCGGGCGGATTGATCCAGATCAGGGTTTTACTCATCATTTTGGTGTTTATCGGACTTGAAGCGGCTGGTTTGCTTCCCACATTTAACCCTGAGGCCCAGATCGGGGCGTGCCGCAAAGCGGGCGCTGCCGAACCAAACGGGCGCTTGATAAAGGAGAGCAAGATGGACTTGAACAAGTTCACGGAGCGTGCGCGCGGGTTTGTGCAGGCCGCGCAGACCATCGCGATACGCGAGGGGCATCAACGTCTGGTGCCGGAACATATTCTCAAAGCACTGATGGATGACGACCAGGGGCTGGCCAGCAACCTGATCACCCGCGCGGGCGGTGCGCCGCAGCGTGTGGCCGAAACGGTCGATGCCGCCATCTCCAAGCAGCCAAAGGTGAGCGGCGATGCGGCGCAGATCTATCTGGACGGCCAGACGGCGAAGGTGCTGGATGAGGCCGCCAAGATTGCCGAAAAGGCGGGCGACAGCTTTGTGCCGGTCGAGCGTCTGCTGATGGCGCTTTGCATGGTGAAATCCAAGGCCAAGGAGGCGCTGGAGGCGGGCGATGTCTCGGCCCAGAAGCTGAATGAGGCGATCAATGATATTCGCAAGGGGCGTACGGCGGATTCGGCCACGGCCGAAGAGGGGTATGATGCGCTGAAGAAATACGCTCGCGATCTGACCGAGGCGGCGCGCGAGGGGAAGATCGATCCGATCATCGGCCGCGATGAAGAAATTCGCCGCTCAATGCAGGTTTTGTCGCGCCGGACCAAGAACAACCCTGTGCTGATTGGTGAACCCGGTGTGGGCAAGACCGCCATCGCCGAAGGCATGGCGCTGCGTATCGTCAACGGTGATGTGCCCGAAAGCCTGCGCGACAAGCAGCTGCTGGCGCTCGACATGGGTGCGCTGATCGCCGGGGCCAAGTACCGCGGCGAATTCGAGGAGCGTCTGAAGGCGGTGCTGACCGAGGTCACCGAGGCCGCGGGCGAGATCATCCTGTTTATCGACGAGATGCACACGCTGGTCGGCGCGGGCAAGGCCGATGGCGCGATGGATGCGGCGAACCTTATCAAGCCGGCGCTGGCCCGTGGCGAGCTGCATTGCATCGGTGCCACCACGCTGGATGAATATCGCAAGTACGTGGAGAAAGACGCCGCTCTGGCGCGCCGCTTCCAACCGGTGATGGTGACAGAGCCGACGGTGGAGGACACCGTTTCGATCCTGCGCGGGATTAAGGAGAAGTACGAGCTGCACCACGGGGTGCGCATCGCCGATGCGGCGCTGGTGGCAGCGGCGACCCTTTCGAATCGCTATATCACCGACCGGTTCCTGCCCGACAAGGCCATTGACCTGATGGACGAGGCCGCCAGTCGGCTGCGGATGCAGGTCGACAGCAAACCAGAGGAACTGGATGCGCTCGACCGCCAGATCCTGCAATTGCAGATCGAGGAAGAGGCGCTGAAGCTGGAAGAGGATGCGGCCTCGCGCGATCGGCTGGAAAAGCTGCAAAAGGAGCTGGCCGAGTTGCAGGAACACTCCGCCGAGATGACCGCACAGTGGCAGTCTGAACGGGATAAGCTGGCCTCCGCCCGCGACCTGAAGGAGCAACTGGACCGCGCCCGTGCCGATCTCGACATTGCCAAACGCGAAGGCAATCTGGCCCGCGCGGGGGAGCTGTCCTACGGAGTGATTCCGGGGCTGGAGAAACAGCTGGCAGATGCTGAGCACAAGGAAGAACAGGGGTTGATGGTCGAAGAGGCCGTGCGGCCAGAGCAAATTGCTGCTGTGGTGGAGCGCTGGACGGGGATCCCGACCTCCAAGATGCTGGAAGGCGAGCGCGACAAGCTGTTGCGTATGGAGGATGAGCTGCACCGCCGGGTGATTGGCCAGAATACCGCCGTGACCGCGGTAGCCAATGCGGTGCGCCGGGCGCGTGCCGGGTTGAACGACGAGAACCGCCCCTTGGGTTCTTTCCTGTTCCTTGGCCCCACCGGCGTGGGTAAGACCGAGCTGACCAAGTCGGTTGCTGGCTTCCTGTTCGACGACGAGCACGCGATGGTGCGCATCGATATGTCCGAGTTCATGGAGAAGCATTCCGTCGCGCGGCTGATCGGTGCGCCTCCGGGGTACGTCGGCTATGATGAGGGCGGCGTGCTGACCGAGGCCGTGCGCCGCCGCCCCTATCAGGTGGTGCTGTTTGACGAGGTCGAAAAGGCGCATCCGGATGTGTTCAATGTGCTGCTGCAAGTCTTGGATGACGGCATGCTGACCGACGGCCAGGGCCGTACGGTGGACTTCAAGCAGACGCTGATCATCCTGACCTCGAACTTGGGCGCACAGGCGCTGAGTCAGCTGCCGGATGGGGCCGATGCGTCCGACGCGCGGCGCGATGTTATGGACGCGGTGCGGGCGCATTTCCGGCCCGAGTTCCTGAATCGGTTGGATGAGACGATCATATTTGATCGGCTGAACCGAAAGGATATGGACGGTATCGTCGACATCCAGCTGGCGCGGCTGCTGAAACGCCTGGCCGCGCGCAAGATCGCGCTGGAGCTGGATGGTGCCGCCAAGACCTGGCTGGCGGACGAAGGCTATGACCCGGTGTTCGGGGCGCGGCCGCTGAAACGGGTGATCCAGCGTGCCCTGCAGAACCCTCTGGCAGAGGCTCTGCTGAGCGGCGAGATAAAGGACGGCGACACGGTGCCGGTGTCGGCCGGCAGCGAAGGGCTGATCATTGGTGACCGGTTGGGAACCACGGACCGGCCCAAGCCTGACGATGCCGTGGTGCACTGATCACCTTTGGAGTGTAAATCAAATGGCCCGCCAGCGATGGCGGGCCTTTCTTTTGTGCTGGTCTGATCGGGACCCGGCCAACTGAGCCCCCGGTTGACCGTTTCAATTATGGTCTAGGTCTGGCAGCCGAATGGAACAAAGGAGCTCGCAATGCCCTCATTCATTGTCATGCGGGTCAGCAGGTTGGCAAACTCCAGCTCCTTGCCGGTCTGCGGGCAGACATCGCCCCGGCCGACACAGCCGCCTTCAATGAAAGCGTCGTTTCGGGGCTGGAATTCGGAACGGAAGCTTTCCGGTCCCAAGAACTCCACCGCGTCGCCGGTGGCGCGCTGAAACAGAGCGCTTTTTTGCTCGGCCCAGCTTTGGCCGTCCTGAACGGGCGTATCGCTGGCCGCTTCAAGCGGGAGCGCCGCCAGTGTCAGCCAAACTGCGCCAGACATGTGCAGCAGGTGGGCGGACGGCGCGGGCGCTGCTCATATTCCAGCCGCTCCTCTGGCGACCTTGCGTTCGTACTTGCGGCGCAGCACCTTCATGCGGGGTTCCCAGTCATAGCGTGTGTCCTCAGAGGTGGGCGACCAGAACAGGCGGCCACCGTGACGCCAGGGGTCCAGCACGATCCCGCCATAGATATCCGCGCCCTTGGGGGCGATCACCGCCGTACTGTGGTCGATGCGGAATTCGTTGCGGGGTTCGGCGATGGCGCGCAGCATGGTCAGGGTCTGAAAGTTCTCTTGGCTGAGCCGCGCTTGCATGTCCTCTGCGTAGTGCACGCAGATGCCGCGCTCCTTCACGCCGGTGTTGACCAGCGTGTTGTGGATGATCGGCGAGGTGGTGACATTATACAGTTCGGCCAGCTGGGCGGAGTGATCATAGGCAATTTCTGCCGCCCGGCGGGCCTCTGCCGGATCGACGCCCGGACCCAGAGATTGCAGCGCGCGTGTCAGTTCGGCGACATCGTCGCGGCTGGTCGCAGGGCCGGTAGCGCAGGCGCTCAGCAGGCTGGCCGCCAGCAGCATCAGTGTAGTCAGTAGCGATTTCATCAGGGTCTGCCCGTGCCGGTTTATCCGTTTGCCGTCACCATAACGGATGCGGGCCGCAGGGGCAGGGGGGAAATTTCGGCCCGGCAGCGCCCTGCGCGGGTTACTCCGCGATCGCTTCCTGCACCAAACTGTCCAGCAGGTTCTGAATCAGCTGCATGTCACCCGGCGGGTAGGGGCGGAACCCGATGGTAACGGTCTCGCTGTCCGGCAGCTGGGCGACAAAGATGTCATAGGGGCAATAGGTGATGTTCATCGGGTTTGCCTCTATCACCTGGCGCGACAGCCGCGCTGAGCAGAAGGAGAACACTTTGGCATTCTCAAACAGCACCACATCGGAGCCGACGTCGGCGCGGGTGCGCTCCAGCATTTCGCCCACGTGGCTGACATGTTCCAGCCGCAGCCCGCGGTTCGCGATGGCATTCTCCAGGCCAAAGGTCACATCGTCGAAGCTGAGCGTAGTGTCGTAGCTCAGCATGTCCTGGGCGCCCAGGGGGGGCGCGGCCAGCGCCAGCAGGGTTGCGGTGATGAGGTGTTTCATGCGGTCTCCCCGGGGTTCGTTGCGGCGTCTCAGGGTTTTCTGCCCGAGACTGTTCCGCAACACTACAGGTTTTTGCAGGCCGCGGCGCCTCGGCCCCGGCAAAGGTTACAGGTCTCTCGCGCACTCGTGACCGGATATGTTTTGGGATTTGCCGTGGGGAAGGTTAGCTCAAGAAGAACGCAAAACCGCAGGAGACACCGATGGCGCGCCGCTGGACCAACGATCTGACCCATGCCGATGCAACCCCGGAGGCGGCGTTCTGGAACCGTCGCGAGATCATT
>NZ_JBVYHB010000001.1:0-2500 GCF_056033425.1 Leisingera sp. SA32 | reverse complement strand
CATCTGTTGAAAAAGATCGGGATGAGCTGTGCCTAGGGGTGAAAGGCCAATCAAACTCGGAGATAGCTGGTTCTCTGCGAAATCTATTTAGGTAGAGCGTCATCCGAATACCCCGGGGGGTAGAGCACTGGATGGGTAATGGGGCCCCACAGGCTTACTGATCCTAACCAAACTCCGAATACCCGGGAGTACTAGATGGCAGACACACGGCGGATGCTAACGTCCGTCGTGGAGAGGGAAACAACCCTGACCTCCGGCTAAGGCCCCCAATTCATGGCTAAGTGGGAAAGCAGGTGGGATGTCCAAAACAACCAGGAGGTTGGCTTAGAAGCAGCCATCCTTTAAAGATAGCGTAACAGCTCACTGGTCTAAATAAGACGTCCTGCGGCGAAGATGTAACGGGGCTCAAGCCATGAGCCGAAGCCGAGGATGCCCATAGGGCATGGTAGCAGAGCGTAGTGTGACATAGTCTCATGTCTCCTTACTTCCCTCGGGAAGATTGGAGACAAGAGGCTTTCGATGAAGCGGGCGCGTGAGCGATCCCGTGGAGAGATCACTAGCGAGAATGATGACATGAGTAGCGACAAAGAGTGTGAGAGACACTCTCGCCGAAAGTCCAAGGGTTCCTGCTTAAAGCTAATCTGAGCAGGGTAAGCCGGCCCCTAAGCCGAGGCCGAAAGGCGTAGGCGATGGGAACCAGGTTAATATTCCTGGGCCGTGGAGTGGTGACGGATTGCAAAGGTAGTTCACTCTTATCGGATTGAGTGGGCTGCTCAGCAGTCCCTGGAAATAGCCCTCCTTTCAGACCGTACCCTAAACCGACACAGGTGGACTGGTAGAGAATACCAAGGCGCTTGAGAGAACGATGTTGAAGGAACTCGGCAAAATACCTCCGTAAGTTCGCGAGAAGGAGGCCCGGGTCCTACGCAAGTGGAATCCGGGGGCACAAACCAGGGGGTGGCGACTGTTTATTAAAAACACAGGGCTCTGCGAAGTCGCAAGACGACGTATAGGGTCTGACGCCTGCCCGGTGCCTGAAGGTTAAAAGGAGGGGTGAGAGCTCCGAATTGAAGCCCAGGTAAACGGCGGCCGTAACTATAACGGTCCTAAGGTAGCGAAATTCCTTGTCGGGTAAGTTCCGACCTGCACGAATGGCGTAACGACTTCCCCGCTGTCTCCAACATCGACTCAGCGAAATTGAATTGCCTGTCAAGATGCAGGCTTCCCGCGGTTAGACGGAAAGACCCCGTGCACCTTTACTACAGCTTCGCACTGGTATCAGGATTGTGATGTGCAGGATAGGTGGTAGGCATCGAAACCAGAACGCAAGTTCCGGTGGAGCCTCCCTTGAGATACCACCCTTCGCACTCTTGATATCTAACCGCGGTCCGTTATCCGGATCCGGGACCCTGCGTGGCGGGTAGTTTGACTGGGGCGGTCGCCTCCTAAAGAGTAACGGAGGCGCGCGAAGGTTGGCTCAGAGCGGTCGGAAATCGCTCGTTGAGTGCAATGGCAGAAGCCAGCCTGACTGCAAGACTGACAAGTCGAGCAGAGACGAAAGTCGGCCATAGTGATCCGGTGGTCCCGCGTGGAAGGGCCATCGCTCAACGGATAAAAGGTACGCCGGGGATAACAGGCTGATACTGCCCAAGAGTCCATATCGACGGCAGTGTTTGGCACCTCGATGTCGGCTCATCTCATCCTGGGGCTGGAGCAGGTCCCAAGGGTACGGCTGTTCGCCGTTTAAAGAGGTACGTGAGCTGGGTTTAGAACGTCGTGAGACAGTTCGGTCCCTATCTGCCGTGGGTGTAGGATACTTGAGAGGAGTTGCCCCTAGTACGAGAGGACCGGGGTGAACGATCCACTGGTGGACCAGTTGTTATGCCAATAGCAGTGCTGGGTAGCTATGATCGGACAGGATAACCGCTGAAGGCATCTAAGCGGGAAGCCCCCCTCAAAACAAGGTATCCCTGAGGGCCGTGGAAGACCACCACGCCGATAGGCCGGAGATGTAAGTGCAGCAATGCATTCAGTTGACCGGTACTAATCGCCCGATAGGCTTGATTTGATCCAGTAACAGACAGTGTTGCCGGAACCAAATAAGCAAACATCCCGAACAAACACTTGGACAACGTTGATTGTAACGCCTTCCGCATGTGGAAATGTCTCGTGACATAACTCAGGTGCGGCAACGCATGTTTACTTCGTAAACACGCTGCCTGCCGCCAAATCCACCTGCCGAAGGCAGCTGGATTTTTCTCGGTTTGGTGGCTACAGCACAAGTGAAACACCCGGTCCCTTCCCGAACCCGGAAGTTAAGCACTGTCGCGCCGATGGTACTTGGGCTCAAGCCCTGGGAGAGTAGGTCACCGCCAAACCTAGTAAAATCCAAATCCTCTCTCAACGATAGAAAATCAACCTGACGCGGGATGGAGCAGCCAGGTAGCTCGTCAGGCTCATAACCTGAAGGTCGCAGGTTCAAATCCTGCTCCCGCAACCA